>JBDNCV010000039.1:0-28530 GCA_046719465.1 Anaerolinea sp.
CCATGGCGAAGAAGAAAACGACCCCCAACGCTGCCACGCGCAGCCCGCTTGTGTTGAGCGGGGCAGTCGCTGTGCTGGTCGGCGTGCTGCTGGTGATCCTGTCACAGAGTCAAACCAGCGCGTTGACCAGCGCCGCCGCGCCCGTCAGCGCGCAAGCCGCCGCTGACCCCGCACAGCCGCAGGCCGTGCCTGCCCGCGTGCAGCTAATCAACCCACAAACCTACCTCAGCCAGTTCAGCGGTCAGCCGCACCTGCTGCTCGACGTGCGCACGCCTGAGGAGTTCGCCAGCGGGCACATTCCGGGCGCGGTCAACATCTCGCTGCAAACGCTTGAAAGCCGCTTGAACGAGCTGCCGACCGATCAGCCGATTGTGATCTACTGCCGTTCCGGCAATCGCAGCGCGACAGCGGGGCAGATTTTGCTGCGGCGTGGCTTTGCTCAGCTTTATGACCTCGGCGGGATCATCACGTGGCAGGCGCAGGGCTTGCCCGTCCAGTAGGGGCGAGACCTGTCTCGCCCGCCTCAACAATCCGCTTCTCGTGCATCACATCTATCACCATAGGGAGATTGGTATGCAGCTCATCAAATCCATCGTCAAGGCGTTCACGCCCGTCAGCATCCGCACTGTGAGCGCGGCAGAAGCCAAACAGCTCATCGACGGCAGCCGCCCGCCCTTCATCCTCGACGTCCGTCAACCGGATGAGTTCAAGAGCGGCCACATCCCGAACGCGGTGCTCGTCCCGCTCAGCGAGTTGAGCAATCAGCTCAACCGGCTGCCTAAAGATGTAGACATCTTGACCGTGTGCCGCAGTGGGGCGCGCAGCAGCGCCGCCGCTCGCCAACTGGCAGAGCAGGGCTTCCGCGTGGTGAACTTGCGCGGCGGCATGATGGCGTGGGAAGGCGCAGGTTACAAGGTCAAACGGGGGAAATAACATGGCCTACGAACACCTTACTATTGTCGATTACGACCGCCAGTTCTTCCAAAATCGCCTGTCGCACACGTTGGTAGATGTGCGCTCGCCGTCGGAATACCGCAGCGGGCACATCCCGGGTGCGATCAACATCCCGCTGGACGAGCTGGAGTGGCGCACGGCTGAAATCCCGACGACGCGCCCGGTGGTGGTGGTGTGCGCCTCGGGGAATCGCAGCCGCACCGGCTCCGAAATCCTCACCAACAAAGGCTACACCCGCGTTTACAATTTAAAGGGGGGCACGTCTAGCTGGATGGCTGGGATGCGCCCGCTCGATTACTAAGCGCACAGGAGGGAACACCCATGCTGCTCAGATACTTCTACGACGACCGTCTCGCGCAGGCTTCCTACATGGTGGGCTGCGCCCGCACCGGCGAAGCGCTGATCGTCGACCCGATGCGCCACATTCAGCCCTACCTCGACATGGCCCAAAAAGAGGGCCTGCGCATCACTCACATCGCCGAGACCCACATCCACGCTGACTTTGTGAGCGGCGCGCGCGAGCTGGCCGCCGCCACCGGCGCGCAGATCTACCTCAGCGATATGGGGCCTGCCGAGTGGAAATACGCCTACGCCGACGACCCGCGCGTGATCCTCGTGCGCGACGGCGACAGCTTCAAGGTAGGCAACATCAAGATCGACGTGCTGCACACGCCCGGCCACACGCCCGAGCACATCAGCTTCATGGTGACGGACACCGCCGGCGCTGACAAGCCGATGGGCGTCTTCACCGGCGATTTTATCTTCGTCGGCGATGTCGGGCGGCCTGACCTGCTGGAAGAAGCTGCGGGCTACGCTGGAACCAAAGTCCCGGGGGCGAAGCAGCAGTTCGCCAGCGTGCAGAAGTTCAAAGCCCTGCCGGATTACCTGCAAATTTGGCCCGGCCACGGCGCAGGCAGCGCCTGCGGCAAGGCGTTGGGCGCAGTCCCATCGACCACGTTGGGCTACGAGAAGCTGTTCAACCCGGCCTTCCAGTTCAACGATGAGGCCGCCTTCGTTGACTGGCTCTTGAGCGGCCAGCCCGAAGCCCCGCGCTACTTCGCGCAGATGAAGCACGTCAACAAGGTGGGGCCAGCGCTGCTGCGCGACCTGCCCACACCAACCTTTGCCGACCGCGCCACGCTCGAGGCGCTGCTAGCTGAAGGCGCGTTCGTCGCTGACCTGCGCGCTGCCAACGACTACGCCGCGGCGCACCTCGTCGGGACGATCAGCCTGCCCGCCACCAGCAACAGCTACCTGACGTATCTCGGGTGGCTGGTGGATTACCAGCGCCCCGTCCACTTCGTCCTCGCGGACGCGCGCCAGCTGGCGGATGTGTTGATCGCGCTGCGCAGCATCGGCGTGGACAACGTGCCCACCGTGTTCACCGCCGACGTGATCCAGCCGCAAGATGCCACCCTGCCCACCATGAGCGCCGCCGAGCTGGCCGAGCGCCTGCCCAAGAATGGCCTCGTTGTGCTGGACGTGCGCAACGCCACCGAGTACTGCGAGCAGCACATCGCCGGAGCGCGCCACATCATGCTCGGGCGCATTCCGCAGCGCTTGAACGACATCCCGCGCGATCACACGGTGGTGACGCAGTGCGCCAGCGGCTACCGCTCACAGATTGCCGCCAGCCTGCTGCGCGCCCACGGCTACCACAACGTGATCAACCTGCGCGATGGCGTGGCAGCGTGGTCAGCCGCGCTCAAGACGGAGACCTGCTAAGACCATGCTGCTGACGATGGCTGCGCTGGATGCAGCGCTGGGGTTGTTGATCGGTTTGTCGTTAGGGCTGCTGGGTGGCGGCGGCGCGATCTTGACCGTGCCCGCGCTGGTCTACCTCGTCGGGCAGACGCCGCAGGCTGCCGTCACCGCCTCGCTGGTCATCGTCGGCACAAACAGCGCCATGGGCGCGTTCTTCCACCGCGCGCACGGCACAGTGAATTGGCGCGTGGCGCTCATCTTCGGTGGGGCGGGGATGATCACCGCCTACTTGGCTGCGGGGCTGTCCAAAGGCATCCCGCCGCAGATCCTCATGGTGATGTTCGCCAGCTTGATGCTCACGGTCGGCTTCTACATGCTGTTCAGCCGCCCGCCCCAAGCGCAGGCCGAGCCGCGCAGCCTGCCAGTGATCCTCGCCGCCGGTGGGTTGGTGGGGGTGGTGGCGGGCTTCCTCGGCGTGGGCGGTGGTTTCTTGATCGTCCCCGCGCTGGTGCTGCTCGTCGGCCTGCCGATGCAGCAGGCGGTCGGCACGTCGCTGGTGGTGATCGCCATGAACAGCCTCGCGGGCTTCATGGGGCACTTGGGCGGTGTCGAGCTTGACCTGCTGGTGGTGAGCATCTTTGCCGCCGCAGGCTTGGTTGGCACGTTGATCGGCGCACGGCTGGCGCATCGCATCAAGCCGTCGCTGCTGCGCCGCCTGTTCGCGCTGTTCGTGGTGGCGCTCGGCAGCCTGCTGCTGGTGGATAACCTGCGCCAACTGCTGATGTTGATGGCGTAGCCAGTAGGGACAGGGCCTAATGCCCTGTCCGCTAAAGACCTCACCCCTACATCCCCTCTCCCGTGGAGAGGGGACTTTTGCCCCCTTCTCTACCGGTAGCCGCAGGCAGGCCACTTCAAGAAGGGGGTTGGGAGATGAGGCCTCCAGCGGGCAAGGCACACCTTACCCCTACTGTCCCCTGTCCCCTATTTCACTGGTGAAAATCCACACAATCTACGCTACAATCTAAATACGATGGGCATGTATTGGACAACTGAAGATGCAGTATACGACGCGCAAGGTGCTGACACCGCAGGAAAAAGAGGAGCGCGCCCGCAAACGAGCTGAACGTGAAGCGGCCATCCGCGCGCGCAACAACCGTTTAGGCATCACCATTTTTCAAGGCTCTTGGATTATGGTGTTCGTCGCATTGATCGTTGTGAACTGGCAGATGCGCTTCTCGCCCGAGTGGATGGCTGACGGCGCGATGCGCCCGGATGCTGTGCTGCCCACGGTGGCAACGGTGGCGCTGTTCGCCAGCGCTGTGCTGATGCACCGCGCCCTTCGCGCCGTCAAGGCAGACTTGGTGGCATCCTTCATGCAGCAGTGGCTTGGCGCAATCGGCCTTGGCGCGGTATTCTTCTTCATTATGCTCACGCAGTTCTTCGCGCTCACGCCCGGGGATGGGCAGTACGCTTCGGTCTATCGTCTGATGATCGGCTATCATGCGCTGCACGCGGTGGTCATCGGCGTGATGATGGTGCAGGTGTATCGCTATGGGCAGCGCGGGCGCTACCACGCCGCCAACAATTGGTCTGTCGAGGCGACGATGCGCTTGTGGGATTTTGTGGTCGCAGCGTGGGTGATGTTCTACGTCGTGCTGTATATAATCTAAGTGGCAAAGTTGAAAGTTAAAAGTTGAAAGTGACAAAGTGACAAGTTGAAAGTATCAAGTAAAGATCATCAGGCATTCCTACTTGCCCACTTTGAACTTTTTCCACTTGCGACTTTTTCTACTTTCAACTCAATTTTGTGAGGGATACTATGGCTCCAAAACCCGGTTTAACGCGCGCTATCCCCATGTCGCTGATTGGCTTCGTGGTGGGGGCGCTCTTGGTGATTGCGATCCGTGCGCTGCAATCGGTTGATCCGGTGGTAGACGCGGGGGTGATTCTCGTCGTCAGCACGTTCACCGTCACGGGCTTCTTCTTGTGGGGCATGGGCGCGTTCGACCCCAAGATGAGCGAACACCACGCCCATGAGCCAGAAGGCGGCCTCGTGACGGCGCTCGTCAAGCCAGAGGACATCCACGAGGAACACCACGAGGAACCCGCCGCGCCAGTCACCATCTTGGGCTATGAGATCTGGAAGGTGTTCACGCTGACGCTGTTGGTGGTGATTGGGGTGTTCGCCTTTGCTATGATCCCGGGGGGCTTCTTCTTGCAGTCGGTCAACGAGGCTGAGGCGAGCCGCGTCGAATTCGCGCAGAACGTCCGCTTCGACCTGCCTATCGGGCTGGGCTACTTCGAGGGCAGCCAGTTGGCGGTGTTCGTCGGCTTTGTCTTGTTTACGATTTTCTCTTTGTTCATCTTCGGCGGGGCCATCGGCGGCCTGATTTACTTCTTGAGCCGCAACGTAGAACAGGCCAAGCAAACCGTCCCGACCGAGAAAGACCTGACGCCCCCTGCGCCCGCCCGCGTGTTAGGGCGTGCTGCTGGCGGCCTCGCGCGCAGCCTGCGCCGCGGCATCCCCAGCTTCTTCGGCCAAAAGTAAGCACAAAAGGACAACAGCGATGGCAGAAATGACCGCCGGAACCCTCGCCCATGCCGAGGACAAAAAAGTACGCGCCCACAACGAAAACCTCAAACTGGCGATGTGGCTCTACCTCGCCAGCGAGGTCGTGATCTTCGCGATCTTGATTGCGGGGTACGTCATCTTCCGCTTCAATGAGCCGCAGTTCGTGAAGAACCTCCATGAGCAGCTCGGCATCGCGCTGGTGACGGCCAACACCTTCATCCTGCTGGCCAGCAGTTGGGCGATGGTGATGGCGCTGCGCGCCATTCAGATGGGCAAGCGCACCCAGTTCTTGCAGTTCATGGGGCTGGTCGTCGGCATGGGCACGGTCTTCATAATCGGCCAGTATATTGAATACCGTGAGCTGGCGCATCTCGCAGTCACGCTCAACAGCACCACCGAGGAATTTGGCGCGATTGGCATGCGCTTCTACGCGCCGACCTTCTTCCACGGCGCGCACGTGTTCGTCGGCGTGTTGGTCGGCTTGCAGGTCATGTGGCTGGGCTACAAAGGCTTCTACGACAAGAACCCCATCGGCGTGGAACTGTTCGGCCTCTATTGGCACTTCGTCGACGTCGTGTGGATCATGCTGTTCACGCTGATCTATCTGATTTAGAGCGTGGACAGGGAAGGGGATTTCACTTTCAACTTGCCCCCCTGTCTGACTTTACACTGCTTCTAGGAGACCGCGATCATGAGCGAATTAGCAGAACGTTCTGAAACAACCATCCAGCCCCATGCTGCGGCACACGACCACGCCCACAGCGATACGGTCACTGTGCCTGTGCTGGGGACGATCACCGTGCCGGGCGGGATGTATACCGTCGTGTTCGGCGTGCTGGGCATCCTCACCGCGCTGGAAGTGCTCATCTATGAGCTGCTCAAAGGCGCTGAGGAGCCGCTGTTCGCCATCCGCTCGGTGGCCCTGTTCATCATTTCGTTGGGCAAGGCGTACTTGGTGGTGTGGTATTACATGCACCTCAAGAGCGACAATCCTATCTTCCGCTTGATCTTAATCGTGCCGGTGATCATCGTCGTGATCAGCTTGGTCTACCTGCTCGGCGTGCCAGTTGGCCCGGGCGGCGGGTATCGCTAACTGACCGTTTGCGTCATGCCCTCGCTGGACGGCTTTTCGCCGTCCGGTTTGTTTGTCAGCTAGGGATGAGGAGCTAGACATGCAGATCGACCTGACAGACAAAGTGGCGCTCGTCACCGGCTCGGCGCATCGCGTCGGGCGCGCCATCGCGCTGGAGCTGGCGCAGGTCGGCGTCCACATCATGGTGCATTACAACAGCGCCCACCCCGACACGCTGCGCGATACTGTCCACGAGTTGAAGGCCGCTGGGGTGCGCGTTCACACCGTGCAGGCCGATCTCTCCCAACCAGAGGGCGCGCAGCAGACCCTCGACGCGCTGCGTGAGGCGTTCGGGCGCGTCGATATCCTCGTCAACAGCGCCTCGGTGTTCCCGCAAGGCCCGCTTATCGACGTGACGCTCGAAAGCTGGGATCTGACGATGAACGTCAACCTGCGCGCGCCGTTCTTGCTCACGCAGGGCTGCGCGCGGATGATGCTGGCGCAAGACCCACCCGGCGGCGCGATCATCAACATTTTGGACGTGGGCGTGCATAAGCCGTGGCTCAAGCGCCCACACCACGGCGTGAGCAAGGCCGCCCTCTGGTCGCTTACACAGGTGAGCGCGCTGGCGCTCGCCCCCCACATCCGCGTGAACGGCGTCGTCCCCGGGCCAGTGATGAAAACCAACGACGGCATGACCGACGACACATGGGCGGAGATGGGGCGCGGCCTGCCGCTGCAAACCACCGGCGACGCCAGCGACGTGGGGCGCGCCGTGGTTTACCTCGCGCGTGAGTCGTTCATCACTGGGACGATGATCCAAGTCAACGGAGGGGAACATCTCCGTTAGCGTCAGCATCCGCAAACAGCCGATGCAATCGTTCCACCGCCCATGCGCGATACTCCGGCCACTCGGCGATGGTCTCCAGAGCGTGGATGGCCTTGTAGAGGCGCGTTTTGAGTCGGTGTTGGGGGTCGAGCCGCCGAACGCTGCGATACCCCTCATAGACGAGCGCACGGCTCCCCGCGCATTGTTCCTCCCACTTGTCCTCTACAAGAAAGTCCCACGTTGGATCGCCTGAGAGCGCCCACTCGATGTCGATGATGCCGGTCACCGTGTCGTTCTCAACGAGGATGTTCTCAAAGTGATAGTCATTGTGAACCAGATGCGGCGAAACGTGTTGAATGTAAGGACGACAGATGTGCAGCAGCGTCGTAAGCTGCTCGTGCATCTTAGGGGTGTAGAGGCGCGTTTGGCTGGCGGGCAGCACAAAGCGCGCGCAGCAATCAATCGCGTATTCGTAGAAGTTGTTGAAGCGCTGCTGGTTTAAGCCAAGATGGCCGTAAAAGTCGAGCGACACGTTGTGGATGCGCGCGAGGTGCGCCCCCACTTCCAACGCCACCTTCGCGCGCGTTTCTGATGAGAGCGTCGGCCAGACGTCGATCAGCCGCTCGCCCGGGAGGTAAGTCAACAGCAGGTAGCTGTAAGGGATGCGCAGACCGGACGTATCCAGCGCGACCACCTGCGGCACGGGCACGCCGGACTGTCGCAGCAGCTCATAGGCCTGCTTTTCGGCGTAAAGCCGCATATGCCGCCGCGGCTGAACGCGCAGCACATACGCGCCGTTGATGAGAAATACGTCATTGACCGAGCCGCGTGTGGTTCGAGTGATTGTTCGAACTTCTCCCAGCCCGTGCGCGTGGAAGATCAGCTCAATCTGCTGGCGGTTTAGCGCAGCCATGATACTTTCTTAATAGACTCACTAGCTTAGTAGACCACAAAATGAACTAAAATGAAACCAAGCTAAACGAGGGACTTGTTATGAAGCTTTCACAATCTAGCGTTAGTGTAGCATTGGCTATCCTGCTCGCCGCCACGGTGATATTGATTGGGCGCTTGCTCACACCATCCACCCCTCCACAGTCCCAGTCGCGTCTTACGGCCTTGACGCCCGGGGCGCAGCTCGCCGTTGTAAGAAATCCGACCCGCGACAAAGCCGAGATAAGCATTGTCACTGTAGACTCGAACGGCTTTATTCGCCAGTCGACCCAGCAGCGCTTGTATTTCCAGACCCCTCTAACGCGGATCGAACTCGCCAACAATGGCACAATGCTCATGCATGAGTCCGTCCCGGGCAATCCGACGGCCACGGTGCGTAGTGTATACGACTACAGCACACAGCTTGACCTGTCCAACTGCCAATTCACAGCCCTTAGCCCCGATGGTCAAACTATCGCTTGTGTCAGCGGGACGGAAGCCGCGGTGTCGCCCACGGCTCGCTTGCGGTGGACATCCCTCCCCGTGAGCAGCGGGGGGCGCTTTGGCGCGCCGCGCCTGTTCAACGAGACGGTCGTCGTGCCCCATGCGCTGGAAGATGGCACGATAGAGCTGGTTGTCTTTTCCCACCCGACCAACGTCACGCTGGCCACCCTTGACCCCGACACTCACTACGTCTTCAACCGCGCGGGGACGAAGGCTGTTGCCCTTGATGGCGAAACTCTGCGCATGCTCAATTTCTTTAGCGACTGTGGCAGCGCCAACTATGCGCTGCCTGCTGAACTCGCCGAGTATCGCGTGCGCCCGGTTGTGCTGTCTGACCGTGCCGATCAAGTCCTGCTGTACACTGAGCCAAGCACAGGAGGAGCCGCGCAGATGGTCGTCTGGCAGCTGGCGACAAACGACCTAACGTGGCTCAGCGCGGTGGAGGCAACAGGCCACGCAGCAGGAGACTTT
The DNA here is from genome assembly GCA_046719465.1 of Anaerolinea sp. Classification (GTDB taxonomy): domain Bacteria; phylum Chloroflexota; class Anaerolineae; order Aggregatilineales; family Phototrophicaceae; genus JANWYT01. The sequence goes on from JBDNCV010000039.1 coordinate 9,037, forward strand.
CATCCCGACGGCACGATGGTCGCCTTTACCATTGGGCAAAACATTTACATCGCATCCTTGACGGATGGGCGCGCTTATTGGATGGGGCGCGGCCTCAACCCCGTGTGGATTATTCGCTAAGGCGGCGCACCACAAAGGAACCTGAATGAAACTCTACTTCATGCGGCACGGCAAGGCCGTGGACGCAGCCCTCTATGAGGACGATTTTGAACGCCCGCTGACCGATAAAGGCGCAAAGCGGGTGCGCCGCATGAGCCAGTGGCTGGCGCGGATGGGCGTGAACCCCGCCGCCATCTACGCCAGCCCCCGCGTCCGCGCGCAGCAGACCGCCGTCATCCTCGCCGAAGCGCTTGGCAAGGCCGTCATCACCCGCGAGGAAGTCAACTTCGACTTCTCATTCGCGCACTTAATCTCAATGGTGCAGGGCTTCAGCCTTGATGCCGAGCTGGTGTTCGTCGGCCACAACCCCAGCATGAGCGAGGTCGTCCAGCAGGTCACGGGGGCCAATATCAACATGGAGGTGGGCGCAGTGGCCTGCGCCCAAGTCATGCCGCACGCCGTCAGCCAAGGCGAACTGGCGTGGTATCTGACGTGGGGCTGCATCAAAGCCAGCGAGGACTAACACCCATCAACTGTTAACGCCCAGCCTTATCTAACGCTAACAATGGCCTTGTAGGATGGCATGAGGCAAGCGACTGATAGGACATGGTGTATGGCGTTGATAGAGATTGACGGGCTGGTGAAGCGCTACCACGAGGGCGGGCGCGAGCGGTTGGTGCTGGATCATGTCGACCTGCGCATCGAGGAAGGCGAGTTCTTCGTCCTATTGGGTAAGAGTGGCAGCGGCAAAAGCACCCTGCTCAACATGATCAGCGCCATTGACCGCGCCGACGCCGGGCGCATCCGCATCAACGGCACGGAGATTACCGCCCTCTCAGAGCAAGCGCAGACGCTCTTTCGGCGCGATCATATTGGGATCGTGTTTCAGTTCTTCAACCTCATCCCCACCCTCACCGTGCTGGAGAATATCACCCTGCCGCGCGAGCTGGCCGGGGCTGACCGCCGCCAAGCGCAGCAGCGCGCCCGTGAGCTGCTGGAGCGCGTCGGCTTGGCTAACCGCGCCGATGCCTACCCCGACAAGCTGAGCGGCGGCGAGCAGCAGCGCGTGGCTATCGCCCGCGCCCTCGCCCATGAGCCGCTGCTCGTGCTGGCCGATGAACCCACCGGCAACCTCGACGAGGACACCGGTGAGAGCATCCTGCGCCTGCTGCTGGAACTCACACGGGATGCTGGGCGCACCCTCATCATGGCCACCCACAACCCTGAAATCGTCCCGCTGGCGGATCGTGTCGCACGCTTGCACGAAGGCCAGCTCCACATCACGCGGGCGCACGAGGCCGTCCTTGTTGAAACTGCCTAATCACAAGTGTAGTATGTTTTGCTGTTCAGGCAGTTAAAATATGTCATAATGAGAGCGTCAAAGGGGATCCGGCCAACCGCCGTTCAATCTCTTGACGAGTTTTTTACGTGCAGCGCCGCCATTGTCGTTATATAATGACGGTGCGCAGTAAACGCCAACCGCATACCCGTAGGATGAGGGGATGCACAAAGCGAAAGGCAGTAGCCCAACATGGCAGAGTCAAACCCTGCTGGTCAACTCCATGTCATCCTGGCCGAACTTCGTGATACGGACAAGGCAAAGCGCCGGACAGCCGTGATGAAGCTCGGTATGCTGGGTGGTGAAGAAGCGGTCACGCATCTGATCCGCCTCGTCGACAACCAACATGAAGATACCATCGTCCGTGGGAAAGCCGCCCAACTCTTAGGCATGCTGGGAGACACCCGCGCTGTCCTGCCTTTGATCCGCGCCCTTGAAGCTCCCGGCTATCAAACGCCGCTGCACGCGGTCGAATCGCTCGGCAAGCTGGGCGATCCGCGCGCTGTTGCGCCGCTGCGTCTGATCGTCGAAACTAAGAAAGACCGTCTGCGCGAAGCCGCGCTCGAAGCGCTCAAACGCTTGGGCGATACCACTCAAGAGGTGCAGCCCGATGAGCCGCTGCCCATGCCGCAGCCGTAATTATCCGCGTGAGTGAATCAGCAGGAGTGGGGGCAGCCCCACTCTTTTGTTTTAGGGGTGTCGTGATGTTTCAACATGCATCCAAGCACCAGAGGGAGAATGAGGCCTCATCCCCTCTTCTCGACCCTACAGCCACCGGTAGAGAAGGAGGCACAAAGTCCCCTCTCCGCGGGAGGGGGGATTTAGGGGTGAGGCCTTCAGTCCCTGTCCCTACTCTCAGTGTTCAATGCCTGCCCCGTTTACAATGATTCGCTGCTGAGCGCTTTTATTCACGTTCTTGCTAGGAGTTTTTTACAAATGTGGAACGTTGTTTACTGCCACGGGTTCGCCTCGTCGCCGCAGTCCAAAAAGGCCAACCTGTTCCGCGCCCCGCTGGAGGCGCTGGGCGTGCGCTATTACGTCCCAGATTTGAACCAGCCCTCGTTTGAGCACCTAACGCTCACCGCCATGCTCCAGACGGTCGACGCGCTCGTGCAGTCGCTCGATGACCGCCCCACGCTCATCGTCGGCAGCAGCATGGGCGGGCTGGTGGCGCTGCACTACTGTGATCGCTATCGGCATGGCAGCGCGCGCAAGGTCAAGAAGGCTGTGCTGCTGGCCCCCGCGTTCGACTTCATGGCCAACCGTGACCGCACCGAAGGCGCAGGCTGGGAAGAGCGCTGGCGCAGCGCGGGCGCGTGGGCGTTCTTCAACTACGCGACAGGCCAGCCAGAGCGCGTCCACTATGGCCTTGTGGAGGACATCAAAGGCTACAACAGCTGGGGCGTGCAGCTCGACATCCCCATCTTGATCTACCACGGCACACACGATGACGTGGTCGACCCCGCCCAAAGTCAGCGCTACCACCGTGAACACAACAACGTCACGCTCGCCCTGCTGGAGAGCGACCACCAACTGCTCGACCAGACCGACGTCATCTTGACCGGCCTGCGCACGGTCATGAGCCTGTAGCAGACGCTACATCGCAGGGATGAGCAGCGGCTGGCCGGGCGTTTGCACGTAGTAGTGCGGCAGCCAGCCGATCCCGAACATGGCGACGGCGATGTCCTTCTTAAACGGGGTGATCGGCAGTTCTTCGATCTGCGTGGCGATGCGCGCCCATTTGTCCATCGTCTGCTGCATCACGCTGCGGTATTCGGCCTCCAGCGCCTCCATCTCGCGCACGATGGCCGCGATCTCCTGCTTGTTCGCCTGCAAATCCAGCTCGGTCTGACGTGAGAGACGTCCTGCGCGGCTCATGCGCGACAAGGTGTAGTTCGTCCGCCCGCGGAAGATGCTCAGGATGGCCTCGCCTGTCGTGTAGGTGTGCTCGCGTTTGCGGTCGCGCAGCTCCTGCTGGTTGGCGGCAAGACGGCGCTCCTGCGCTTGGCGGCGGCTTTCGAGCCGGTCGTACATCTGGCCGTAGCGCTGGCTGATGCGGTCGCCTTCTTCGTCGGCGCGCTCACGGGCAATCTGCTGCACTTGGGCGTAGAACTCGCTGGGGTCGCGGTTGGGGTCGCTGAAGATCTTAAACTGCGGATGATGCAGGATCGTCAGACGGACGGTGGCAGCCACCACATCGATCAACTCGCGCTGGAGCGTCGCGTAGCGCCGCGTGTTCAGCAGGCTGGCCGGCACTTGTTGAAACAACGCCTGCCCAAACGGCTCGGCGCTGACCATGCGCGCATCTACCGTTGGTGCGTGGTGCTGATCCCACAAGATCAAGCCGTTAGCGGGCACGTCTGGCACGATGAAGGCGTATTCCTGCGTGTAGAAGGTCTGCGAGGCGCGATGCGCAAAGCGCACCTGCACCTGCGCGAACAGGCTGGGCAGATAGGCGAGGAAGGCCTGCGCGGGCGTCGTCATCCCACGGTTGGCGAAGGCCTGCTGCACGCTGAGCGTGGCAGGCAGGAAGTACTGCTGCACCTCGCTGGGGATGGGCGGGCGCGTCGTCATGAAGCCGTTGACGCTGGACGCAGCCTGCGGCTGTGCTTGCGGAGCGGCCGCAGGCACAGGCGCAGCCGACTGTGACACCACCGTGAACTCGGGGTTAGGGTTCGGCACGGTGGGCGCGGGCGGCCCGTAGGGCGACGGTGGCATCATCGGCGGCGGCTCAGGGGCGCTGGCAGGCGCACGCAGCATCTCAGGTGGGGGAGGTGGCGGCGGCGGCGCTGACGGCGCACGCCCCCATGCCGAGGTGTGCTGCATTTTGGTCAGCAGCGCCCGCTTTGGCTCGTCCATCAGCGTAGCAATCTGAGTGCGCGTCAGCGGCCCCGCAAGGTAGCTCATCGCCCAGCGCGTCTGCACCAGCACCGGCGGCCCCTCGCGGTGCAGGTTGCGCATGAGGAAAACGCGCCGCGGCACATCCGCGATCAACTGCGCCACCTCGCGCAGCGACAGCTCATCATTGGCCGAGGCGAGCGACTGCAAGCCCTCCATGATGCGCTGGCGGTCGTTATCGCTGTTCAAGCGCCCGATGAACCACGTGCCCGCGTTACCCAAGCCCTTGTAGTCGAGGTCGCCCGGGTTCTGCGTCGCCAAGATCAACCCCACACCGAAGGCGCGCGCTTGCTTCAGCAGGCGCATGATCGGCTGTTTGGTGGCCGGGTTGCGCGGGTGCGGCGGGAAGTAGCCGTACATCTCGTCAATATAGAGCAGGGCGCGCAGGCTGGTTGTGCCCTGCTGGGTGCGCATCCACGCGATCATCGACTCTAAGATCAGCGTGGTGATGAACATGCGCTCTTGGTCGCTCAAGTGGGCAGTGTAAAAGATCGAGACGCGCGCCCGCCCGTTGGGCTGATAGAGAAGCTGCTGAATGTCGAGCGGCTCACCGTTGATCCACGATTGGAAGGACGGCGCGGCGATGATGTTGTTCAGCTCAATCGCCAGCCGATAGCGCTGCCGTTCTGGGAAATATTGGTTGACCTCGAACGCGCCCAAGCGCTCGAACGGCGGCTGCTTGATCTGGAAGATGATGTCCTCCAGCGTCATATCGCGCCCGTTGCGCCAGTTGAACTCCAAAATATTGCTGACGAACACATGCTCCACGTCTTGCAGCGGCTGCACGTTCTTCCCCGCCAGCGTGAACAGCGCCGTGACCGTGCTGGTGATGCGCTCGCGGATGATCTCCTCGTTGCCCAGCCACTCCATGCGCGGGGCGCGCAGCGAGGCCAAAATGCTGATCGGCAGCCCGGCGTCGCTGCCCGGGGTATAGATGCTGAGCTTGACAGCGTGCTTCAGCCACGTCAAGCGCTCCGGCACGATGTCCCAGTCGTCCAGCCCCTTGCGCCACTTCTCGGCTTCTTCCGCCGCATAGTCTTGCACGGTCTGGCCCGGGCGCAGCGAATCCGGGTTGACCCACGGGGCGAAGTCCTCGCCGCGCAGCTCTGGGAACACCAGCGCAAGGTTGCAGATGTCGCCTTTGGGGTCGATGATGATCGCCGGGATGTTGTCGAGAGCGGCTTCCTCCAGCATGCTGATGCATAAGCCGGTCTTGCCGCTGCCCGTCATGCCAACAACGATGGCGTGCGTCGTCAGATCGCGCGAGTCATAGTAGACGATGCGGTCGGTGAGCTTACGCGCCTGTGGGTCATACTCCCGCCCGAGGTAGAAATTCGTCGGGGCTTCAATAAACGACATGAGCGGTTCGTCCTCCTCCGCCGATGCTGGGCGGCTATTCGTGCGCAATCGCTTCTACTTCCACCAGCCCGCCCAACGGCAGCTTAGCCACTTCAACGGTGGAGCGGGCCGGCGGATGGCTGGGGAAGAACGTGGCATACACCTCGTTCATAGCGGCAAAGTCGCCCATGTTTTGCAAGAACACCGTCGTTTTCACCACGTGATCCAGCGTCAGCCCCTGACTTTCAAGGATAGCCTTCACGTTCATGAGCGCCTGCCGCGTCTGCGCCTGCACGCCCTCCGCCAGCTGCTTAGTCTGCGGGTCAAGGCCAAGCTGCCCGCTGGTGAACACGAAGTCCCCCACGCGCACCGCTTGCGAATACGGCCCCACCGCGCTCGGGGCGTTCGTCGTGCTAATGATCTCTTTCATCGTTTTCTCCTTGTTTCATCAGTGTGGCAAACAATCCGTGGAAAGTCAAAAGTTGACTGGAGTCTAAAGAATTTGCTGGTAATGTGCGTCCCTCTCCCGACCGCCTCTTCGCGGCTGGGGCGAGGGGATGGCTTGCAGCGTCCCTCGCCCCGTTGTGGGAGAGGGACAGGCTGGCCGTAGGCCAGACAGGGTGAGGGGTAGATCGCGCATCGCCACCACTTTCACCACTCCCCGATTTTCTCGCGCTAATTCAACCGCACCGTGGCGAGCAGCGCCCCGGATGGAAACTGTACGCCGAACTGCGGCATCGTCGGCAGGGCGCGATCCGCCACGCGCAGCAGCGCCGCCCCGTTAAGCCGCGCCTCAAAGCCGTTGAATAAGTCCAGCGTCAGCAGGTTCAGCCCCTCCAGCGGCAGGTTGAGCGCAGCCTCTGCCAGCAGCTCGCCCACCCCCTGCACCGGCAGCCCCCCGTCGAAGCGATACAGCGCCGCCCGTGTGACGCGCAGCGCCTCGGTGTCGATCTGAAGATACCAATTTTCCCCGTTGCGGCCTAAGACCAGCGCACGATACACCACCGGCGACGCGACAGCAGGCTCAAACGCAATCTCGGCTCGACCGCTGGACGGGGCGCGCGCCAGCAGCCACGCATTCGCCCCCTGCTGCGCCACCACCCCGCGCTGCGACTGCGCCCAATCAGCGCTGCCGCTCATCAGCCAGCGCTGCGCCGGGATTCCACCTGCGAAGGCCGTGCTGATCGGGACGCCCACGGGCGGCGCGGTGGGGCTGCTGTCGAACGGCAGAAAGGTTGACGAGGGCTGCCCTGCGAGGTTCAGGCTCTGAGCGGGCAGCGCGGCCTCTGGCGTGCTGAACGCGGCCTGCGTCGCCGCAAAGTTGAGCGCGGCTTGGGTGGCGCTCTGGTTGATTTGGCTCTGCGTAGCGACGAAGTCCAGCGCAACTTGGGTCATCTGGCGGCTGGTCTGGGCGGCGTTGGCGGTGGCCGTCGCTTGCGCAAAGCTGGCGAGCTGTGTCGCCGTCTGGCGCAGCAGCACGGCATCAGCGCCGAGCGCGACCGCCGTCGCGTTGAGGTCACCTGCTTGCTGGGTCGCGGCGATCTCCAACCGGTTGAACTCATGCACGAGCGCAGCCTGTGTGCTCATTAAACCAGCTTCCCGCTGGCCGACCCACGCCTCCCATGTGCTGAAGTAATCCTGTGTGGCGCGGTGGTTGAACAGCGTCGGCGCGCTGGCGAGCATGGCCGAGCCGCCGATCATCACCCCCAAGATGACCATGAAAAACAGCAAGCCGAACGTCGACAGCGGGATGCCGCTGCGCGGTTTGGGCTTGTCAGGATACGGCATACGTGCCATCACGCCCTCATAGATAGTTTGTTCTACGACAGGATACGATAAAACGCGATGATGCACAAGTAGGGACGAGGCCTGCCGGGAGTGTCTAAACCTAAACAGATGGTGAAGCCTCACCCCTGAATCCCCTCTCCCGTAGAGAGGGGACTTTTGCCCCCTTCTCCCGTGGGAGAAGGGGGTTGGGGGATGAGGCCTTGTAACACCAACCGAACAAGACGAGATGACGCATCACCGCGACCTTAGACACTCCCGGCCTGCCTCGTCCGCAGTTGAAAGTGGGCGCTCCGACAGACGGCGCAGGCGCTGCCCCTACACCGCGTTTGACCTCACAACAACAGCACGCTGGCCTGTACAAGCTCCTAACGGCCTGCTATCGTTGCCGCGCATCAGATCATTGTCTGCGAGCGCAGCCCTTATGGAACTAAGCATTACCCCCCGTGGCATCGTGTTGATTGTGGTCGCCTCTGGCATCATGGCCATTTCAAGCCTCATGCTGAAGTACAGCATCGACCGCATCGGCGGCTTTGGCGGTGAGCTGGCGCAAGTCCCGGCGGATATCGTCAAGCTGCTGCTGGAACCAGCTTTCGTGCTGGGCGTGCTGCTGTATGGCGGCGGCACGCTGCTTTGGATGCGCTCCATCTCGACCGAGCCGATCAGTATCGGCTACCCGATCCTCATCGCCAGCTCGTTCGTCATCATCGCGTTGGGGTCGGCCTATTTCTTCAACGAAGCCCTCACCCCCGTGAAGATCATCGGCATGGTCATCATCACCATCGGCGTGATCGTGGCATCCTTCGGCTAAGGCGGTACAATCGACCGAAAGTCGCTGGCAGTCAGGATAATTCGATGAAAACCAACCAAAACCTCGCCAACATCACCGAATCGTTCACGATCAAACTGGCTGACCGCGTGCGGCGGCTCACGGCGGACGGTGTGCCGGTCGTCGGCCTGCAAACGGGCGACCCCGACTTCAACACCCCGCAGCCGATCATCGACGCAGCGCATCAAGCCATGCTGCAAGGCAAGACGCACTACGCCAACAGCCGCGGCATCCCTGAACTGCGCGGCGCGCTGTCGGACTATGTGGCACAGCGCACAGGCCGCCGCTTCGACCCCAACAGCGAGATGCTCATCACCCACGGCGGCACGCACGCCTATCACTGCGCGCTGGCGGCCATCCTCAACCCGGGCGATGAGGTGCTGGTTCCGGCGGCCTCATGGCAGACGCACGCCAACATGGTGCGCGTCCTGCGCGGAACACCGGTGCAGATCGAAGCGCTGCCCGAAAACGACTTCTTCCCCACGCTGGACGTGTGGGAGCGCCACATCACCGAGCGCACCGCCGCCCTCGTCCTCAACACCCCCAACAACCCCACCGGCGCGGTCGCCTCGCGGGAGTACATGCAGGCCGTGCTGAACTTGGCCAAGCAGCACAACCTCTACCTCATCAGCGACGAGGTCTACGATCACCTGCTGTATGACGGGGTGACCTTCACCAGCGCCGCAGCCTTGGAAGGCGGCGAACAGCACGTGATCATCGTCAACAGCTTCAGCAAGACCTACGCCATGACGGGCTGGCGCATGGGCTACCTGTGCGCGCCTGCCGCGGTCATCAACAGCGCCCTCAAAGAAAGCCAGCACACCATCACCAACGTGGCCGAGTTCGTCCAAATCGGCGGGCTGACCGCCGTCACCAGCCCTGAGGTGGCCGCCAGCGTGGACGCGATGTGCGCCGCCTACGGCGAGCGACGGGCGCAGGTCATGGCAACGTTCGCGCAGCGTCAGCCGCAGCGCGTGAGCTATCGCACGCCCTATGGCGCGTTCTACTTCTTTTTGGATGTGCGAGCGTTGGGCATCCCGTCGCTGGAGGTGGCTGAGCGCCTGCTGAACGAAGCGCACGTGGCGGTCGTGCCCGGGCTGGCCTATGGCGCGAGCGCAGAGGGCTTCATCCGCATGACGATTGCCGCCGACGTGGAGCAGGTGCTCACCGGCGTGAACCGCATCCTCGACTGGGCCGAGGCGCAGTGAGCCTCAGGGGGCAGCACAAGCGCCAGCAGTCGTCGCGTCTGTAGGGGCGAGTTGATCGAGAAGCGCATCCACGCTATCGCCCAGTGGGAGCGTGGGCAGCACAGCAGAGCTATCGTCCACCGTGTCATACTGGCGCAGGAAGGCCGGCGCGCAGCTGCCGACGTTGGTCGCTTCTAAAGTCGCAGCGCGGTTGGCAGCGTTCACGGCCATCGCCATTGTGACGACAAAGAGCAGCGCAATGAGCGCGATCAACGGCCAGAACAGCCGGTGTTGGGTAAACTGTGGGGGGGTGTGCGGTGTCTCGTCCATGCTTTCATTGTACTGCACTGCAACCGCGCGAGGGTATCCTTGATGCACACGAGCGACACATTCCACGACGGCCTGCCTGCCCACTGGCACGTGACCCAGCAAGGGGCGGGGCAGGTGCGCGCCGAAGGGGATGGGCTGGCACTGCGCATCCCCCCCACCAGCGGCCCGCTGCAATATCACAACGCCCAGATCACCGATTATGACCCGCGCGCACGGCGCTTCACGCTGCGGCCCCCGCTGCGCGTGATCGTCGAGGCGCAGTTTGACACCCCGCCGCACGCGGCGCACGGCACAGCGGGCTTCGGCCTGTGGAACCACACCTTCGACCCCACGCAGCGCGGCTTCCGCCTGCCGCAGACGGCATGGTTTTTCTTCGCCAGCGCCGAGACCAACCTCGCGCTCGCGCAGGGCGTGCTCGGTTGGGGCTGGAAAGCCGCCACGCTGGACGCAGGCCGCTGGCGGGCGCGGGCGCTGCTGCCGCTGGCCCCATTGGCCATCCCGTTGATGCGCGTGCCGCCGCTGTATCGCCACTTGTACCCGGCGGCGCAGGCGGTGTTAGGGGTGCAGGAGCGGGCGCTGGATCTGCCACTGTTGGCCGAGCGCTGCCGCTACGAGATCCTCTGGGAGTCGGACGCGCTGACGTTCACAGTGGACGGCGTGGAGGTGCTGCGCACATCACATGCGCCGCGCGGGCCGCTGGGCTTCATCGCGTGGATCGACACGCAGTATGCCGTCGTCACGCCGCAGGGGCAGTTCGCCTTTGGGGTGTGTCGGGCGGATGCGGGTCAGGGGATGCGGCTGCACCATGTTGAAGTTAGCGAACCTTAACACGGAGTGCCGTGTGAATGGTCTGAAATTGGGTATAATACACCATCATGTCTAGACGGCAAAAAAACCTTTGAGGTGCTGTATGGCAGCATTAGCGCGCTTTATCGTCGTTGACCCCACCGGCCTTGTGCAAGAGCAGGTGCGCGCTGCAATGACGCTGATTGATCGAGTGGTAATTCAGATTGACGTGCCGACGGCAGAAAGCGCGCTGGACGAGCTGCGCATGGGGCCGGTCACCGCGCTGATCACGTCGTGGAACGTGGGCGAAGGCATGCGCGGTTGGGAGCTGGCGGCGCGCGTTGCCAAGATCAACGCCGATGTCAAAGTGCTGATCGTTGCCGATTACGAGGATATGGATCTCGACGAGCAGATGCTGCGGGATTCGCCGTTCCTGTACTTCAAACGCCCTTACGACGTGGCGCAGTTCCTGCGCGTGCTGCTGGCGGTGATCGACGGCAAAGACCCGCGCGAGGCCATGCTGCCGCCCGTTAGCACGACGGCCAACGTCGGCACGATTGCGCCGAAGGTCATCACCATCCCCAAGATCGACATTGAAAAAGCTCGCCCCATCATCTACCAATTCATGAGCGACCTCAGCGCGATGGCCGTGCTGCTGCTCAGCCGCGACGGCAAGGTGCTGATCGAGCAAGGCACGTTGGGCTACATCAACCGCGACGAGCTGGGCAACGCCCTCACCGGCAGCAGCATGTCGCTGCTGGCGCTGCACGAGATGGCCATGGGCACGTCGGCGCTGTTCCAGTTCTACGACGGCGAGAACTACGACTTTTACGTCCTCTCAGTCGGCTATCATCACATGGTGGTGGTGGTGTTCGATGGCCGCCGCGGCAACCGCGAGCTGGGCGCAGTGCGCAGCTTCGGGCGGCGGGTGGTCGAAGACTTGATCGCCATCATCGGCGCTGAGGCGATGATCTTGAGCCTGTCCATCGAAGAACCCATCGTGGAAACGCCCGTCCCGCAGCGGTCGCGCATCCGCCAGACGCGCACTGAGGATATGCCGCGCATCGTCCGCGCTGAACTCGCTGAACTCGTGACCGAGCCAGAGCCAGCCAAATCCGCTGAGCCTGCGCCCATCCTTGAGGAAATTCAAGGCGAGCTTGACCTCGACAAGCTGCTCAGCGTCACGACAGATGGTGACCTCGACAGCCTGTTCAACCTTGACCAAGTCGCGCAGGAAGTAGCAAAGCTCGACGACCGCATCAGCGCTGGCACGCTCGACTGGGATAAAGCACAGGAACTTGGCCTACTGGGCGGTGAATAAGCGTGTCGCTCGACTTAATCGGCAAACAATTAGGCGACTATGTCATCGAGCGCCAGATCGCCATTGGCGGTATGGCGACGATCTATCTGGGGAGAGATGTCAAACTTGGTCGCTACGCGGCGATCAAGGTGCTGCTGCCAGATATCGCCGGGCGCGACGAAACCCTGACGACGCGCTTTGAGCGCGAAGCCCGCGCCATTGCCCAACTCGAGCACGACAACATCATCCCGATCTACCAATTCGGCCAGCAGGATAACCTCTACTTCCTCGCCATGCGCTACATCGAAGGCGACGACCTCAGCAACGTGCTGGCCAACTATCAGCAGCAAAACCAGTTGATGCCGTTTGGGCGCGCCCTCAAGATCTTGGAGCAGGTCGCCGCCGCATTGGACTACGCCCACGCTAAAGGCATCGTCCACCGCGACGTGAAGCCTTCCAATGTGCTGCTGGCCGCCAACGACCGCGTGTACCTCTCCGACTTTGGGCTGGTGCTGTATGCCACCGGCGATCAAACCCTCGGGACGGCCTTCGGCACGCCGCGCTACATCTCGCCGGAGCAGGCCACCGACAGCACGCTTGCCACCGCCAAGAGCGACATCTACTCGCTGGCGGTGATCGTCTACGAGATCGTGACCGGCCAGCGCTTGTTCCGCGGCAACACGCCGATGGAGATCGCCATCAGCCACATCCGCGACGTGCCACAGCCGCCGCGCGTCCACAACCCCAAGATCTCCCCCCAGATGCAGCAGGTGATCTTGCGCGGCCTTGAGAAAGACCCGCTCGCCCGCCCAGCCACGGCCAGCCTGTTCATCAGCGAGCTGCGCACCGCCTATCAGAGCGAGCAGCTTAGCCAGCTCGACGGCAGCGACCCCACGGAGAATGACCCGCTCAACGTTGAGGACACGCGCCAGCTGAAGACGCCGCGTACACCCGTCCCGGTTGGGCCGCGCCCCACCCCCGCGCCCATCCCGCACAGCATGACGCCCACCCTGAAGGATCAGACGCTGGTCTACACACCCACCACACCCCAAGAAGTGTTTGCCCCCCCACGCAGCAGTCGTAGGCTGCTCATGATGACGGTAGTCTTTGGGGTGATCGTGTTGAGCAGCTTTGGCCTGCTCGGGCTGAGCCTGCTCAACACCCTGAACGGCTTTGCAACGTTCACACCTGAGCCGACCCTTGTCGCCCTCGCCAACGATCCATCGCCCGAGGCAACCGAAAACATCGCCCCACCTGCGGAGGTGAGTCCTACGCCGGAGCCGACCGCGACCGCTGAGCCATCCCCAACTGTGGAGCCGACCGCCACGCCCCAGCCAAGCCCTACCGCCGAAAGCACCGAGGACGACACCGGTGAGGGTCTGCTGCCGCCCGCCCAATTTACGGCGACGCCCGCTGCGACATTCACCAACACGCCGCGCCCCACCTTGACCCCTCGCCCGACGCGCACGCCGGCTGCCACCATGACCGAGGTATCCGAGACCAGCACCGCCACCAACACGCCGCGCCCCACCTCGACCCCTCGCCCGACGCGCACGCCGGCTGCCACCATGACCGAGGTATCCGAGACCAGCACCGCCACCAACACGCCGCGCCCCACCTCGACCCCTCGCCCGACGCGCACGCCGACAACCACGGCGACCGAGGTATCCGAAACCAGCACCGCCACCAACACGCCGCGCCCTACCTTGACCCCTCGCCCGACCCTGACGCCGCGCCCCACCAACACGCCGCGCCCCAGCCCGACGATCGCAGACTCGCCCGCCGCAGCGCTCACTGCGCCGCTGGAGCTGCGCTACACCCCTGATCTGCTGGCGCTGCTCAACCTCGGCGAGCGGGCGCAGGACATCCGCGGGCTGACGTTCACCGGACTAAGCGAGGCCGACCGCTTCGTGAACAGCAGCACCACGCTCGGCGACCAGCTGCCCGGGCGCACCTGCGTTTTGATCTTCCTCAGCGGGCGCAGCACCGCCATCCCACCCGAGTGGCCATGCAGCGCCAGCAGCCGGAGCATCGTCCTCAACCCGGAGCAAGTCTTCTGGCGCGCCGACAGCCCCGATGATCAAACCTTCGCCGTCAGCCTCAACGAACCGCTTGGCACTTGTCAAACTGTCGGGCGCGCCGTTGGGCGTTTGGACGAAATGACCTGCGTCATTGAATGACACACTGGCAGCCCTTCTCAAGCCGCATACAATAACAACGTAAGGAAGAAAGGGGGGCTGCCATGCGGCGCATGCATCTGTGGCGCTACGTCATCTGGTTTGTGGGGTATCTGCTGCTGGCGCTGCTGATCACTTGGCCTGCGGTGCTCTCGCCGGTCTCAACGGTGATGGGCAGCACGGTCGGCGATAACTTCGAGATGATGCGCAACACGTGGTGGTTCCGCTTTGCGCTGCTCAACGGCCAGCCGTTCTATTTCCAAACCTACCTCGGCTATCCGCAGGGGTTCAGCAGCATTGCGCTGGCGGCCAACCAGCTCCAATATTTCCCAGCATGGGCGCTGGCGCTGTTTCTGCCGCTGCCGCTGACGTACAACCTGATGGTCTGGCTGACGTTGGCGCTCAATGGGCTGGCGATGGCCGTCCTCATGCGCGACCTGCTGCGCGAGGATGCCCCAGCCCTGTTCGCGGGTGCGGTCTTTCTGACGGCTCCCACGCTCCAAGCGCACCTCGTGGAGGGGCACGCTGGCCTGTTGGTGATGTGGCCAGTCCCGCTGTTCGTGTGGGCGCTGCTGCGGGCGCTGCGCACCGAGACACGCCTGCTGCCGTGGAGCGCGGCGGCGGTCGTCCTGTTCAACCTCAGCCCCAGCGGCCACATGCTGCAAGTGATCTACGTGCTAATGCCGCTGCTGGCGGCGATGTTCGTATGGCTGCTCTGGCGGCAGGAATGGCGCAGCGTCCAGCGCCTGATCGTGATCCTCGCCGTCGCGGGCGGCTTTATGCTGCTGTTCTTGCAGCCGATGATCCAAGACACGCTGGCCACCAACGCTTACGTTGAAGCGGGCGGGGTCGTGCGCTACAGCGCGGATCTGCTCTCGGTGGTGTCGCCGTCATTCCATCATCCCTTGTGGGGCGGGCTGCCGTGGTCGCGCCAAGTCCTCGGGGTCAACATGGCGGAGGGCAGCAGCTATGTCGGCGTGGTGGTGGGGCTGCTGGCGCTCGTCGCGCTCTGGCAGCGGCCTGAGGCGCGCTGGTGGGGCTGGCTGGCGCTGCTGGCGTTCGTGCTCTCGCTGGGGTCGCTCTTGAAAGTGCTCGATCAGCCGCTCGTGCTGAACCTCGGCGACTATCGGACGTTCGTCCCGCTGCCGTGGGCGCTCGTGCAGGATGTGACCGGCTTCAACCTCGCGCGGACGCCCGGGCGTTTCAACTTTACGCTGGCGTTGGCGCTGGCGGTGCTGGCCGGTTACGGGGCGGATGTGCTGTGGCGCTGGATGCGCCGCCTCGACCTGCCGCAGGCCGCGCGCTCCGGTGGGCTGATAGCACTGGCCGCCCTCAGCGTGTTCGACACGCAGATGTTCTTCCCTGTGCCGCTGCGCCCCGCGGAGATCCCGCAGGCCGTCTATGACCTGCGCGCGCGCGACGACGTGCGGGCGATCTTCAACGTGCCGTGGGGGCACTTGCTGGCAGCCAAAGACGCGCTTTACTTGCAGACCGCGCACGAAAAGCCGCTCATCGCCGGGCAGGTGACGCGCCAAACGCCGGTTGACCCCGCTCGCCTCAACGTGATGGAACAGTCGCTCTCGCCTGCGCTGCTGCGCGAATATGGCGCGGATGTCGTCATCTTACACGTGCGCCGCGCCGCCGAGATCGGCCAAGCTGCCACCCTGCAAGCCGCGCTCGACGCATGGGACACCCTCATCTACAGCGATGATGACATCCGCATCTACAACGTGCCGCGCGCCGATGCGCCCCTTACCGATCTGCTGCTGGAGGGCAGCGCTGGAACGTTCCGTGATCGCTTCGTCCACGATTTCTACGCCCATGAAGTCGGCTGGATCGACTTCGGCGCGGTGCTGACCGCCGACCGCCGCGACGTGACGATTGTCTTCAACGGCGTGCCCTATCAGACCTTCCGCGTAGACGGGCGCATCCCGCTGCGCGTGCCGCTGCCGATTGACCGCCCGGGTTTCCACCGCCTTGAGCTGCGCCTGACCACGCCCTGCCCCGCCAACGACCTGCCGGAGCTGGCCTGCCGGACGCTGACCGTCGAAAACGCCCGCCTCGTGCGCGGCAGCCGCGAGTACGTTCGCCCACAGATCGCTTATGCGAACAACATCACCCTAATCGCGTCGAGCTTCACCGTGGCCAACGACGCGCTGACGGTGCGCCTGCTGTGGGATTTTGACGCGCCCACCAGCGAATCGTTCGTGCGCTTCGTGCATGTGCTGCGGCCTGAGGGGGGCGCGCCGCTCGCACAGGAAGATCGCAGCCTCGGCGCGCAGCCCGCCGATTCGCTGTGGCTGGAGTCGTTCACCATCCCGCTGCGAGACTTGCCCGCTGGGGACTACAGCGTGCGCGTCGGCTGGTATCGCTACCCATCGCTGGAGCGCTTCGGCGTGCAAGACACGTCCATCCGCGGGGCGCAGGACGGCGCGCCCGAAGTTGCCATCATCCGCGTGGAGTAATAAGGCCAAAGGCAGGGGGAACGGTGCACAGGTCACCGCCCCCCAATATGCGCCTGTTATTGGCCCAGCGGGGTGAAGCAGGCGCTGGCAAGCTGAATGCCGCCCGTCTCGCTCGGCTCACATGGGATGCTGTTGTTGTTCGGGTCGAGCGCGAAGTTGCCCGCCGCGAGGCAGGCCTTCGCCTCGTCACAGCTGAACAACTGGGCGCACGTGAAGCTGGTGGACGGACACACCACGACCGAGGCAGGCGTTGGGGTGGGCGTAGCCTGCCCCACGAACGGCGTCGGCTGCGAGACGATGCCCGGCACAGGCGGTTCATAGAACGAGTCAGCCGCGTTTTGCGTCAGGACGAAAGCGCCGGTATCTGTCCTAAATTGGAGGAAGGACGGCGGCGTGAGTTGGGTGATCGTGCTGACGAGGAAGGCGAACTGGCCGTCCGGCGGCGCGGCGCGCCCGCCCAGATCGGCGATGATGACCACATAGCGCGTCGTCCGCGGGAGCGTCACCGGCCCGATGACAAGGCGCTGGTTGGGGCCGATGCGCTGGATGGCGACGAAGTTGGTCGGCGCGTCCAATGGGCTGACGGCCACGAACAGCTCGACATTGGAGCGCGGCAGCGGCAGCGTCTGGATCAAGATTTGCTCGCCCTGCGCCCCGTCGAAGCAGAAGCCGGTGGCGTAGTTGCGCGGGCTGAGCGCGTCAAGGTAAATCTGCCCCTTGTTGATGATCGGCAGCAGCTCGCGGCGGCGGTTGAAGTCTAACTGACAGCGCGTGCCGTCGTTCTCCGGCGGCAGCAGGGCGCTGATGCGGCTGCGCAGGCTGTCGAACTGGGCTTGCACCGTGTTCACGATGTTGAGCGCGCCCTCCACGGTGGCCTGCCCGACGGGGTTGCCCGTCCCCGGCTGGTTGCACACCTCAATGAACAGGCGAATCGCCAGCCGCAGGTTAGCCATGCTGTCGTTGAAGTCAACGCGCAGCGGCTCAAGGACAGTGAAATTAGCGGCCAACGTCGGCGTGGAGATTTGCACGTCGCTGGGTTGGGGGGGGTAGGGGCGGCAGGCGGCGCGCCCCGTCAGCGCCGCGTCCGCCCAGTAGGCGCGGATCGTGTCGAGCGAGGGCTGGGCAAGGTTGACGCGATCCAGCAGCAGGCGCAGCACCTGCACGAATTCGTCAACGCCTGTGCCGATGATCGCCGGGCCGCTGGCGACGATGCCGTCAATCGGCAGGCTGTTGATGTCACCGTTCAGCACTTCGACAAAGCGACTGCTCACCCAGCCGAGCGTACCTTCATAGTTGACTTGCAGCCATGCGTTGCTCTCGGTGCGCCCGGTGAGCGTCATGCCCTGATTGGTGAAGATGTTGCCGATGGTGGGGTAGGCGCGGCTGGGGCCGTTGCGGATGCGCAGGTTGTTGAGGGCGCGGGCGGCAATTGGCCCCTGCTGGCTGCTGACGCCGGCGCGCGGCGCTTCAAACCCGCCGTAAGGGATCGAGCGCGGGTCGGCCACGGGCAGCGCGCCCACGTCGCCATCGAGCACGCGCAGCGGCGTGATGTTGACCCACCCTTCCTGCCCAAAGTAGACCACCCGCAGCCACTCGCTATCCGCCGAGCGCCCGTTGATGTTCTCGAACACGAACCCCGCGGGCACCGACCCTAACACCTCCGCCCCAATGGCGGGAAGAAGGCGAATGTTCGCAAACTCGTTGACGACCACCGCGCGCACGCCCTGCGCCGCCAGCGGCAGCGTCAGCACCCACAGCACTAGCAGCAGTATCCATCCCCGAAACCGAGCCATCATAGCCTTGTCCTTATGGTGTAGGGTCGTTCCCCAGCTTGCCGCGCCGCTCATACTCATCGACGACGGATTCGTCCAGCGTAGAGGTTGACCGTTGATTCTGAGAGTTGTCCGTGCCGCGATTCTTGCGATCCGACACGCGGATGATCGGCACATCTTTGGGCAGCGTCTCAAGCGGGGGAACGTTCTCCGCGGGCGCGGTGGGCGCTGGGTTAGGTGCAGCAGCGCTGGGCAGCGGCTTGTCAAGCAGGCGGCTGCGCGTTTGGCTGACAGTGGTCGTCGTGTTGGCCTGCTGGCTGCGCTGCAAGCCCGTAGCAAAGCGTGCCACGACTTTGCGCGCCTCGGGCGTGCCGATGTACTTCAGCGCGGCCAGCGCCGTCTTGCGCACCGTCGGGTGCGGGTCACCCAGCGCCTTGCCGAGCGGTTCAATCGCCCATTCGGCTTTCAATTGGCCGAGGATGGCTGCGCCGTTGCGGCGGATTTCCCAATCTTGGTGGCGCAAATTGGCCAGCAGCGCCACCTCTACCGGCGCGCTCTCCAGCTTGAGCAGCGCCTCCGCCACGGCCAGCCGCAGGTTGATCGGCGCGGAGAGGTCGTTGAAGGTCAAAATCAGTGGGACGACGGCCGTCTTATCGCCCAGCTCGGCCAGCTTATGGGCGGCAGCAATCGCCGTCGGGATGTCGTCGCTGGCCAGCTCCACCGCCAGCAGGTCAACCGGCGTCAGCACGCGCGACTCGTTGACGTCCTCGCCGCTCTCCTCCGTCAGCGATTCGGTGACAGTGATGAGCAGACTGCGCGTCTCCTCGTCCAGCTCTTTGCTAATGGCCATGCGGAGGGCAGGCAGCGCCTCAACCGCCCCAATCGCGCGCAGGGCTGCCGCTGCCCGCCGCCGGATCACAGCATCCTCCGCCTCCAATGCCTGAATCAGGCCGTCGACGTCCGCGTTCGCTTGCAAGCGCCAGATGTTGTCAGGAGTTGGAATGCTCATGCTCTAACGTTTCGTGCATCCGCCCTATCGTTTCGATTGTAACACAGGATACGCAAACGTACTGCTGACCCACGTTGAGAGGTGCGCCTTGCCTCTGCTGTTCCTGTTCACGGGTCACTTTTGCCAGCCTCACCCCGACGTCGCTGTGCTCCGTCACCCCTTCTTCGGTCACGGGCCGGC
>JBDNCV010000004.1:0-49013 GCA_046719465.1 Anaerolinea sp.
ATGTAGTCACATAGCGCACGCTCAACACCTCCCAGAAACGATCTACGGGGATTGTGCGCAGCGCCTCTGTGCTCGCCAGCGTGAACGGCCCTGTGCCGTAAATATCGGGGATGCGAAACAGCGTCCCGTAACCTTGCAGCCCAGCGGCCCCATCAACGCGCCAACGGATGTCGTTGGGCGCTGTCGGTAGGTCGGCCAGCGGCTCCGCAAGCTGCACGCGGTGTTCGGGCCGGTCAGGTTGATAGCCGGTCTGCTGTGTGTTGATTGTGAACAAGTCCACCACAATCAGCGCGAGCAGCAGCGCCAGCGCTGATGTTGAAGCCTGCCCCCAGCGGAGCCACGCCCACGCTAGCGCACCCATCAACGCCGCAAACAGGAATGGATCAGGCGGGAGCGGCACACCGCTAGCCGCGGCTAGCCCCATTCCCCCCGTGATCGCTGCAAATGCTGCCGCCCCCCACTTGAACGGCCGCCTTTGCGCGGCAGAGGCAGCGCGCCACCATCGCAAGCCCTCTACCGCCAACATCACCAGCGCGAACACGATCAGCACGGCGATCCGCTCTTGCTGGCGGAACACGTTGAAGCCGGGCACGGCGAGGTAGAATAGGCTGTATGCGAAGCCGTTCGCGCCCAGCGACACCAGCAGCCCCACGATGACGACGCCAACCCAAAGCCAGCGCAGGGGCGCGCCGCGCGCCGCCCCCACCAGCGCGAGCAGCAGCCCCGCCACGCCCACATACAGCGGCGAGATCGACGTCCACACCCCCGGCACGAACAGGTGCAGCAGCTCCACCAGTTGGAAGCCGTTGCCCTTGTCGAGGAAGCCGTACTCGACGACGCGCGACGATAAGCGCGCGAACTCCAACGCGGGCAGAAGCTGTACCGCGCTTAACGCCGCGCTCAGCCCACCCAACAAGGCGAAACGGCCCAGCAGATCGATCCAGCGGCGTCGCTGCTGCCAGCCCAACACGAAGAGGTAGATCACGCCCAGATAGGTGATGTACATCGTCGTTTGGGGGTGGCCGCCCAGCAGGGACAGCGCGATGGCCGCCGCAGCGATAACCACGCCGCTGAGGGACGCGCCGCGCACGCTGACGCTGCGATGCACCCCCAACATGAGCAGCGGCAGCCACGCCGCGCTGGCTATCACGCTGACTTGGAACAGCGGGTAGCTGGTCAGGTAGCCCCCGTAGGCGTACAGCGCGCTGCCGATGAGCGCCACCCAGCGGCTGCTTGCGTAATGCAGCAAGAAAGCGTACATCAGCAGGCTGGCGATCAGCACGTGAAGCGTCGTCTCAAGCTGGTAATCGGCTTGGGAGTAGCCATCCGCGCCCCACAGCAGCGCCCCGAGGAAGCGCGGCGGATAGAAGGCAGCAAACTGAATGTTGCCCGCGAACGGGTCACCTGCGTGATTGTAGGGGTTCCACAGCGGGAACTGCCCTTGCCATAAGCGCTCTACTTGATAGCTCGCAAAGGCGTAGTAGTGCTGCACGAAGTCGACATCGGCAAAGATGAGCCGGTCAAGGGGATTGGGGGTGAAGATGCGCCAGAAGAACAGCCCCCACAGCGCAACCAGCACGACCACAGCGATGAGGTGGCGCGCGGCGGCTGTGAGGGGCAAACGAGCCAGCATACGGCTTAGGCGCGGGTGATGCGTTCAGCGCCGCCCAGATAAGGGCGCAGCACCTCTGGAATGATCACGCTGCCGTCGGCCTGTTGATAGTTCTCCAAGATGGCGATGATGACGCGCGGCAGCGCCAGCCCGCTGCCGTTCAAGGTGTGGACGTAGCGCGTCTTGCGGCCTTCGGTCGTGCGGTAACGGATCATCGCCCGCCGCGCTTGAAAGTCCTCGGTGTTGCTGCACGAGCTAACCTCGAGCCACTCATCGCAGCCCGGCGCATAAATCTCGAGGTCATACTTCTTAGTTGCGCTGAAGCCCAAGTCCCCAGTGACGATCTCAAGGCGGCGGAAGGGCAGCTTAAGCGCGCGGGCGATGTCAGCGGCGGCTTCCACCAGCGACTCTAGCTCGGCGTAGCTCGTCTCAGGGGTGGTGAACTTGAACATCTCCACCTTTTCAAATTGATGCACGCGCTTGATGCCGCGCACGTCACGCCCGGCGCTGGTCTGTTCACGGCGGAAGCACGGTGTTTGCGCCACGTAGTACAGCGGGAGCTGCGCTTCGTCGAGGATTTCGTCGCGGTGCAGGTTGGTGATGGCCACCTCCGCCGTCGGCAGCAGATAGAGGTTGGCCTCAGGGTCGTGATAGACGACGTCGCGGAACTTGGGGAACTGGCCTGCGCCTTCCAGCATATCCGCGTAGACGAGGTAGGGCAGGTAGAGTTCCTCAAAGCCTTTGGCGCGCGCCATGTCGAGGAAGAAGCTGGCCAACGCCCTCTGCAGGCGCGACCCCCACCCCTTGAGGATATAGAAGCGCGATCCAGCCAGCCGCACGCCGCGCTCAAAGTCGATGATGCCCAGTTCTGGGCCGATTTCCCAGTGGGGGCGCGGGGTGAAGTCGAAGCTGTAAAAGGGGCCTTCGGGTTCCCACGGTCGGTTAAACTCATCGCTGGGGGCGACGGGCACGCTGTCATGCGGCAGATTGGGGACAAACAGCATATCGCGCCGGAGCTGCTCGTCGAAGGTGCGCGCCTGCTCATCGAGCGCGGCGTGCTGATCGCCCAGCGCGCGCAGCGCGTCGTTCAAACGGTCGAAACCGGCGGCAAGGTCACCTACTGCATCAGTGGCTAGTTCAGCGTCGAGCTTCCCCTCGAGGATATCGACGGCGCGGGTGAGGTCAGCGCGGCGCAGCGCATCAGCAGCGGTGTAGACGCGGGCGGCAGCGGTTTCAGCGGGCAAGTTCTTAGCGCCGCGGGTGAACCCCAGCGCCTTATTCAGGCGGTTACGCTGTGCTTGCAGCGTCTCGGCCTGCTGAATGACGGCGCGGCGCTGGCGGTCGGTCTCAAGGATGCGGTCGATCAAAGCCAGCGCGTCGGGATCGTTGAGTTTGGCCAGCTTCTCCTTGACGAGCGCTGGGTTCTCGCGGATGAGGTTGATATCAAGCATGAATCGGTCTCCTTGATGAGTGTGAGGGTGGTTTAGGCAGGTGGACGATCGGGTGGTTGGGCGTCTTCAGGCTGAGATTGCGGTGGATCCAGCGGGCGGCGCATATCTGACGTGAAGCGCCACACGACCAACACCACGCCTACGATCAAGTTCACCATGATGATGACGTTGAACACCTCCGGCGTGAGAAACGAAAGATCCACGCGAGCCTCCTATCAACAAAAACACCTCGCCACGTTCGCCGGGCGAGGTGTCAACATCTCAACCTCACAACGAACGGCCGCTTAGGCTGGGCTGCTCACCGCAGAGGCAGACGCCAACGGCAGCAAAATGCTGAAGGTTGTCGCCACATTTTCCACGGATTGAAACCACACTTTGCCGTTCATCAACGCAATCTCATGCCGGACGAGGTACAGCGCGAGGCCGTACCCAAATTCACTCATGATCTGCGGATTTTTGCCCCGCTCGAACAACTGGAACACGCAGTCGTGATCGGCTTCGCGGATGCCGTAGCCCTCGTCGCGGATGTCGATCTGCGCTTGGCTGCCGCGCCGATGCGCCGTGATGAGCACGGGCGTGCCACGCATGCTGTACATGATAGCATTCCGTAACATCTCGTGCAAGGCATCCGCGAGGGTGGCCTTGTGCGCCAGCAGCGTCAGATCCTCGTTGATGTCAACTTGGATGCGCCCGCGGTAGTTGTGGTTGTCTGTCTCGGGGTCGAGCAGGTCGTGCTCGTCGAGGGACTGCATGAAGTCCTCGATGAAGCTGCTGAGGGCGAAAACCTGCGGCTCGGCGGTGATGCGGCGGCGCGTTTTGCCCGTGCGCAGGTTTTCAAGGCGGCGCATGAGGTTCATCAGGCGGGTGGCGCGCCGCATGTGCATTGCGATTAGGATGCCAAAGCCGCTAATGCGCCGCGCGAGCTTGGCCGCCGCTGGGTCAGCATGGGGGCCTTCCAACGTGCGGTTGATCAGCAAGATGTGGCCGTTGGTTGCGGTAATTGTTTCGTTCAGCTCCTTCGTGAAGTGATCTAGCACATTGCCCACCACGCCCCACTCTACATTGTCGATCACCAACAGTATGTGGAGGTCGCCGTTATCAGCGGCCACCGCCGAGGCCGAACATGGCACATACTCACCGCTGCGGATGATGTGGAATGGGATGGGACGGTCGCTGCTGAGGGCTTGCTCTCGGATGTCGTTCAGCGAGTAGTCGCCGTGTCGCTCATCCAAGCTGAACAGCGCCAGCGCTGCCGACCATCCTTCTTTGCGCAGCAGGTGTAAATCAGTGCTGAGCATGGCGCCCGCTGCGATGTTGGCGTGGATCAGCGCACCCTCTGATGAGAACAGCAGAGCGGCGTGCCGAAGGCCATCAAGTGCTGCGGGTGTTGCCGGTAGTTTGGACACAGATGCTCCGCTTAAGTTTCAATTAGGCGCTTTCATTATAACGCACACGGCATAGTTCGCTTGAAACGCGCCGCTAGGCCTCAGGCCGCATATGCGGGAACAGCAGGACATCGCGGATGCTCTCAACGTTGGCAAGCAAGATCACGAGCCGATCCACTCCCATGCCGAACCCACCCATTGGTGGCATGCCGTAGCGCATTGCCCGCAGGTAGTCCTCATCGGTGGGGGTAGCGTCGTCATCCTCTGTGCGGTAAAGCTGCGCCATCTCCTCGAAACGCGCGGCTTGATCGAACGGGTCGTTCAGCTCAGTGAAAGCGTTACCCAGCTCCATCCCGCCGATGTACAGCTCAAAGCGCTCGACGTGGAACTCATCGCCTTGCACACGCTTGGCAAACGGCGAGATGTCGCGCGGGTAGTCCATCACGAACGTAGGCTGGATGAGCTTCGGCTCGACATATGTGCCGAACAGGTGCTCCACCATCTTGCCCCACGTCTCATCAGGTTTGAAGGTGTGGCTGAACCGCTCATGAATGGCTGAACGCAGCGCGTCCGCGGTTTGATAGTCCATGTAGTCGATGCCGGTGGCGTTCTGGATGGCAGCGCGCATGGTAGTACGCGCCCACGGGCTGCCCAGATCAATCGTGTGGCCGCGGTAGACAATTGTTGTTGACCCGTTCACCTGCTGGCAGATCGTCTTAGTCATGCGCTCCACGATGTCGGCCACGCCGAGATAGTCGATGTAGGCCTTGTAGAATTCCATCATCGTGAACTCAGGGTTGTGCTTGAAACTCACACCTTCGTTGCGAAAGTCGCGCCCAATCTCATACACCGCATCAAAACCGCCCACGATGAGCCGCTTGAGATACAGTTCAAAGCTGATCCGCAGGTAGAGATCCTGCTTGAGTTCGTTGTGGTGTGTCGTGAACGGGCGCGCAGCAGCCCCACCGTAGAGCGGCTGCAAGATCGGCGTTTCGACCTCCAGCATGCCCTCTTGATCGAGAAACGCGCGCATCGCTTGGATCACGCGCGTTCGCTTGACGAACACCTCGCGCACGTCACGATTGACGGCTAGATCGGCGTAGCGCTGGCGGTAGCGGGTCTCTTTGTCGGTGAACTCACCGTATTCCACCACCGTCCCGTCGTCTTTGACCTGCTGCTTGATCACGGGCAGCGGGCTGAGCGATTTTGCCAGCAGGCGAATGCTGGTGGACTGCACGCTGACCTCACCTGCTTGGGTGCGCATCATGGTTCCGCTGGCCTGCACGAAGTCGTCTACGTCGATGAGCTTCTCGCGGATGAGCTGAAACTGCTCCTCGCCCAGCTCGTTGATGCGCAGGAACAACTGCAA
This sequence comes from Anaerolinea sp., assembly GCA_046719465.1. Classification (GTDB taxonomy): domain Bacteria; phylum Chloroflexota; class Anaerolineae; order Aggregatilineales; family Phototrophicaceae; genus JANWYT01. The sequence goes on from JBDNCV010000004.1 coordinate 5,818, forward strand.
ACGCCCGCTCTCGTCCTCAATGTGCATGAAGGCGATCTTGCCCTTGAGGTTCACGCGACGGATGCGCCCCGCCACTGTGACTTGAACTGGCTCGGCCGCAGCGGCCGCCTCATAGGCGCGGATGGCTTCTTGGGTGGTGTGGGTGCGTTCAACGCGAGCGGGGTAAAGCTCGACGCCGAGAGCCTTCAAGCGTTCGGCCTTCTCGAGCCGCTCGCGTTCAACGTTATTGGGCTGCCACATCGTTTACCAGATCTTCTTGATCGTGAATACAGTTTCACCGGCAGGGGCGTGGACGGTCACTTTATCGCCGACCTTCTTGCCCAGCAGCGCTTTGCCCAGCGGGCTTTCATCGCTGATCTTGCCGATGAGCGGGTTGGCCTCGGCGCTGCCGACGACCTGATATTCCTCTTGCTCTTTGGTTCCCGCTTCAACGATGACAACGCGCGAGCCGATCTGCACGCAGTCATTCGTGAGTTTGTTCTCGTCGATGAGCTGGGCATTGCGCAGGATAAGCGTCATACGGGCGATCTCGGCCTCGATGAAGGCCTGCTCGTTCTTAGCATCCTCGTATTCGGTGTTCTCGGTTAGTTCTCCACCGTCTTCCAGTGCGCGTTTGAGTCGTTCTGCCACTTCTGGCCGTTTGACCTGAATAAACTCCTCTAGGCGTTCCTCGAGCGCTTGCATACCTTCCTTGGTCAAGTATTGTGTTTTGTCCAACATGGGGGACTCCTAAGGTTGAGCGTGAACTGCAATAACTTCAGAAAACAACAAAGACACAGCGGTCACTTGGCTGTGTCGAAGCGAGCGACACGCCAAAGGCTGCGCCGCTGCGCGAATAATCTAGCATGAAATGTCTCTGCTGTAAAGGTAAACGCTAGGTCAGGGAGTGTCTAAGGTCGCGGTGATGCGTCATCTCGTCTTGTTCGGTTGGCGTTACAAGGCCTCATCCCCCAACCCCCTTCTCCAGTGGGAGAAGGGGGCAAAAGTCCCCTCTCTGCGGGAGAGGGGATTTAGGGGTGAGGCCTCATCACCATCTGTTTAGGCTTAGACACTCCCACTAGGTCATCCCGGGCAAGCGCACGTAGAAGGTCGTGCCTGCGTTGGGGGCGCTCTCCACGCGGATGCTGCCGCCGAGCCGCTGGATCAACCCGTAGGCGACGGGGATGCCGAGGCCGCTGCCCTTGAACTCACGCACGATGTCGTTCTCGCTGCGGAAGTAGATCGTGCCCAGCTTGGCCAGCTCTTCTTCGTTCATGCCGATGCCGTTGTCGCTGATGCTGATGATGAGATCACTGCCGTCGGCAGCCCCGCGCACGGTGACGACGCCCGTCTCAGCAGGGCTGTAGCGCAGGCCGTTTTCGATCAATTTGCCCAGCGCCTGCACGAGCAGATCGCTGTCGATGTTGAGGATGGGCAGCCCCGAGGGCACATCGAACACGAGCTGACGCTTCAGTTCGGTCGCAAGGGGGGTGAAGTCCTTTTCGAGGCGCATGGCGATGTTCTTGAACATGTCCATCTTGGGCGAGAGCTTGAGCGTGTTCTTGCGGAGTTTGTTCATCGTGCTGACGTCGATCATCAGGCTTTCCATGCGGCGCGCGTTGACCTTGATTGTGCCGAGGAACTGCTTTTGCATGTCGTTGAGTTCGCCCATTGCACCCAGCATGTCGCTGTAGCCGCGAATGCTCGTCATGGGGGTGCGCAGCTCATGGATGGCGTGGCCAACGAAGTAGGCCTCCTCCCTCATATAGCTCTCAAGGTCGGCCGGGACGTTCGCAGCAGCCTCCTTCAAGGCGGCCTCGTGCTCGGCTTGCGCTTCTGCGAGCAGCGCAGCGATCGCTTCGATCTGGCCGGGCAAGCGGATCGGGATGATCGTCCCGTGGCGTGCCGCCTCCAACAGCTCATTGAGCTGCGCTTGCGCTTGGGTGAGGGCATGTAATTCAGCCATTGGCTCGCTCCTTGCTGCGGTTATCCGATCCGTGAAGGCCAACCTGCGCCCAGTAGCGTTCTCCCCAAAGGTCGTTCTGAACGCGGAAGCTCAATTCAACGTCCTGCCGCATGTGGTCGGTGTTTTGCCAGAACGTTGAAATCTGCGAGGCATAGCAGGCCATTGCGTCCATCTTGAGCGTGAGGTCTTGCGAGTTGAGGAACACCCAGCGCGGTTGGACGGTTGTGCCCACTTCAAGCAGCGCGCTGTTGATCTTGCCGCTGTCCTTCATGTACGGGAAGTCGGTGTAGAACTGCAAGACGATGCCCGGCTTTTGCGCGGCGAGTTCCACCCCCCAGCGGCGCACGATCTGATGATCGACGTGGTTGCCCACCCCCAGCGGCGCGTAGAGGTAGTCTGCTTGCAGCGCATAGGCTGCTGCATCTGATAGGTCGGCGTAGGTTTCGAGCTGGTCGAGGGGGTGGACGCTGCCCCACAAGCTGGCCTCATCTGGGTAGAGAGCTTGGCCGTTGGCCATGCGATACACACAGTCGGGGATGCTGAGTTGGATAATCTCCGCGCCGAGCTGCCGGGCAGCTGAAGCATCCTCACGTTGGCGAGTAGGGATGGGATTTTCGCCCGCTTGCCAGCGCGCGTGCAGCTCGCGGACGATGGGCGTGTCGGGGACGACATCGGGCAAGCTGCCGCCCATCACGGTGAGGATAGTCACGCGGTGGCCGGCGCGCACGAGCTGAGCAATCGTGCCGCCGCAGCTAAAGATGGCATCATCGAAGTGGGGAGACAAAAAGACGTGGTGTTCCATGTGCTTATTCCGTTGGCCTGACTGTTGCGACAGTAAAGGTGAACGTGCTGCCTTGCCCGACTTGGCTGGTGATCTCGATGCGGCTGCCCATCTGCTCTACGATGCTGCTGGTGATAGCGTAGCCCAGCCCCGTCCCGGGTTGGGAGCGCGTGAAGGTGTCCTCGGCGCGCCAGAACTTCGTCCCCAGCTTGCGGATGTTCTCCGGGCTGAGGCCGATGCCCGTATCGGAGACGCTGAAGCGCACACGTTGGCCGTCCAGTTGAGCGCTGAGCGTGATCGTGCCACCGTCAGGCGTGTATTTGTAGGCGTTGCTGATGAGGTTCGTGAGCACCTGCACCAAGCGATAGTAGTCGGCGTACAGCATGGGCAGATTAGGCTCGGTGTTGATGATGAAGGTGTGGCCGCGCGCTTGGATTTGCGGCGCCGTTTGATCGCGCACGGCTTCGATCACTGATGCGACATCCACCGCAATCTCAGATAGGAAGAAGTGCCCGCTCTCAATGCGGGAGATGTCGGCTAGATCACTGACGAGGATTTCCATCCGTTTGACGGTGCTGCTGATGCGCTCTAAAAAGTTGATCTGCCGTTCAGACAACCCCTCGGGCATCATTAACAGCAGATCAGCATAGCCCTGAATGCTGGTCATGGGTGCTTTCAAATCGTGGGCCACAATGCCGACAAATTCGCTCTTGGCGCGGTTGGCGGCCTGCACGGCGGCGTAGAGGCGAGCGTTTTCAATCGTCACAGCAGCGCGAGCCGCCACGCGCCCTACGAGTTCCACCTTTTCCGGCGCGATGGGGTGCGCAGCGCGCTCCAGCACGATGACGGCAATCACCACGCTGTCGCGCTGCATCGGCACGAGCGCCGCATGGGTGTCATCTTGGGTGATCCACTGCGCTTGTGCCGTCCGTGCCACGTCCTGCGCCTGAGGATAGCGCTGCGGCAGACCGGAGGTATGCCCGTTGGCGGTTGGCCAGAACGCAGCAGGGTTAAGCGTGGTCTCGCCCCCGTTGGCCATCAAGAGGCAGCCTGCGGTGGCCTCCGTCAGGTGGCAGGCTGTCTCAAGGGTGAAGTTGAGTGCAGCCTGATAGTCGAGCTTCTCGTTGAGCCGCAGGTCGATCCTGCGCAGCGTGCGCAGCTCCTCGACCACGCGGCTTAGCTCTGCGTCAGTGGCGCTGAACAACTGGGCGTTGTCGATGGCGATGCTGGCTTGGCTGGTGAGCGCTTCCATCGTCGATAGATCGTCTGGCCCGAACAAGCCAGCGACGACACGGTTTTCGACATAGGCTACGCCGATGATGTTCCCACGAGCGCGCAGCGGGCAGGCCATGATGCTGCGCATCCCCTGCGAGAGGATGCTTGCGCCTGTTTGAAAGCGCGGGTCTTCCACCGCGTTCGTCGTCAGGATGGCCTCACCTTTGTCCATCACCATGTTGACGATGGTTCGGCTGTAGCTGGCTTGGTCTGCGTTGAGGGTTTGCTGGTCGAAGTTGCGCCCGATTTTCAATCTGACGTTGCCGTCGTCGTCGCGCAGCATGATGAAGCCGCGCTCGGCGCCGGTGAGCTGGATCACTGCGTCCATCACCTGCGCCAGCACCACGTCTGGCTCCAGCGACGTGCCCAAAATCCGCGTGACGTGGTACAGCGCCTCAAACCGCAGCGCGTTGGCCTGTGTTTTTTGGATGTCCTGAAGCTGTTCCAAAAGGGCAGAGACGCGGTCGATCTGGCGTAGGGCGAACTCGGTCTCCACGCTGCCGCTGGCAATCTGACTGCGCGCGAGTTTCAGGCTTTGATGGGCGATCTTAAGTTCGTTCTCGTCAATCAGTTTCTTCATAGGGGGCCGTCGCGGCGTCACCTGACTGGTAGTAATCGCACCATTGCTGAATCGGGCACAAGTTGCAGATGGGCGCGCGTGCTTTACAAATGCGCCGCCCGTGATAGATCAACTGAAGGTGGAATGCGTAGTAATCCTCGGGTGGGACGATGGCTTCCATGACGAGGTGGGCGTTGTCGGCGGTGATGCGTGGCGGCAAGAAGCCGATGCGCTGCCCAACGCGCAGCACGTGCGTATCGACAGGGAAGGCAGGCATACCATAACCGAAACACAACACAATGCTGGCGGTCTTGCGCCCCACCCCGGGCAGCGTCAGCAGCCAGTTGATCGCATCGGTGGGGGGCAGCGTTGTGAGGAAGTCGATGTTGTATTCACCGCGCTCGGCGTGGATGGCGCGCAGGGTGGCTTGGATGTTGGGGCCTTTGCTGTTGGCCAGCCCAGCAGGGCGGATGACGTCGATCAACTCATCAGGGTCGGCGTGGGCGACCTCATCCCAACTAGCATAACGGGCTTTCAGCGCGTCGAACGCGCGGTCACGGTTAGCGTCGGTCGTGTTCTGGGAGAGGATGCAGCTCACCAGTTCGTCCATGCCGTCGTGGGGTTTGAAGTTTTTGCGCCCGTGGTAGGCCTCCAGCGCGGCGGCAATCGGCGGGTACTTGGCGCGACGTTCATCAAGGTTTGAAACTTGCTCAATCGAAAAAGGCATATTCACATGGCGCTAACTGTACGTGTGTCGAGGGTATTGTAACGCAGTTCAAACGTTTCTGCGATTAATCCCCCACTGCCAGCGATGCGGCTTGCGCCCGTTTGCGCGGCAGATACATATAAGCCAGTGCGAACACGGCCAAGTAAAGCAGCCCTGCGAAGATGAACGCACTGCGCACCCCGAACAAGCTGGCCACAGTGGAGCCGAACAACGGCGCAAACGCAAACGTGGCCGCGCTGACCGATCCATCCAAGCCCCAAACGGCTCCCTCTGAACCGTGGCGGCTGAGCTGACCCATCAAGCCGCTGAGGGCAGCCAGCAGCCCGCCGAACGCCAACCCCGCGATGCCTTGCAGCAAGATGAGCGTGGGCACATCCCGCACGAAGGCTTGCGGCACAAATGCTGCCAGCGCCACCATGCTGCACCAGAGAATGCCGCGCCGCTGGCCGATGCGGTCACCCATGCGCCCCATGGCGAGGCCACCGATGATGCCGGTGATCGCCCCGACGCTGCTCACCATGCCCGTCCAGAGGCTGAGGTTGTCGGCGTTGGGCGGCAGCAGCGTCACGATGAACAGCGCCAACAGCGGCGCTAGTGTCATCCGCGCCGAGCCGGACAAGAAGCGCATGCTCAACAGCACCGAAATCCCGGGCACGGCGAGCGCCCGCCGCCATTGCTCGAGGATGCTAACCGAGGTCTCAGTGGGCATGTAGTCAAAGTGTTCGTGAATGCCAAACAAGATAGACACACCACAGATAAACAGCAGCCCCGCGATGAAAAGGAACGGCACTGCATAGCCGAAGGTATCCGCCAGCAAACCACCGATCAAGGGGCCGACGGCAAGGCCGCCCCACAGCGCCGCTTGGAGCGCGCTCATCGCAAAGCCGACGCGCTCACGGGGGGTCTCCGCTGCGACGAGTGCGTTGGTCGCGGCGACAGTTCCCGTGATGAAGCCCTGCGCGAGCCGCAGCGCGATCAACTGCTCTACCGTTGAGGCGAACGCCATCAGCCCTAGCACGATCACGCCGCCGAAGGTTGCCCGCAGCAGCATCACCTTGCGCCCGTAACGGTCAGCGATTGCCCCCCACAGCGCGGTAGCGAACATGCTGGTGATGCCTGCCGCGCCCATCGTCAGCCCAGCGGCGGCCTCAATGCTGAGGTTGAAGGTCGACTCAAGCGAGGTGGCATAGAGCGGCAGGAAGGGGATAAACATATTAAAGCCAATCGCCGTCACAAGTTGGGCGAAGATGGCGACGGCGAGGGTGTGCTGCCATGAGTCGGGGTCTGAGATTGATTTCATCGTCAATGTTGATTCATAGTTGACAGCAAATAGTATAGCAGCATCTATGACGCTTGGATATAGCCAAAGGGCTGAAGACCACTGCGACCTATGCTGTGTGGTGAGCGCGGCTCAGCGTGCGGCGTGTGTCAGCACTGCCCCGATGACGTTGGCCTGCACTTGCTCCAGCGCGGCACGGGCGCGGCTGACGTCGTCACGACGGGTTTTGCCCTGCCGCACGACGAGCAGCACGCCATCCAGCTTGTTGGCGAGCAGCGCCGCATCCGTTGCGCCCAGTACGGGCGGGCTGTCGAACAGGATGTAGCTGGCGCGCGCTTTGAGAATGCTGATGATGTCACCCATGCGGCGGCTCACGAGCAGGTCGGCGGGGTTGGCGGGCAGCGTCCCAGCAGGAAGGATCTCAAGCTCGTCGATGCCGCTGGGCAGCAGCGGCGGTTGGGCCAGCAGGCGCTCGTCCTGCATCATGTTAGACAGGCCGCTCTCGTTCTTTAGATTCCAGATGCTGTGCTGGCGCGGGTTGCGCAGGTTGGCGTCGACGAGGATCGTGCGGTTGCCACCGCGCGCGATGGTGACGGCAAGGTTGGCGATGGTCTCTGGCGTGGCTTCGTTTTTGCTGGCGGCGGTGACGAGCAAGGTGCGAATGGGGTTATCCACGTTGGCGAACATGATGTTCGTGCGCAGCGAGCGGAACGCCTCGCTTGCCGCAGAGGCCGGGTCGGTAATCGTAATCAGGTTGGGCTGTGCCATCCCACACTCCGTATGATGTCGATGCAAAATGTGATTGTAATCAGCGATTCACGGGTTAGAAAGTGCTAAATTTTTGCCCAGAACGTTAAATCTCAGTGGCTATAATGTGCAGCACATATGAACGAAAAATAGATGAGCAAGGGCAAAGAGATGGCAGCGAGCGAGTTCAAAAACCGAGTGGTGATGATTACAGGGGCCGCCGGCAACCTCGGACGGGCCATCAGCGCGAAGTTCGCCGCGCAGAGCGCGCGGCTGGTGTTGGTTGATTACAGCCTGCCAGTGGTGCGCGAAGCTGCTGAAGGGTTGAGCATCCCGCGTTCGCGCTGCCTGACGGCGGCGGGCGACCTCGGCAAGATCAGAGACGCGGACGCTGTGATCGCCAAAGCGGTGCGCAAGTTTGGCCGCATCGACTGCTTGATCCACACGGTGGGCGGCTTTGCGATGGGCGAGGGAATGCACATGATCGATGACCTCAGCCGTTATGAGCGTATGATGTACCTGAACGCGCAGACGACCTACGTCATGTTGGCGCGCGTGGGGCGGCACATGGTGGAGGCGGGCACGCCGGGCGCAATGGTGGCCATTTTGGCGCGCAGCGGCCTCAAAGGCGCAAAGGGGATGGCTGAGTATACAGCGGGCAAGGCCGCTGCGGAGCGCATCGTACAGTCTGCCGCCGAGGAGTTGAAACCATATAACATCCGCGTGAACGGCGTCATGCCCAGCACGATTGATACCCCGCTGAACCGCCGCGATATGCCCAACGCGGACTTCAGCAAATGGGTGACGCCAGACCAGCTCGCCAACGTGATCATGTTCCTGTGCAGCGACGCCGCCAGCGCCATCACGGGCGACAGCATCGCTGTCTACAACAAAGCCTAAGCCCGTGCGCGTCGTTATGTTCAGCATGACCCCGCTGTTTGCGGATCGCAGCATGGGCGGGGCACAAAAGCAGCTGCGCAAGGTGGCGCTGCATCTGGCGCAGCAAGGCCACCAAGTTGAGATATTCTGCACGCGCCGCCACCCCGACGCGCTGGAGCCGTTCTACTGGCATCCCAACGCTGTGGTGCGCCCTGTGCTGCGCTTCAAGCAGCCCTTTCCCGAGCCATATGATACGCCGGTTTACAACATCGCTAACGCCATCGCAGACGTGATCGAGGCGTGCCAAAACGCCGACGCCTTCTACAGCCACGACGGCGGGCTGACGTTCCCATTTGTGTACACGCACACGCGCTCAGTTGTTTCGCTGCGTAGCGTGCTGTTCAGCGAGACGCTGCAAAGCGGCTTTTTATTTAACGCGGACGCTTTGATTGTCCCTTCTGTTCACACAGCTAACGTCTGGCTGGCGACAGCAGGGCAGTTCTACCCACAGCTGGCGGAGCGCATTTACGTCATCCCCAATGGGCTGGACTTCACGGCCTATCACCCTGACGCCGAGGGCGACACGCTGCAAGCGCGGCTCGGCCTACCAGCGGGGCGCTATCTGCTGTACCCGCATCGGCCAGAGGACGGCAAGGGCATTCGGCAGTCCATCGCTCTGTTGGATCGTCTCGTCAACGCGCACGGCCAGCGCGATCTTTACTTGCTTGTGCCCCAATGGATCGATACTGCACTAGCCCCACACGTGCGCGCTTACTATGACGGGCTGCTGGCAGATATTGACGCGCGCGGCCTGCGCGAGCATGTTATTTTTCACCCGTGGATCAGCGATGAGGACATGCCCGCTTACTTCCGACTCGGCGCAGTGACGTTGGTACTCGGCAGCTACGTAGAGACGTTCGGCAACACGCCGTATGAATCGCTGGCGTGCGGCACACCTGCTATCGTGGCCAACGTAGCGGCCTATCGCGGGGCGCTGCCGGACACTTACACCTGCGACTACGGCGATCTGGAAACAGCGACGACGCGCGCGCTGCACTTCCTGAATGAAGGTGACGCGCAAGCGGAGGCCACCCTGCGCTGGCTCCACACGCGCTATCAACAGGCTGATATGGTGCAGCGCTATGAGCAGCTCATCCTTGAGCCAACGCGCCTGCCACCGCTGCTCCACAGCTATCAGACACCCTCAGCGTATCAGTGGGCGCCGTGGTGCTATGTCACGCCGCAGGGTCAAATTTATCATGATTTTCTCGGGCGGATGCTAGACAACCCTGCGCTGATAGCAGCGATGGCAGAAGGGAGCATCCCTGCTGATCATCCACTTGTGCCCGCTGCACGCGCCGACGGCCTGATCGTGCCTGCCCATCTACCCTTGATGAGTGTTGGTTGAGTGTCTGGTACGGATGGTATGGCGCACGACGTCTTGGTCAGTGTGGGCACGAACTATCAGCGCGTTGTGAACATTCAAAACGGTCTGCGCTGGCTGGTGGCTCGGTTTAACAACGTGAGCGTATCACACTGGTACGTGTCGGCGGCGGTGGGGTTTCAGGCAACGCCGTATTGGAACAGTATGGTCGGCTTCACAACTGATCTGGACATAGACGCCTTGAAGCAGCAACTGCGCGCGATCGAAGATCAGACTGGTCGTGTGCGCCGCGATGAACGTGGTGAAAAGTCTAGGGTAGTTACACTCGATCTAGATATTGTGGCCTATGCGGGGCAGATCGTGGAGCCTATGCTGTTCGAGCAAGCGCATCTGATCGTCCCCTTGGCTGACTTGCATCCGGATTGGATCGACCCATGCAGCGGGCACAGCGCCTACCGTGTCGCATGGCAGCACATGGAAGCAGTTTACCGCCTGCCTAAACAGGCGTGAGCACCGGCGCACGGAGCTTAGCAAACGGCCTGCCTTTATCCATTCGATCATCACGTTCTGCTCATAACACACTCACATGCATCGTGCAATCTGGTACACGTGTCGAGGGCGACACAAAAATAAAAGCGAGGATCAGAAAAATGGCAAAGTCTGGCTTTAGTCCCAAGTCCAACGGCAAATATTCCGAAAATGGAAATGGGCACGGGCATGACTCTGATGGACGAGACCATGAGGGTAAGCGCGCGGCTCATGACCACACAGTTAACGTGAGTGTTCATGGCGAAACAGAGCTTGATGCCCAACTGCGCGATGAGCAGTTTCTCAAGCGCTTCGAGCTGAACTTCCCTGAGGTTGACCGCGAGGTCATCATGACGGCGGTGCGCAACATCCTGTTTGCTGTCGGTGAAGACCCTGACCGCGAGGGGCTGCTGGCGACGCCTAAGCGCGTCGCAGGCGCATATGAGGAACTGCTCAGCGGCTATCGTATGGATCCCGCTGAGGTGATCAACAACGCGGTGTTCGACGTCGAATACGACGACATGGTGATCGTGCGCGACATTGAATACTTCAGCTTGTGCGAGCATCACATGCTGCCGTTCATGGGGCACGCGCACGTAGCCTACATCCCGGGGGAGCGCGTCATCGGGCTGTCGAAAATCCCGCGCATTGTCGACATGTTCAGCCGCCGCCTGCAGGTGCAGGAGCGCTTGACGCGCCAAATCGCCGAGTTTATCGAGACCGTGCTGGGGGCGAAGGGTGTGGCGGTCATGATGGATGGCGTGCACATGTGCAGCATGATGCGCGGCGTGGGCAAGCTCCACAGTGGGATGTCGACCAGCGCCTTCCTCGGCGCGTTCAAGACGGATCGCACGCTGCGGCAGGAGTTTATGGCGCACGTGCAGCGCGCCGGCGGGGATAAGTCCCTCATGTAAGGGTTTGCGAGGCTGATAAGCGGGCGGATAGACGAGTGTCTATTCGCCCGTTTTGCTTAAGGCTAATCGAGGAAACGGGCGCGCAGTTCCGGCGTGGGCATCCAACAGACGTCTTGGCGGCCAAACACACGGTAGCGATAGCGCGCGATGAGGCGATACACTGCATCGCGGATGAAGCGCGGGATGAGGATGAGCGGTGCAGCGAGCCGCACCGGGCCGCTCAAGCGGCGGGCGATGCGCAGGCCAGCGTCGCTGTGCGTGTAGACGCGGCCATCCTCGATGAGCGCGACGGTGTCATCTGTGCCATCGAGTGGGATGCTCAGGTTGTGCTCGCGCAGCAGCGCTTGAGCGTAGTCTGATTGCAGGGCAGCAAAGCGAAAATAGCCTTGCGGGTCGCGCTTGATGATGAACTGGACGGCCCAAGTGCATAGGTTACACACCCCGTCGAAGAGGACAATGGCTTGCGTCATAGCGTTACCCCGTAAATGGAACTTGACGCTATGTTAAAAGAAAAACATCATTACAACATGAGAATGCCAAGGAGGTGATACCATGACTTTGCCGACGCCGCCGGTGCTGCCGGGCTTGCCGCTTCTAGGGAACCTGTTGGAGTTTAAGCGCGACCGCAACAAGATGCTGCGGCGTGGCCAGCAGCGCTTCGGTGGGGTGTTCTCGCTGCGCATTTTCACTCAGCCGATTGCGGTGATCTACGGCGCAGAGCCGACCCGCACCTTCTTCGAAAAGACCGATACCGCGCTGCGCATGGACAAGGCCTACGGGATGCTGCGCGCGTCGTTTGGCGAGATCGGCTTCACAGCCCCGCCTGCGTTTTACTATCGCCAGCGTCCCATTTTGCATATGCCTTTCAAGGGCAGCAAGATGGGCGGCTACTTTAACATCATGCAGGAGGAGATTAACCTGTGGCTGAACAGCCTCGGCGAGCAGGGTGAGATGGAGCTGACCGAGGCGCTTGGGCCGGTCGTGCAGAACATCGCTGCGCATGCCTTCATGGGGCGTGAGTTCCGCGAGCGCATGGGGCGCGAGTTCTGGGAACAGTTTGCGATCTTGTCGAAAGCGCTTGATCCGGTGCTGCCGCCGAACTTGCCGCTGCCGCGCAACATCCGCCGTGACCGCGCGCGTGCCAAAATCGGCGCGATGATCCGCGAGATCATCCACGAGCGCCGCCAGAGCGACATCCAGCACCCCGACATGCTGAACGAGTTTATCCACGCCCGTTATGACGATGGGGAGCCAGTCTCGGACGAGCACATCATCTCCTTGATCATGGGGCTGATGTTCGCCGGGCATGAGACGACGTGGGGGCAGGCTGTGTGGACAGTGACGGAGCTGCTCTTGCACCCCGACTATCTGGCGACTGTGCAGGCGGAGATCGACGCCCACCTGCCGCACGACCGCGCGTTGACCCACCGCGACTTTGCCAACCTGCCGCATCTCGAGTGGGCTGTACATGAGACGACGCGCCTGCACCCCTCAGCGGATGTGATCTTCCGCTATGTGGAAGAGGATGTCGAAGTAGGCGGGTATCGCATTCCGGCGGGGTGGGTGGTCATGCTGTCGAGCGACCTCAACCAGCGCGATGAACAGGTCTTCAGCGCGCCGGATGTCTACGATCCGCGGCGCTTCTCACCGGAGCGAGCGGAGGACAAAGCGCACAAGCACAGCATCAGCGGCTTCGGCGGTGGGGTGCATAAGTGCACTGGCATGAGCTTTGCCAACCTCGAGATGAGCTTGATTGCGGCGCTGCTGCTGCGCGATTATGAGCTGACGCTGCTCACACCCAACCCGCGGACGACGTATGCGCTGGGGGCGGCGCGCCCGCAGGAGGTGCGGGTGGCGTATCGGCGGCGCACGCCACGCACCAGCGCTGATTTCTCCATTGCAGGCGAGCACGGGGTTATGCTAGACTCAGCGCCCAACAACTGATAGTGCTTCCGCACTCATCAAGAGCGAGTGAGAGACCGGCTCTTTGAACTCGCGGCAACCTCTGGAGCGCCAGAAAGGTGCCAATTCCGACAAGGCAGTGCCTTGGCAGATGAGTTGTGAACGTAGGCCACCATGGACAACGTTTTCACGCCTTCTGCCACCCTGCGAAGGCGTTTTTCGTTCATCAATTGAGGGAAAGGAACCCCAACCACTATGCCTACCACGTTTATGACGGCCCCGCGCTACTTCTTCACCTCGGAGTCGGTCTCGGAAGGCCACCCCGACAAAATGTGCGATCAGATCAGCGACGCGATCCTTGATGCGATCCTGACGCAAGACCCGATGGCGCGCGTGGCCTGCGAAGTCTCCACCACGACCGGTTTGGTTGTCGTGATCGGTGAGATCACCACCAGCGCTTATGTGGACATCGAGAAGATCGTGCGCGAGCAGGTGACCAAGATCGGCTATGTGCGCGCCAAGTATGGCTTCGATGCTGACACCTGCGGCGTGATCGTCTCAATCAAGGAACAGTCACCCGACATTGCACAAGGGGTCAACAAGGCGCTCGAAGCGCGCGAAGGCAAGATGACCGACGCGGAGATCGAGGCTATCGGGGCGGGCGATCAAGGCATGATGATTGGCTTCGCGTGCAATGAAACGCCGGAGCTGATGCCGCTGACGATCTCGCTGGCGCACAAACTGGTGCGCCGCCTCGCAGAGGCGCGCAAGGCGGGCGAGGTGGACTGGCTGCGCCCCGATGCCAAAAGTCAGGTCACAGTGGAGTACTGCATGGGCAAGCCCAAGCGCGTTGATACCATCGTCATCAGCACGCAGCACAGCCCCGATGTCGACAACAACACCATCCGCGCGTTCGTGGTCGATCAAGTGATCAAGCGTGTTGTCTCGCCGGAACTGCTGGACGACCAGACGCGCGTCTTTGTCAACCCGACCGGCCGCTTTGTGACCGGCGGGCCGTTGGGCGACGCTGGCCTGACCGGGCGCAAGATTATCGTGGACACCTACGGTGGTGTGGCGCGTCACGGTGGTGGCGCGTTCAGCGGCAAGGATGGCACGAAGGTTGACCGCAGCGCGGCCTACATGGCGCGCTATGTCGCCAAGAACATCGTAGCGGCGGGCATTGCAGATCGCTTTGAGCTGCAAGTGAGCTATGCCATCGGCGTGGCGCAGCCGACCTCGTTGGCTGTCGAGACCTTCGGCACGGGCAAGATCAGCGATGAGAAGATCGAAGAACTCATCCGCAAGCACTTCGACATGCGCCCCGCTGCTATCATCCGCGATCTAGAGCTGCGCAAGCCGATCTTCAACCAAGTGGCGGCGTATGGGCACTTTGGCCGCGACGACCTCAACGTGCCGTGGGAGCGCACCGACAAGGCGGAGCTGCTGCGCCGCGAAGCTGGCCTGTAACCCTCAGCCACCCTCATCCACAACAGCGCTCGATGTTCGGGCGCTGTTTTGTGTAAATTCCGTGACGTGAACTGCCGCATCGGATGGGCTATAATTTCGTTTAGAAGTGGATTAAACGCAACGCAAGGGGCGAACATGCGCGTTCTTCGGGGTATCGGCCGCACCATTTGGCGGTTCATGGTCATCTTCTCGTTCGTGGTCAACGTGGTGCTGGTGGTCGTGTTGGTGGCATTGGGGCTGCTGATCTTCGAGATCAAGAACAACGTCGCCCAGCCGCTGATCGGCGGCCTGCACGGGACAGCGGTCGGCCTGCGTGATGCTACCATCGATTGGACGATCCCCGTGCGCGATAACATCCCCGTGAACCTGAACATCCCGCTGCAAACAGACACGGTCGTGCGGCTGACGGCCCCCGTGCCGCTGCAAGTCAACGCGACGATTGACCTGCCCGGGATCAACGCCTTTGGGGTGAGCGCCAATGTCAACTTGCAGCTCCCTGCTGGTCTAGAGCTGCCGGTTGCGCTCGACTTGATGGTTCCCGTGCGCGAGCGGCTCGACGTGGCGCTCGACGTGCGCGCGGTGATCCCGCTGGCCAAGACGCAGCTTGTCGACCCCGTGACCAACCTCGGATTGTTGTTCGAGCCGTTGGCCGTGGCGCTGCACAATCTGCCATCTAATGTTGACGAGGCTGGGCAATTGGTGGGGATGCTGCTGCGCGGGGAGCCGCTCAACCTGCTGGCGACGGACGGCAGCGGCGGCATCAATGACGCGCCGTATGTGGCATGGCCGGGCTTTGGGCAGACGGCGGGCTTGAACTACACGTTGATGAACCAGCCTGTGCCGATTCAAAACCTGCCCATTCAGACGGGCATCGTGCCGCTGGGGGGCATCCCGTTTTTGGATGAGCTGCTGCCGGATCGTGCTGCCCTCTATGCCCAAGGCAGCACCCCTGCACAGGTGAACGAGCAGGCGCGGCAGGCAATGCAAGCGCGAAACATCCTCGACACGTTCTTCAACGGTCAAGTAAGATTGCTGTATCGTGTGATGGACGCCGTCGATATTGTAGGGGATGGTGTGGCGGCCCAGTCGCTGCCTCCGCTCCCGCTTGACCCATCCGTGCCAATCGGTGTTGAACCCATCCCGCCTGCAGAACCCGACGCGCCCGGCCAATAAGGACAACCTGTGACTGAAACACCGACAACCGAAAACCGCATCATCGACTACGAAGGCTCTAACTATCGCACAGACTTTTGGGAGGGGCGCGGGCGCGACTATGAAGATCGCGTGGAACGCCTCGTGATGGCGCGCCTGCTGCCAACCGCAGGGCAGCGCCTGATGGAGGTCGGCGCGGCGTATGGGCGCTTAGTGCCGCTCTACAAGGGCTTTCGGGAGGTGGTGCTGCTCGATTACAGCGTGAGTCAGCTTCAATATGCGCGGCAGCAGTACGGCGATGAGGGCTTCATGTACGTGGCGGCCAACGCCTATCACATGCCCTTTCAGCCCGGCGTGTTCGACGCGGTGACGATGGTGCGCGTGCTGCACCATTTTGAGAACGTCCCGGGGGTGTTCCAGCAAATCCGCCGCGCGATGGCGCCTGCTGCCTATTTTTTGTTGGAGTTTGCCAACAAGCGCAACCTGAAGGCCATTCTGCGTCATGCGGTGGGGCGGCAGGCGTGGAACCCCCACCACCTCGACCCGATTGAATTTGTGGAGCTGAACTTCAACTTCCACCCGATCTACATTCAGCATGAGCTGTACCGCGCAGGGTTTGAGACGCTGCGCCGTGTGCCGGTGTCATGGCTGCGTCTAGGGCTGCTCAAGCGGCTGCTGCCAGCGCACGCTCTGGCCGAAATCGACGGCGTGCTGCAAGGGACGGGCTGGCTGGTCAGCCCCAGCGTCTTCACGTTGAATCAGGTGCGGCCAGACACCCCCAGCGTCGATAACCTCCGTCTGAGCGGGGAGGCGATTCTCGCGTGCCCGCGGACGGGTGGCCCGCTCACGCGCGATGGCGACACCCTCGTGAGCGCTGACGGCACGCGCTGGGCCATCCGCGATGGCATCTACGATTTTAAGACGCCTCTGAACTGAGCCATGCTGCAATCAACGCGCTGACCTCGTCGGCGTGTTCCATGTGAACCATATGACCCGCGTCTGGGAACAGCTTCAGCGTGCTGTGTGGCAGGCTGGCGGCAAGCCGTTCGGCTTCGCTGGCGCGGATCATGCGATCTTGCCCACCGTGGATGATCAACGTCGGGGCGGTGATCTCGCACAGTCGGTCGCGCACGTCGAAGCGGTCGCAGGCGGTGTAGTCGTTCAAGATGACGCTGGGGCGGGTTTGCGTCATGCGCTGCGCAGATTGCATGATAACCTCATCAGGCGTGCCCTTTGGCCACATCCAGCCGGCGATGCGCTGAGCAGTGGCGGTGGGGTCGGTCTGGAAGCCAGCGATGATCTGCGGGTTGACGGGGATCACGGGCGCGGTGGCGATCAAAACGAGGCGGCGCACCCGTTCAGGGGCGAGCAGCGCTAGCTCTAACGCTATCGCCCCGCCCATGCTGTGGCCGAGCGCGTTGAAGGCCGCCACGCCCAACGCATCTGCCACCGCCAGCACGTCCAGCGCGTAATCGTGGATGCTGCGCTGGCCCGCGCCCGCGCTGCGCCCATGGCCGCTCAAGTCTGGCGCGATGGGCTGAAGCGCGGCGTTCTTGCGCAGCGGGGCGGGCATGTCTAGGTGAGCGCCGCCCGCCCCGTGGATCAACAGCGTAGGCGTGCCTGCCGTGCGCGGGCGGCGATAATCAGCGACGTAGAACGTGCCGCGCGGCGTGGTCACGGTGGGCATCAGCGGCGGTGCTCCGGCGTGTGCAGGTGGCCGTCAGCGTCGATGTAGGCCACAGCGATCTTGGGCGAGCTGTGCGCAAAGCCGAGCCGACCGCGCGCGTCGATGGTGATGAGGCCAGCCATCGACGGCTTGAAGCGGCGTTCGATATGCGCGATGGCAGCTTCAGCGGCTGTCTGCGCGTCATGGCCCGCCGCAATCTGATCGACAGCGTACTTGCACAGCAGCACGCGCAGGATGTTTTCGCCGAGGCCGGTGGCGCTGGCCCCACCGAAGGCGCTGTCGGCATAGGCTCCTGCGCCGAAGATGGGCGAATCGCCGACGCGCCCGGGCATCTTCAACGGCGAGCCGCCGGTGGAAGTGGCGACGGCGATGTGGCCGCCTGCGTCGAGCGCACATGCCCCGACCGTGTCCGATGGGCCGGAGGTGTCTCTCTCTAGGAAGCGCTGCCACTCGTGCGGGGTGACGAAGGCGATGTTGGGGCAAAGCTCAAGGCCGAGCTTGGCCGCCAGCGCGTCCGCGCCTGCCCCTACAAAGATCTTGTGCGGGGTGCGCTGCATGACCTGCCGCGCCAGCGTCACAGGATAGCGCACACGCTGCACCCCTGCCACCGCGCCGAAGTCGAGCGTCGTGCCGTCCACGATGATCGCGTCCATCTCGACAACCCCATCAGCGTTGAGGTGGCTGCCGATGCCCGCGTCGAACAGGGGCGCGTCCTCGAGGACGTTGACGGCTTTTTCGACGGCGTCTAATGCCGAGCCGCCGCTGGCAAGCACATCGTAGCCAACGCGCGCTGCTTGGCACAAATACTCTGACTTGGGCGCGTCCTCATCGTCGGGCCAGTCCCAAGCGCCACCGTGGACGATAATGGCTGGCGGCATGGCTCACGCTCCGCCGTAGCGCTTTTCGCTCATCGGGCGCATCTCGATGTTGAGGATGCGGCTCTTGGGCGATTGCTGCGCAGCGAATACAATGGCATCGGCTACATCGTCGGCCTCAAGCATGTGAGGCAGCGCCTCCATGTCCTCGGTGCGGCCCGTGCCGAAGGCAAATGTCGTGCGCACCCCGCCCGGCGTGATGAGGCTCACCTTGACGTTGTGGGGGCGCAGTTCACCGTCGAGCGCGTGGGCAAAGCCGACCTGTGCGTGTTTGGTGGCGCAGTAGACCGTCTCGTTCGGGAAGCCTGCCAAGCCTGCCTGCGACGACACGATGATGATGATGCCACTCTTGCGAACGATCATCTGCGGCACAAGGGCATGCGTGAACAAAAACGTGGAGCGCATGTTGGTGTTCATCATCCAATCGTAATCGGAGATGGTGTGTTCTCCGAGGGAGCCATACTTGGCCACGCCTGCGTTGTTTACAAGGATGTCAACATGGCCGAAGTGCGTCAGGATGCGCTCGCAAGTCGTGTAGACCGAGGGCGCGTCGGCGGCATCCGCAGCGTAGGCCTCCGCTTTGACCCCCAACAAGCGGCACTCTGCGACAAGCGTTTCTAGCTCATGCAGGGTGCGCGCCGTCACCGCGACGTTGACCCCTAAGCGCGCAAAGGCCAGCGCAGTGGCGCGCCCGATGCCGCGCGACGCGCCTGTGATGACGGCGTTCTGCCCGCGAATGTCCATGACCATAAGATTGCTCCATTTCGTGTGTGTGATTGCATGAGGCTTTATTGTAGCGCAGGCAGCCTTAGCCCTACATCCCCTCTCGCGGCGACTCGCTCCGCGGTCGCCCGCAGAGGGCCTCACCCCTAAATCCCCTCTCTCGGCGGAGAGGGGACTTTTTGCGCCTCTGCGTCGTAATTTGCTGCTCGTACAGTGTGGGAGCGAATGCCCCCTTCTCATTCGGGAGAAGGGGGGATGAGGCCTGAGTACCATCATTCCGAAAATCGATACTCCCTCTCCACGCGAGAGGAGGCCTCTTGCTGCGCGCCCTAGTGGCCGAGGCGGCTGTCCTCTTTGTCGATGGTTTCTTGGGCCTTGCGCTTGGCGTCCTCGATGATCTCGGGGTAGTCTTTTGGCTCCCATTTTGGGCTGCGCTCTTTGCGCCGTCCGAAGCGCCGCCACGGGCGCGTGAGGCCGATCACGCTTAACCCAACGCCTGAGCCGCCGATGAGCAGCCCCGCAGTGGCGGCTCGATCCACCGGATCGACATAGCCCGGCACGGTGAAGTACGGCACGACCCCACCGCCCGTGCTCTCGGCAAGGCGGATGAACTCGGGGTCAACTTCTGTGTTGACACGGGTGAAGATCCAAAGCGTTCGGTTGGTGGTGCGTGCAGCGATCGCGTAATCTTCAATTTGACTACGGAGTTCAGTACTGGTCGGCAAGCTGGAGACATTTTTTGACTCGGCAATGATGGTCTCACTCACAAAGTCCGGGCGACGATAGTTCTTCTGCATGGTGATTCGCGCAATACACAAACCGCATTGAGCGTGCGTGAAACCATCATCACTGACCATACCGCTGTCTGGCATATTGCTTTCATCGACAGTTGAGCTGCAAATGCATTGTGCAGGGGTCTCATTGCGTGGGATGCCCAAATCGTGTGAGAGTATCAACTCGCCTGATAATCCAATTTCTTGTGGGTTCCTTTGACCGTTGAGCAGAGGAACCTCACTGCTGTAGCGTCGACCGGTGGGGTTGGGGGCGGTGAAGTTCAGCAGCAAAATCACCGATACCACGCTCACGGCCATGCTCACAGTGAGCAAAATACGCCAGAAATTCTTCATGCGACCTTATGCCCTCTTTAGCGCTCCACTATGGCATAATTTTACCTGAAATGTTTTGTAATTCATGTAAAAGTTTGAAAAAAATGCGACGTAGTGCGGGTGATCTACGTAGTAGTGAGCGAGGTCAACTTTTGAGGAAAGAGACATACTATGAACCGTTCATCCCTCACGCCGAGTCAGATTGCGTTGGTTGTTGTGGTGATCGTGCTGCTGCTGGCGATCTTCTCACCAGCGTCGGTGATGCCGCTGTACACGAGCCTCAACCTGATTGTGTCGGTCGTGTCGATTGCGTTTTATGGGCTGGGTGCGCTGTGGTTTTACCAACAGCTCACGAAAAAAGAGTAGCTGGGTTAATCGCCTGTGGCCAGTTGGTCTTCGTTGATGTGGTGCAGATGCTCCGAGCGGCTCACCGCGGCGGCGATAGCATGCGAGGCCACGGGGCCAGTGAAGGCGATGAACAGCGCTAAGACGATCAGCTTGAAGGCGTTCTCTGGCGAAAGGACGGCCGTCCCCAAGCACAAAAACGCGACGCCCACCGTGCCCACTTTGCCAGAGGCGTGCAGGCGAGTGTAAGTATCGGGGAAGCGCAGCACGCCCACGACGCCCAGAAAGTTGAATGCCAGCCCAATCGTCAGCAGGGCAGCGCCGATTAGTTCTTGCAGCGTCATCAGAACACCCGCCCTTCTGCCACATAGCGCGCTACGCTGAGCGTCCCTGCAAAGCCGAGCGCGGCCAAGATGATCCCGATATCGATGGTGATGTTGGTCTTGGCCAATAAGCCGACCAACAGGCTGATGCCGATCAACAGGGAGGTGACCATCTCAATCGCCAGCAGTCGGTCGGCCAGCCCACGCCCGATCCACACGCGGTAGAACCCAAACGGCAGCAGCAGCACCATGAAGATAATCATGACGCTCAGGGCAGCGGTCAGTGCGTCGCTCATAGGCCTAACATCCTCACAATTTGTTGATAGCGGCGGCGCTGTCCTTCCAACGTGGAGCGCTCGTCCCACTGCACCTTGTCCAGTGTGTGGACGATCATAATGGTCTGACCATCCTGCTCCTCATAATCGACCACCAGCGTCCCGGGCGTGATGGTGATGCCATGCGATGAGAGGGCGGTCACAACCGAGCGATTGTCAGGATCCATCGTCGGAATGCGGTAGATCGTCGGCTGCACGTCGACAGTGGGCTTGATGACGCGCTTGGCCACATCCAACGAGCTGAGAAAGATGTCAACCGCGAGCACAACGATATAGCGCAGCACAAGCAGCACTTGCAGGGGAAGCCGCGCGAGCTTGACCTCTGGCTCTTTGGCAGTGTGAGAATATTTTTTGTTGCTGCTGAGGACGACGATCAGCACAGCCGTTGCAAACACATAGCCCACGATGAAGCCGGGCAGGGTGACCATGCGCGCCAGCGCCATCCAGAAGAACGCCAGCGGAACCGCCAGCACAAGGATCGTTTTCATGGGTCAGCCTCCTGTGAAGAGCCTCACGGCGTTGATGTAGTTGGTGGGGTCTTGGAGCTGCACTACCGCAAGCTGAGCCAGCGCAACCAACGGGCGCGCATACACGCCTAACAGCACACACATGCCGATGAGCAGCGTCGGCGCGAGCACGCCATCGCCATAGGGCTTGATGTGCAGCTTTAAATCGGGGTTATGCTGTTGGAACACGTGCTGCCACGTGCGGAACACGTAGGTAACGGTCAGGATGCCGCCGAACACAACGAGGAACAGCGGCAGAAAATCGCCCACGTCGACGCCGCTTTGAATGATGGCCAGCTTGCTGATGAACCCATTCATAGGGGGGATGCCAGCTAGCGCCATCCCGCCGACCATCCAGAGGACGCCGATGATGGGCGGCATGAGGCGGCCCGCCCCGCCGATGTCTTTGAAGTCGGCGCTCTTGGGGCTGGTGCGGCTGCTCACTAAGCCGAACACCATCAGCAGCGCCGATTTGACAAACGCATGGTTGAAGGCGTACACAATGGCGGCGACGAGGCCAAGCGGCGTGCCCCAGCCGATCCCGAGCAGGATGAAGCCGATCTGCCCGATGGTGGAGTAAGCCAGCAGGCGCTTGCCGTTGTAAGTGCGCAGCGCGCCGAAACTGCCAAAGAACACGCCGATCACCCCCATGACGACGAAGATCTCGCTGACGGCAGCGGCATCCTCAATGAACAGCAGGGTGACGATGCGCAGGATCATGTAGATGCCGACCTTGACCACAACCGACGACAGCACAGCGTGGACGGGCGTGGGCGCGGTCGTGTGGAAGTCTGGCTGCCAGAAGTGGAAGGGAAAAACCGCGCTTTTAAGCAGGCTGGCGCAGGTGAGCATAAGCGCTGCCCCGCGCACTAATGGCGGGTTCTCACTAATGAGCAGGCGCGCCATGTCCGCCATGTTGAGCGTCCCGAGCGCGGCATACAACATCGACACGCTGATGAGCAGCAGCAGCGAGCCGATCGCGCTGATGAACAGATACTTGAAGGCGGCCTCTAGGCCGAGGTGGTCGTCGCTGATGGCCACCAGCGACACCGAAGACAGCACCATGATCTCCATAAACACGAAGAACGTGAACAGGTCGCCGGTGATGAGCGTGCCCATCAAGCCAGTGTGCATGAACAGGAACAGCGGAATGAACGCCGGATAGCTGGTGCATTTGTCGTGGCAGTGGATGGTGTAAATGAACCCGGCCATCAGCACGCTCGAGGCCATGACCGCAAAGATTGCCGCGAGCCGATCCACCACCAGCACGATCCCAAACGGGGGGATGTAACCGCCGAGCCGATAGGTCTGAATCTCGCCGCCGAATACCTGAATCAGCACGGCTACGCTGCACCCCCACGAGATCAGCGCTGCGCCGAACGCGATCCAGCGATCCAGCCGATTGTAGCGTGTGGTGATGAGCGTCACGATAGCCCCCACTAATGTGGCGAACACCATCCCCAAGATCAACGTGTTTTGCATAGCGCCCTTACCGTTTCAGGTTCACGACTTCGTCGCTGTCCACGGTGTGGAAGCGGCGTGAGATCAAGTTGACCATGCCGAGCAGCAGGGCATACGAGCCGAAGCTGACGACGATGGCGGTGAGGATGAGCGCCTGCACCAGCGGATCGCTCGGCGTGCGCCCCTCTTGGAAGTTGGTGGTGAAGGGGGCGACGTTGCCGCGGAACGCTCCCACTGCAAGGATCACGAGGTTAACGGCGTTGAACAGCACACTGAAGCCCATAGCTGCTTTGATGAGGTCGCGGCGCAGCATCAAAAACACGCCCACCGCGAACAAAAACCCGACAGCCAACGCAGTGATGAGGTTAATCATGGGGCTATCCTTTCATTGTGATTAAATTTCCGGCGTGGAGTGATCAAGCTCAGCGCTGCGCTGAGGATGGGCGATGGCTTCGATGATCGCGCTGAACCCGCCAAAGACGGTGATCATGATGCCCAATTCAAACAAAATCGTGGTGTTGAGGTGTAGGCCGAAGATGTCGAGGACGTTGTAGATGCCGAGCAGCTTGTCGATCTCGATATGGGCGAGGAAGGGATAACCGAACAAGACCGGCACAAGCGCATCGAGCAGCACCAGCGGTAGACCAATCCGCAGCAGACGGCGCGGCGCGAAGAAGGCCAGCCGCTTGTGCGCCTCCTCATAGCCGAAGACTACATACCACAGCGCTGTGCCGAGGCCGAGCAGCGCGCCGGCAGTGAAGCCGTCTCCCGGGCCAGTGCCACCGTAGTTGAGATGCGCCAGCGCGACTAGGAAGCCCAGCACGAACACCACCCGCGCCACGAAGCGGGTAAAAGGCGTGTTCAAGCGGGTTGAGTCTTGCACATCGGGGGCGAGGTTCGACTCGCTGGCGGCGCTCTCGGCAGTTGGCGGCTTGATGTTCAACCCCCGCGAGAGCATCGTGAGCACGCCCAACGCTGCGGCAGAGAACACCATAATCTCGATAACTGTGTCTGTGCCGCGATACTCGGCCACAATCGCGCCGACCATGTCGGTGTAGCCGAAGTCGCGCTCGGTGTTGCACATGTGGTAGATCGAGATGCTGCGCCCGGGGTCAGAGGTATCAACGACCCCGCGCGAGATCGGCAGGAGGCAGAACTCCGCAAAGGGGAAGCGCGCTGGTTCTGGGCGGTTGAGCAAGGCGGTGAGCGTAAAAACGAAGATCATGAAGCCGAACAAGCCGGCGATGACCACATCTTTGATGAGGCCGACGGGGCGCTCATCGAAGCGCAGGCGGCCTTGCCACAACCGCGCCATGGCGGCGGCGCGCTGCTGTGGACTGATGCGGCTGAGGATGACGACGATCAAAATAGTCGTCAACGTCTCGACCAAAAACTGCACCATCGCCACATCGGGGGCAGGCTCTAAGAGGAAAACGACGCCAATGCTGTAGCCGAGCGTGCCAAGCGCAAGCACCGCCGTGAGGTGATTGCGGATGATGACGACAAACAGGGCACTGGCGCAGCCCATCACCATCACAATGGCCTTCAGCACATCAGTGACTTCGCCACCGATGGGGATGTCCGCCACGCTGGCGAGCAGCGGCACGACGAGGTTCCCTGTGAGCAAGAGCGCTGTCAGCGCGCCGAAGATCACAAACAGGTAGTAGCGAATCTGGCCGAGCTGCGTCTTGAGCACTTGATCGCCTGCGAAGTCTAACGTTTGAACGACGCCGCGCCACCATGTCATGCCCGGGATGAGCGGAAGTTGGGTGATCCAGCGCCAGCGATCCCGCGTGACGAACAGCGCCGCCCCCGCGAGGATGGCCACGAGGCTGATCTGGAACGGCACGTTGGCCAGCCCATCCGTCGGCAGCAGGTGCAGGTAGAACGTGCGCGGGGTGATCTGCTGCGCCAGCGGCGCGATCAACGCGTCAAGGCCAATCAAGAGTGTGGTTGCGATAGTGCCCACGGCTAGCGCCAATGGCGTAATTGCTAGCGCCGGTGACCCTGCGTGATAGTGTGGCTCGTGGGTTGGCTTGCGGATGAACACGTCAAAGAAGAGCACGCCAGACGCGGTCACGGTGAAGGTGGCCGCCAGCGCGATCATGCCGAGGATGAACCCTTCAGCGCCTGCGCCCCAGTGCAGCACGGCATCGAGGAGCTGTTCTTTGGCGACGAAGCCGATGAGCGGGGGAATGCCCGCCATTGACAAGGCTGAGATTGCCGTCACGACGGCCAAGAGCGGCATCTTGCGCCCCAGTCCACCCAGCTCATCGATCTGGCGCGTGCCGGTGTTGTGCTCAATGGTGCCGACGACGAGGAACAGCGCTGCTTTGTAGAGGGCGTGGCCGAGGATCATCAGCGTGGCGGCCAACATGCCCTCATAGTGTGGGAAGCCGATGAGCGCCACAATCGCCCCCAGCGTGCTGACCGTCAAATAGGCCAACAGCCCCTTGAGGTCGCGCTTGCCGAGCGCAAAGTATGCCCCCAGCAGCATGGTGAACGTTCCGACTAAAACCAGCCCCATCGTCCACGCTGTGCCGCCGTGCATCACAGGGTAGAGGCGCATCAGCAAGTAGATGCCCGCTTTGACCATTGTCGCTGAGTGTAGGAAGCTGCTGGCAGGGGTGGGGGCGCTCATCGCGTTGGGCAGCCAAAAGTGGAATGGGAACTGGGCGCTCTTGGTGAACGCGCCGATCATGAGCAGCAGGGCGATCACGTTGTACCACGGGTGGCCTGCGATCGGGTCAAGTGCGAGCAGCGGCTCAAGGTCAAAGACGGGTGCAGTGCCCAGCGCCTGCCCAGCGACTGTGCCGAGCATAACGAAAGCAAGGATCAAGGCCAGCGCCCCACCCCCTGTGATCCACAGGGCTTGCAGCGCACCCGCGCGCGCCGCCGGATCTTTCTTGCCTTTGAAGCCGATCAGCAAGAAGGAGGTGATGCTGGTCAGCTCCCACATGACGAACAAGGTGAACAGGTTGCCCGCCAGCACCACGCCGAGCATCGCGCCAGCGAAGGCCAGCAGCGTGATCATGAAGCGCAGTCCCTCGTCCTCATCGTCGAAGTAGTAGCCGGTGTAGAGCATGATGCCTGCGCCGATGCCAGTGATGATGAGGCCGAACAGCAGCGAGAGGCCGTCCAGATAGAACGACAGCGAGATCCCTAATTCGGGAACCCACTCCATCGAGCGCACCACGGCCCCCATCGTGGGCGAGATGGTCTCGAAGTAGGGGAAGTAGCCTGCAAGGGCGACGAACAGCACAAGCATGACACCAGTGGCGATGGCAGTGCGAACGGGGCGCGTCCAGAGCGGGCGCAGCGGTGCGGCCAAGAACAGAGCGGCCAACACAAACGGCATTATGTTGATGAGAGCGATGTCCATGCGGTAGTCCTGAGGTTGGGCACGGCCCGACGTTTGAGCGCACGCGGTGATCCCCTTGTACGGCGCTCATATGTCGCTCATTTTATCGCTGCTGATGTGGAATGACAACTGCGCAGGTTGTGGCAGGCGTCACAAAAAACGCCAGCCTACTTTGGCTGGCGTTGGTGTTGGCTACTTGCCGAGGCGTTTCTTGAGCACTTCGGTCAGCGCGGGGATGACCTCGTAAATATCACCGACGATGCCGTAGCGCGCCATCTTGAAGATGGGGGCGTCAGCATCTTTGTTGATGGCCACGATGACTTTGCTGTTACGCATGCCCGCTTGATGCTGGATCGCGCCGCTGATGCCGGCAGCGATGTACAAATCTGGGTTGACTGTTTTGCCGGTTTGACCCACTTGATGATCGTAGCTGATGTAGCCTGCGTCGACGGCGGCGCGGCTCGCTCCCACGGCCCCGCCCAGCACATCAGCCAGCGGCTGAAGCACATTCTTGAAGCCTTCCTGCGCCTTCCAGACGGCCGCATCGGGCACGCCTGCCGGTGGGGTGGCGGGGTTGTTGGCCATGCCGCGCCCGCCCGACACGATGATCGCTGCGTCGGATAGGTTCACCTTGTTGCTCTCCACTTGGAAGCTCTCCACCTGCACGCTCTCGACGTTGGGGGCGCTCACAGTGGCCATGTCAAGCGTGCGGCTGGTGTCCTTCTGTGGCGCTGCAAAGGCGCGCGGGCGGATCAGCAGCATAGCTGTGCCGTTCCCGCCGAGCGCGACTTTGGACATCACCTTGCCTGCGTAGGCGGGGCGCGTCACGATGAGGCGATCCCCGTCGATTTGCACATCAACGGCTTCTGTGACGAGCGGCGAATCTGTGTCGGCGGCGACGGTGGCCAGCAGCTCACGCCCGATGCTGCTGCCGACGGCGATCACTAGCTTGGGCTGATGCTGCTTCACCAGCTCGCTGATGAGCGCAGCATAGGGTTCTAGGCGATAGACATCGAGGACAGCATCCTCGCAGACGACGACATGATCAGCACCGTAGTGGGCGGCGTCTTGTGCGATGCTGGCGGCGTTCTTGCCCAGCACCAGCGCCGTCAGCGGCACGCCCCACGCTTTGGCGATGACCGCGCCCTCGCCCAGCGCTTCCCAACTGCTGTTGTTGACGACCCCATCAAATACTTCAATAAATGCAACAACACGGCTCATAGAACTTTTGCCTCCAGCAGTTTATCGACTAATTTTTCTGCTTTTTCTTGGGGGCTGGCCCCGTCGATTATCTCGGTTGTCACCTCGCGCACGGGCAAGTTCTCGTAGCCGATGAGCTGCACGCCACTGCTGACGTTCACGCCCAGTTCTGCCGCCGTCCACACCGGAATCTCGGCCTTGCTGGCCTTGCGAATGCCGATGAACGACGGGTAGCGCGGCTCGTTGATGCCCTTCATCACGCTGATAACGGCGGGCAGCTTGGCCGAGATAACCTGCTTGCCGCCCTCAAACATCTTCTCGACCTTGATCGTCCCAGCGGTGGCGTCCAGCTCAAGGATTTTCGACACGTAGCTGAGCATCGTCCAACCGAGTTTGCGCGCGGTCTGGTAGACGTGCTGGTCTGTGCCGACGTCGACGCTCTCCTTGCCGAAGATCACGAGCTTGACATCCCCGATCTTTTGCACGGCGGCGGCGGCGGCGGCGGCCCACTGGAGGCTGTCGATGGGGTCAACGCCTTCAATGCGAATGGCCGCGTCAATCCCCATGGCGATGCTGTGCTTGAGCGCTTCGTTGTGCATCTCTGGGCCGATGGCGATGACGGTCGCCTTGCCGCCGATGTTCTTGGCTTGGACGATGGCCTCCTCCAAGCTGTACTCGTCCCACGGGTTGACGACAGTGGCCGCGCCGCCCCATGTGACTGCCCCGCTGCCGTCCACCTCGACCTTGGCGGCGGTGTCCGGCGTGCTCCTTGTGAAAGTGATGATGTTCAAAATCAAATCCTCCCGAAATGGA
Source organism: Anaerolinea sp. (assembly GCA_046719465.1). Taxonomy (GTDB): domain Bacteria; phylum Chloroflexota; class Anaerolineae; order Aggregatilineales; family Phototrophicaceae; genus JANWYT01. The sequence goes on from JBDNCV010000004.1 coordinate 34,092, forward strand.
TCTAAGTGTCACCATGGCAGTATGCGACTGCTGGCGACATTGTACATGATTGCCTGACAATCAAACAGGCGTTTAATTGTGCTGGGTGAGGCGGCGCCAATCGACGCGCGGCGACCATGAACTGCCGTCGGGCAGGCGCGTTGTCTCGTTGCACAGCGTGTCGTGGAAGTTCGCGCCGTGGGTGGCCGCGCCGGTCAGGTCAGCCCCGCGCAAGTCGGCTGTCCAGAAGTTGGCGAAGGTCAAGTTGGCCTCACGCAGGTCGCATCCCACCAGCGAGGCCCGCGCCAGATTGGTGGCGACGAATTGCGCGCCGCTGGCGGTGGCCCCGTCAAGGCGAATCTGCCGCAGGTTGGCGTGGCTGAAATCGGCATGGGTGATCTGGGCGTCTTGCAGGTCAGCGTCGTAGAAGTAGCTGAACGTAAGGTCAGCATGGGCGAGGTTGACGCGCCGCAGCCGCCCCTTGGCGAAGGTTCCACGCGCTAAGCGCGCGCCCGAGAGGTCAACCCCCTCGAGGTCGCCCGTTTGGAGGAGTTGGCGTTCTTTGAGTTCTTCGAGCAGCAGCAGGGCGAGACCGTTTTCGGCGCTGCGCAGCTCCGCAAGCAGTTTGTCCGTTGGGCGAAAGGTATTCCACACACGCCGCCACCGTAACACAGGTCAATCTCCGTCACTCACAATACAAGTTGGTCTTTCAAAAAAGCGATCACGCGCTCGGCGAGGAGCGGCGCGGCCTCTGGCATCAGGTGCATGCCGTCAAAGGTGTAAGTATAGCCCCATGCGTCGCGCGCGGCGGCAAACTCGCGCCAGCCGCTGGCTTGGCGCTGGCCGATTTCTTGGATAAACGCGAGCGTGACCGGCCCGCGCTCCACTGGCTGAGCAGGGGTGAAGCCCGTCTCAAGGTCGCACACGGGGACGTTAAGCGCCTCAGCTTCCTCACGGGCGATCTGATTGAACTGGCGCTTGGCTTCAATCAGCGTCTGGTTGTACTCAGTCGGGGCGAGGCCGACGAGCGGCTGCACATGGCGCAGCAGCAGCGTGGTCAGCAGCTCACGGTAGGTCGTGCGGAACAACTCTGGGGTGACAACGCCATTGGGGATTTTTTTGGCCGAGCGATAGTAGCCGCGCGTGTCGGGCATGGTGTAGCTGACGGCATCGTTGCCGCCAACCATGACGAAGATTGCATCGGGCGTGTGCTGCTCAAGAACGGCTTCCAGCCGCGCGAGCAGGTTCACGATAGTGTCGCCGCCCACACCCGCATTGATGATCGTGTGGTCTGGCAGCGCTTCCCGCACCAGCGCGACCCAATCGCCGCCGTAGCTGCCGTTGGTGAGGCTGTCGCCTAGAAAGACAAGGTTCAATTTGCTGCCTTATGAAAGCAAAATAGATGTTACGATGAGTATAGATTATCAAGATCAGGAAAGGCATGCTAGCCATGTCCCGCCGCACCCGCACCTTTTTTCTCGGTTTGCTCATCTTGGCGCTGCCGCTGATTGCGCTGGCCGTCAGCCCCTTGATCCAGCGTGTCACGGCGACGCCTGAGCCTGAGGCGGTCATCCAAGCGACTGTCGAGGCGCGGCTGACGCAGATCGCACAGGGAACGCCCACGGCTGCGGTCGAGGAGCGCGTGCAGGCTACGCTCACAGCGGTGGCGATGCCGACAGCGACGCCGCGATCAGGCGTTGAAGGGGCGATTGACAGCGTGACAGGCTTCGCGCAGGCTAACCCGCTGCTAGCCTGCTGTGGAGCGCTGCTGCTGCTTGTGGGGGCGTTGTACGCCTACAGCGTGGCCAAGTACGGCCAGTGAGCTAGCCGCGCGTGCTGCCGTTGCTGCGCGGCAGCTCTGCCTCGATCACGTCCCCGTCCGGCGTGACATCCCGCAGGCGCATCGTGGGATCGTGGTGCGCGTTGAGCTGGTCACGATACATGTTGCGCAGCACATTGGCGGCGCTGTAAGTGTTCTCTTGGATGCCGATGAGCAAGTCGAGCAGCTCTGCGAGGCCGTAAATGAGCAGGGCAGTCACCAACCCGAAGCTGATGCCGAGGCTGAAAGCTAGCACTTGGTTGAGGATGGCGCTAAACGTGACTGCCGATGGGAAACGTGCCCAGCTTTCCAGCACACCCCAACCAGCCACCGCTGCGATCAAGAACGTGAACACCACCGCCAGCCACGCGCCCACCTTGAGCATCCGGATGATGAATTTCAACACGTTGAACTTTTTCATATGCCTCCCTAGCGAGCCTAGACTGCGGCTGTCTATGTTATTGAACCATCAAACACATCGCAGCGAGTTGGTTGATTGCCCTACGCTTTGAGCATGTCGACGACGATGGCGGTGGTCTGGGCGAGGGTGGGCAGCGGGTCTTGCCACAGCAGGCTCACTGGCAGCTTGAGCTTGGGCAGGGCGCGGCTGGTGTACACGCCATCCACTGGCGCGACGCGCTGATACTCCCCTTGCGGCGTGAGCACGTAGAACAGCGCCTCATTGAACAGCGGATCAATGATCCAGTACTCAGGCACGCCACCTTTGGCATATTCGGTCAATTTGTTGACGCGGTCGATGTTCTGGCTGCCTTCGGACACGATCTCGACGACGAGATCCGCCGGGCCAAGGATGAACTTCGGCCCGATGCGATGCGCGTGGACGGGTAGTATTACCTGTAGGTCGGGGGCGCGGACAGCTCCGCTAGGGAGCACCATCAGCATTGGGTCTTGAAATACTTGACCACCCTCGCTCATCTCTAGAAAAGCTTGAAACAAGAAAAGCAAGAACTTGCTCAAGTTCGCGTGTTTCAAGCTAATGCCGGGCATCTCGATGACGGCCCCTTCTACCCACTCCACGCGCTGCTGATCGTATTCAGATAAGAACTCGTCGAATGAGACGCCCGTCGCAATCACCTTGCCGTACAGAGGTAGGTCTGAGGTCGGGGGGGATTGAGTGGTTTCAAGCACCATGCGTCACCTCACGCTAGTTTCATGCACAGTATAGCATGAAGACGACGCGCCCATGTGATGAGCGCGTCGGTTGGTTGGTGGGTTGGTGTTAGTCCCCGGCGACGGCGTGCGGCTCGCCTTGGAAGAACTCGACATCGTAAGGCGGCATCTCACAGCGCAGTGGTTTGTCGCTGCGATAGCCCAACTCGTAGTCGGCTTGCATCAGTTGGTGAATTTCACTTGTGCCTTCGTAGATGACCGCGCCCTTGCTGTTGCGCAGGTAGCGCTCGACGGGGTATTCATCGCTGAAGCCGTAAGCCCCGTGAATTTGGACGGCCTCTAGGGCGGCTTGTACGCTGTGATCGGTGGCGTACCATTTAAACTGGCCGGTCTCGCGCGTGTTGCGGATGCCGAGATTCTTCATCGTTCCTACCTTGTAGAGCATCAAGCTGGCAGCGTCATACCACTGGCGCATGTAGGCAATCTTTTGCTTGATGAGCTGATGCTCGCCGATGGGCTTGCCGAAGGTGGCGCGCTCGTGGGCGTATTTGACGCTCTCCTCAAGGCAGGCGCGGATGAGGCCAGTTGCGCCTGCTGCGACGGTGTAGCGCCCGTTATCGAGGCAGGACATGGCGATCTTGAAGCCTTCGCCCTCCTCACCGAGGCGGTTCTCAACCGGCACTTCGACATCTTCCATCTTGACCCAACCGGTGGAGCCAGCGCGCACGCCTAGCTTGCCGTGAATGTCGCCCGTCGTCACGCCCGGCATATCGCGGGTGACGATGAAGGCGCTCATCCCCTTGTGGCCTGCGGCGGGGTCGGTCTTGGCGACGACGAGGAAGTGATGGGCTTTGGTCGCAAGGCTGATCCACATCTTCTCACCGTTGAGGATGTAGCGATCACCAACACGGCGGGCCGTGCTGTTCATGGCGGCTACGTCGCTGCCTGCGCCCGGCTCGGTGAGGCAGAAGGCGGCGTACTTCTCCCCGCGCGCCTGCGGGACGAGGAAGCGCTGCTTCTGTTCCTCCGTGCCCCATTGCAGCAGCGCTTGGCTGTTGAGGCCGTGGTGCACGCTCATCACAACGCGCAGGTGAGTATCGGCGCGTTCCAGCTCTTCACACACCAGCCCCAGCGTGATGTAGTCAAACCCCTGCCCACCATAGCGGACGGGGATGCTGATGCCCAAGATGCCCAGCTCAGCCATGCGCGGCAGGAAGGCGGGGTTCATCTCTTGCTTGCGATCCCACTCGGCGATGACTGGGATCACCTCTTTTGCGGCAAATTCGCGCACCATGCGGCGCGCTTGCAGTTGGTCTTCATTCAGTAAAAAGTCGATGCTCATCGTGGGTCACCTTTTTTGATCTGATGGGGCAGTTCTCACAAAGAAACGCGGCTTGAGTTCGTCAATCTTTCAAATACTGCCTGATGCTTATTTTCATTACACTCCATGATAGTCAAAGATGAGAAGTAAGTAAATGACAATGGACAGCCCTGATACGCTCATCACATGGTACTTAGAGATGACACACCGCGCCGAGTTCCGGCCGGCGTTCATCCGCTTGACGGACGGGGTGATCGAGCGCTGGCAGCCTCCCACTGCCGAGGCCTACCGCGCGATGTACCTAGCGGTGGGCGATCAATACGCATGGCGCGACCGGTTGTTGATGACGGATGAGGCGCTCATGGCGGCGCTGGCCGCAGCAGAGCTGCATCTGCTGCGGGTGGGCGGGCAACCTGCGGGCTATGTCGAGCTTCTGCCGGTGGGGGCGGCTATCAGCATTGAGTACTTTGGGGTGATCCCGGCGTTTCATGGACGGGGCTTGGGCAAGCACCTGCTGAGCTATGCCATCGCCCGCGCATGGGACATGGGGGCGGAGCGCATCATCGTTCACACGTGCAACTTAGACGCGCCCCAAGCGCTCGACAACTACCTCAAACGCGGTTTTCGCATCGTCCGCGAGACGCAGGAACCCATGCCGGAGCGCTACCGCGGCTAGAAGCCCATGCTGCGCCCGATGATCTCCTTCATGATCTCGTTCGTGCCACCGTAAATCGACATGACGCGCGCGTCTAGATAGAACTTGCTGATGGGGTATTCCAGCATGTAGCCGTAGCCCCCGTGAAGCTGCAAGCACTGGTCGACGATGCGCTCTTGCATATCGGTGGCCCACCACTTGGCCATGCTCGCTTGCTCGGTCGTCAGCGTGCCCGCGTTCAGCTCCATAATGCAGCGGTCGATGAACACTTGGCCGATGGTGACCTCGGTTTTCATCTCGGCCAGTTTAAAGCGGCTGTTTTGGAAGGTTCCAATGGGCTTGCCGAACGCGGTACGCTCTTGACAGTACTTGACGGTCATCTCTAGCGCGGTCGCGGCCCCAGCGACAGCCGCCACCGCGATCCCGAGACGTTCCTGTGGCAGCTGCTCCATCAGGTAGATGAAGCCTTTGCCTTCCTCGCCCAACAAATTTTCCACTGGGACGCAGACATCTTCGAAGAACAGCTCGGCAGTATCTTGCGCTTTGAGGCCGATCTTCTCAAGGTTGCGCCCGCGCTTGTAGCCCTCGTGGTGGCGCTCGATGCACAAGAGGCTGATGCCGCTGTGCTTTTGTTCAGGGTTGGTCTTGACGACGGCGATCACGAAGTCGTTGTTGATCCCGTTGGTGATGAACGTCTTGGCCCCGTTGACGCGGTAGTGGCCGTTCTCGCGGATGGCGGTAGTGCGCACGCCGGCGAGGTCGCTGCCGGTGTTCGGCTCGGTCATGGCGATGGCGGTGATGATTTCCCCTGTAACCATCTTAGGCAGCCAGCGCCGTTTTTGCTCTTCCGTGCCGTAGTGTAAGATGTAGGGGATTACGATGTCGTTGTGGAGCGCGAAGCCCGGCCCGCTCGCGCCGACGCGCACCAGCTCCTCAGTGATGATCGTGTTGTAGCGGAAGTCTTGGATGCCACCGCCCCCGTACTCCTCTGGCACGTCCATGCCGAGGAAGCCGTTTTCACCAGCCTTTAGCCACACCTCGCGCGGGACGATGCCTGCCTCCTCCCATTGGTGATGATAGGGGACAATCTCGCGCTCCACAAATTGGCGGAAGGCCCGCCGAAACATATGATGTTCGTCTGTAAAAATCGTGCGTTCCATACGCTGTCCTAACAACCTAATTTAACGATAATTTGATTGACGGTGATTATAGCGCAAACCCGCTGCGCTGTAATCCGTCTGACTTACGTTTCTTAAACGATCATCGCTATAATGGCAGCATCACAGCCAAGAAGCCACAGAAAGGCATGAGGTGTTATGGAAGCACAGCGCGAGCAGCTCCTCAAAACCCGCTATCCCTCGCTGGATAAAATCTTTAAGCCGAACAACGTTGCGGTCATCGGCGCAACAGAAAAGCCCGGCAGCGTCGGGCGCACCATCATCAAGAATCTGATCACCAACCCCTTCGGCGGGACGGTCTTCCCTGTGAACCCCAAACGTCCGAACGTCTTGGGCATTCAGACATACCCCTCGGTCGGCGCGATCCCCGTCGATATTGACCTCGCGGTGATCGTTACCCCAGCGACGACCGTCCCGGGGGTGATTGACGAGTGCATCGAGAAAGGGATCGAAGGGGCGATCATCATCTCGGCGGGCTTCAAAGAGATCGGCCCGGCGGGCGTGGAGCTGGAGCGGCAGATCCTCGAAAGGGCCAAAGGTAAGATGCGCATCATCGGGCCGAACTGCTTGGGCGTGATGCTGCCTTTCTATGGCATGAATGCGACCTTTGCGGGCGCGATGGCGCGGCCGGGCAATGTGGCCTTCATCAGCCAGTCGGGGGCGATCTGCACCGCTGTGCTCGATTGGTCGTTTGAGGAAAATGTGGGCTTCAGCGCCTTCATCTCGATTGGCTCGATGCTGGACGTTCACTGGGGCGACTTGATCTACTACCTCGGCAACGACCCGCAGACCCAGAGCATTGTGATCTACATGGAGAGCATCGGCAACGCGCGCGCCTTTCTGAGCGCGGCGCGTGAAGTGGCGTTGAAGAAGCCAATCATCGTGATCAAAGCGGGGCGGACGGCGCAAGCAGCGGCAGCGGCGGCCTCACACACGGGGTCGTTGGCAGGCAGCGATGAAGTGCTAGACGCGGCCTTCCGCCGTTCGGGCGTGCTGCGGGTGGATCACATCTCGGATGTGTTCTACATGGCGGAGGTGCTGGCCAAGCAGCCGCGCCCCAAGGGCAACCGCTTGACTATCGTCACCAATGCGGGCGGCCCGGGCGTGCTGGCCACCGATGCGCTCATCTTGGGCGGAGGCAAGCTGGCGGCCATCAGCGATGAGACGATGAACGAACTGAACGACTTCTTGCCCGCCGCGTGGAGCCACAACAACCCCATCGACATCCTCGGTGATGCAGAGCCAGAGCGCTACGCCAAAGCGTTGGAGGTTGCCGCGCGCGACCCCAACAGCGACGGCCTGATGGTGATCCTCACCCCGCAGGATATGACCGACCCCACGCGCACCGCGGAGGCGCTGCGCCCCTATGCGCAGATTGAGGGCAAGCCTGTGCTGGCTAGCTGGATGGGCGGCGCGATGGTGGCGGCTGGCGTCCAGATACTGAATCGTGCCAACATCCCCACCTTTGCCTATCCCGATACAGCGATGCGCATGTTCAACCACATGTGGCGCTACACGTACAACCTGCGGTCGCTGTATGAAACGCCAGTGTTTGCAGACGATGAGCGCCAGCCCGACCGCGACAAGGTGAAGGCGATCATCGACAAGGTGCGCGCTGAGGGCCGCACCATCCTCACCGAGGCGGAGAGCAAGGCAGTGATCGGCGCATACAACATCCCTATCACGCCGATGGAGATCACCGATGATCCTGAGCAGGCGGTGGCCTTTGCCGAAAGCATGGGCTACCCGGTCGTGCTCAAGCTCAACAGCGAGACGATCACCCATAAGATGGACGTGGGCGGCGTCCAGTTGAACCTCCAAAATGCGGATGAGGTGCGCGCGGCGTATGACCTCATCAAGAAGAACGTCACTGAACGGCGCGGCGCGCAGCACTTCCAAGGCGTGTCGGTTCAGCCGATGGTGACGAACAAAGACGGCTATGAGTTGATCGTCGGCAGCTCGATTGACCCGCAGTTTGGGCCGGTGCTGCTGTTCGGCACAGGCGGCACGCTGGTCGAAGTGTTCAAGGATCGTGCGCTGGGGCTGCCACCGCTCACGACGACGCTGGCACGTCGCATGATGGAAGGCACAAAGATTTACGAGGCGCTGCACGGCATTCGTGGGCGCAAGCCGGTTGACCTTGAAGCGTTGGAGAAGCTGATGGTACGCTTCAGCCAGATGATTGTGGAGCAGCCGTGGATCGCCGAGTGCGACATCAACCCGCTGGTTGTCTCGGCGGATCAGATCATCGCGTTGGATGGGCGCGTGGTGCTGCACCCGCCGACCACCGCCGAGGAAGACCTGCCGCAGCCTGCCATCCGCCCATATCCGACCCAATACATTCACTCGTTCACGAGCGATGAAGGCATGGAGTTCCTCATCCGCCCCATTCGGCCTGAGGACGAGCCGCGTATGGTGGCCTTCCATGAGACGCTCAGCGAGCGCACGGTGCAGCTGCGCTACTTCGCGCCGCTGACGCTTCAACAGCGCACTGACCATGAACGGCTGACGCGCATCGTGTTTAACGACTATGCGCGTGAGATTGCGCTGGTGGCGGAGCGCACCAACCCCCGCACTGGCGAGAAGGCGATTGCAGCGGTGGCGCGCATGGCAAAGTCCGTGGTGGGCAACAGCGCCGAGTTTGGCTTGATCGTGAGCGATCGCTATCAGGGGCAGGGTCTCGGACGGGAGCTGATGCGCAGCCTGCTTGAGATCGCGCGTGTCGAAGGCGTTGAGGAACTGCACGGGCTGATCGCCCCGCAAAACACCAACATGCTCAACATCGTGCGCAACATGGGCTTTACGCTCGAAGAGAGCAACAACGTCATCGTCGCGCGGTTGATGGTGTCTTAAACCGGTGCAAAGTGAGGGGACGACTCAACAAATCGTCCCCTCATTGCGATCAGCCTAGTACTTCGGCAGGGTGGGGTCGATCTGGTCGGCCCACGCGAGGATACCCCCAGCCACGTTGAACATCTTGTCCATATCGTAGCCTGCTTCAGCGAGGAACAAGATGCTGTCGGCGCTGCGCTTGCCGCTGCGGCAGTGGACGAGCAGGGTCTTGTCCATTGGGATTTGCGCGAGGACGGTTTCTTCACGCAGTTTGCGCCCGGCCAGTACAGCGTTTTTGGCGGCTTGGATCTCCCCTTTGGGAATGCGCAGCGTGCCCTCAATCGCGGCGATCTCCCACTCGTGCGGGTCGCGCACGTCGAGGACGACGACATCCGCGCCGCTCTCGATCTGACGCTTGAGTTCATGCACGTCGATCTCGTGTATGCCGTTGGGTTGATCGTTCGTGAGGCTGCTGTAGGTGCTGCGGTCGTGGGCGGGCATCCCGCAGAACTGCTCATAGTCAATCAGTTCCACCGCGTCGGGGTGCTTGCTGCACACGGGGCAGTCTGGGGCTTTGTGTACTTTGATCGTGTTGAAGCTCATCTCGAGCGCATCGTACAGCAGCATCCGCCCGATCATCGGCTCGCCGATGCCGAGGATGAGCTTAATGGCCTCAGTCGCTTGCATCGTGCCGACTGTGCCGGGCAGAATGCCCAACACGCCACCTTCTGCGCAGCTCGGGACGAGGCCGGGCGGCGGCGGCTCAGGGAACATGCAGCGGTAGCACGGGCCGTGCTGCGCCCAGAACACGCTCAACTGGCCCTCAAAGCGGAAGATGCTGCCGTAGACGTTCGGCTTGCCGAGCTTGACGCAGGCATCGTTGACGAGGTAGCGGGTCGGGAAGTTATCTGTGCCGTCGATGATGACATCATAGGGAGCGAACAACTCAAGCGCGTTGTCGCTGGTGAGCGGCACGTTGTACTTGACGATGTCAATGTCTGGGTTGAGATCGCGCAGGCGCTTCTCTGCGCTGTCCAACTTGCTGATCCCAACTGTGCTCATCCCGTGGATGATCTGGCGTTGAAGGTTGGTGTGATCCACTACGTCATAATCGACGAGGCCAATCTTGCCGATGCCAGCGGCCGCAAGGTAGAGCGCGGTCGGGCTGCCGAGGCCGCCCGTGCCAATGAGCAGCACGCTGGCCGCCTTGAGGCGGCGCTGCCCTTCAATGCCGACTTCTGGCATGATGAGGTGACGGCTGTAACGCTTGATCTCATCGTGTGAGAGATCCCCCAATGGTTGAACGAGAGGCTGCATGGATGTACCTCCTAGGCGATGTTTAACTGTTTGCGCAGCAGCGCTTCGTCGGCGAGGCCGTTGTTGACCGCGATAGGCTGGCCAGTGTGGTCGAGTACGAAGGTGGTCGGCGCGGTTTGAACGCCCCAGCGGCTGGCCACGTCTGGTTGTTCGCTGGCGTCAATCTGCACGATCTGCAAGCGGCCAGCCAACGCCTGCTGTACGCGCTGGAGGGCGGGCTGCTGTGCCGTCTTGCACGTCATGCAGCCGGGCGTGGTGAAGTAGACGATTGTCGGACGGTCGAGCGAGAGGCCTGCCAACAGCGGGTCGGCAGGTGTGACGCGCTTCAACTGTCGTTGTTGAACAAGGCGGATCAACCCATAACCTAGCGCCAGCAGCGCCAGCGCAATCAGCGCACGTTCAAGCATCACAGCTTCACCCTCACTGTTAGGATGCGCCAAACCCGCGCACGCCCCACTGTCCCAAGCGGTAGTACATCCAGCAGCCCGCGCAGAACCCCAACCAGAAGTTGAGGTTGGCCAGCGCGATCACCACCCATACAGGAACCCAGCCCAGCCCAATGCCGAGCGTAAGCAGGACCCAGCCGAGCGCGTTGACCCCTGCGCCGACCAACACAGCGAAACGGTGCGAACGTGGATCATCCGCGACGAGGTGGGTAGCTAGGATGCCGCGCTGTGTGAGAGCGTGATAGGCCAGCTCATACGGGGCGAACGGGCTGGCGATGCCGCTGAGGAACTGGGCCAACACGACGAACAGCACCAGCAGCGGCGCGTTGAGGATGAACGCCAGCAGCAGCAGCACAATTGTCAGGCCGTTGGCAAAGCGAATGCGATTGCGATCAACGAACTGGGCGCTGCTTCCGCCGGCAATGCTGGGGATGATGCGCAGCTTGGCGTCGGCGCTGATGGGCGTTTCTGCGCCTTGCAAGAAGCGGATGTCCTCATCGCCCAGAAAGACGTTGACGAAGCTGCGCAGCTTGCCATCGACGAACAGGTGCGTTTTGAGGTCAGGGTGAGCGGCCACCAACGCATCGAGCGCTTCGCCCACTGTCGCGCCGTTGACCTGCACCTCAGCTAGATTGCCTGTGTACACACGCAGGGGGGTCGGGATTTTAATGCTTGCCATTGAGATGATCGTCTCCTTTCGGGGGCTTCGACAAAAAGCCGCTTACAATCGTGTTCATGGTCTCCACTTCGACGAGGAACGAGTCATGACCAAAAGATGCGATGACGTGGTGATATTCTACGTCGCGTTCTAGATTCTTTAAGGCATTCACGAGCAGACGCGCTTGCGCTTCGGTGTAGAGCCAGTCGCTGCTGAAGCTGACGACGAGGAACTCGGCTTGTGTTCTGGCGAGAGCGGCCTCGATAGAGCCGTAGCCCTCTGACACGTCGTAGTAATCCAGCGCTTTGGTGATGTACAGGTAGCTGTTGGCGTCGAAGCGCTCGGTGAACTTTTCCCCTTGATGGTGGAGGTAGCTCTCTACGGCGAACTCGGTGTCGAACGTATAGCCGAGGTGAGAACGATGCTGCAAACGCCGCCCGAACTTCGTCTCGAGGCTGTACTCGCTCATGTAGGTGATGTGCCCCACCATGCGCGCGACGGCGAGTCCGCTCGTGGGTGGTTCGCTGTCGTAGTAGTTGCCACCGTTCCAACGCGGGTCAGCGTAGATGGCCTGTCGACCGATTTCGTTGAAGGCGATGTTCTGCGCAGAAGAAATGGGCGTGCTGGCGATAAACAGCACCCGTGCGACGCGCTGCGGATGATCAACCGACCATTGCAGCGCCTGCATCCCCCCCATACTGCCCCCGGCGACAGCGTAGAGGCGCTCGATGCCCAGCGCGTCTATGAGGGCGACCTGCGCCTGCACCATGTCGGCGATGGTGATGACTGGGAAGCGCAGCCCGTAGCGCCGTCCGTCAGGGTCAAACGAGGAAGGGCCTGTGCTGCCTTGACATCCGCCGATTACGTTGGAGCAGATCACAAAAAAGCGGTTTGTGTCGAACATTTTGCCCGGCCCCACCGCATCATCCCACCAGCCCGGTTTTTCATTCGGATGGTCGGTGTAGTAGCCTGCCACGTGCGAATCGCCCGACAGGGCATGACAGATGAGAATGGCATTGCTGCGCTGCGGGTTGAGCGTGCCGTAGGTCTCATAGGCCAGCGTGTAGCGCTCCAACACCGCCCCAGACCGCAGCTTCAACGGGGTTTCCACCTCCAGATACTGGCGGGTGACAATCCCCACCGAGGATGGATCATAGGATCGAGTGGCCGTCATGATGTTCATTGGCTGCCTTCATCCAGTGGTCGTTGAAGGGCAGCCTGCCCTCAGCGAAGGCAGGCTGACAGCGAACGTTAGGCCAGCACGCTGACCTTTTGAGCAGCGGCTTCCAGCGCCTGCGCGAGGTCGGCGATGATGTCGTCGACGTCCTCAATGCCGATGGCCAAGCGGATGTAGTCGTCGGTCACGCCGCTGGCACGCTGCTGCTCCGGCGAGAGCTGACTGTGCGTGGTGGTGGCGGGGTGAATGGCCAGCGAACGGCTGTCGCCTACATTGGCGAGGTGGCTGAACAGTTTGAGGCTGTCGATGAAGGCGCGGCCTGCCTCACGCCCACCCTTGATGCCCAGCCCGATGACGGCGCCTGCGCCTTTGGGCAGGTATTTCTTGGCGCGCGCGTAGCTCTTGTGCGAGGGCAGCCCCGGGTAGTTGACCCATGCGACGTGCGGGTTGGTCTCGAGCCATTGGGCGACGGCCAGCGCGTTATCGACGTGGCGCTGCATGCGCAGGGCGAGCGTCTCGAGGCCGATGAGGTTGAGGAAGGTGTTGAAAGGCGCTTGCGACATGCCGAAGTCGCGCAGGCCGACGACGCGCGCGCGGGCGATGAAAGCAGCAGGCCCGGCAAAATCAGCGATGACCACGCCGTGATAGGCCGGTTCAGGCTCGACGAGGCCGCGATGCCGCCCTGAGGCCTTCCAATCGAACTTGCCGCTGTCGACGATGGCCCCACCGATGCTCAAGCCGTGGCCGCCGATCCACTTGGTGGTGCTGTAGACAGTGATATCGACCCCGTGATCAAACGCGCGGATGAGGTAGGGCGTGCCAAAGGTGTTATCGAGGATGACGGGCACGCCGTGCTTGTGCGCTACAGCCGCAATGCCTTCGAGATCAGGGATTTCGAGCTTGGGGTTGCCGATGATCTCAAGGTAGATGGCGCGGGTCTTGTCGTTGATGAGCTTCTCGTACTCGGCGGGGTCGTCGCTCTCGACAAAGTGGGTGGTGATGCCGACGTTGGCGAGGCTGTACTTCAGCAGGGTGTAAGTGCCGCCGTAGAGCGCGTTGCTGGCGATGATCTCGTCACCGGCGTTGGCAATGGTCAGCAGCGCCAACGTTTGCGCGGCTTGGCCGCTGCTGGTGACGAGCGCGCCAATGCCGCCTTCAAGCTCGGCGAGGCGCTTCTCGAACACGTCGTTGGTCGGGTTCATGATGCGCGTGTAGATGTTGCCTGCCTCTTGCAGGGCGAACAGCGCCGCCGCGTGGTCGGTATCACGGAATTGATAGCTGGTTGTCTGGTAGATCGGCACAGCGCGGGAACCGGTCGTTGGGTCGGGGGTGTAACCTGCGTGTAGGGCGCGTGTGCTGAAGCCGTGTTCTTGCGTCATGGTGCGTTTTATCCTTTGATTGTGACTGGTTGGTCAAATAAGCGACTGTCTGCGGCTACTTGGGCGACTATGGTGCGCGTCGGGAGGGGAGACGCTTTCGCCAGTACAGTCAAAGGTTGTGTTGATTATACGGACGGCTCGATGTGCAGCGGCGCTTCGTCAAAGGCGCTTCGATCTGCTTTGAGAAACCACACTCGCTGCTCCGCAGCGCGTCCGTCCATCACCGATGTGATCAAATAGGTGAAGTTCGGCAGGGCGTGCACGCGGTCGTACTCAGATGGGACAGCAGGCGAGTTCGGGTGACTATGGTAATAGCCGATGAGGCTGAACCCCAGCGCGTCTGCGCGATCCTCCATCTCTGACCAATTTTGCGGCGTCATCGCGTACCGATGATATTGTTCTTCAGTCGGGAAGACGTTGTCAACCGCGATCACCTCGCGGATATGCACCTCGTCCCCACGCTGCTCACCGATGAGAAACCCGCCGCCTTCGTTTGGGAAGGTGGCTTCCATTTGTTTGAGGATGGCTTGTTGTAAGGCAGCGGACATAAAAACAGCCATGAGTCTCCCTATTGATTGCGAACAAAAAAGTCAGCCTTGTGTGGCTGACCCGTCGGCGCGCTGGGTTGTCAACAATGCAGCACGATCCCAAGCACCTACCGGGCAGTGGGTGAGACCGTACAACAACACATTGACACGAGATAGCTTATGGTTTCCATAAGCTAAAGATTAACATAGGTTGCAAAACGCCGCAAGGGGTAGCTGACTTTGGGAGTGTCTAAGCCGCAGCAGACGGTGGCCGTGCGCCAGAGGCTCAAGCCTTTGGCTAGCGCGCGGGGGGCTAAAGCCCCCTTCAGGGGGCGCGTGGCAGCCGGATGCTTTAGCGTCCGGCGTTCAACAGTGACCGTGCGCTAGAGGCCAAAGCCTCTGGATAGCATGCGGAGGCTGAAGCCCCCTTCAGGGGGCGCGTGGCAGCCGGATGCTTTAGCGTCCGGCGTTCAACAGGGGCCGTGCGCCAGAGGCTCAAGATC
>JBDNCV010000040.1:0-28483 GCA_046719465.1 Anaerolinea sp.
TGGACACTTCCTTCATGCTAGTTGCACGCCGGACGCTAAAGCATCCGGCTGCAGCGCGCCCCCTGAAGGGGGCTTTAGCCCCCGCGTTCTAGCCGTGCCGGACGCTCAATCATCCGGCTAAATCGCGCCCCCTAAAGGGGGCTTCAGCCCCCGCGTTCTAGCCAGAGGCTTTAGCCTCTGGCGCACGGCCACCTTCTACTGCAGCTTGGACACTTCCTTCATGCTAGTTGCATGCCGGACGCTAAAGCATCCGGCTAAATCGCGCCCCCTAAAGGGGGCTTTAGCCCCCGCGCGCCAGCCAGAGGCTTTAGCCTCTGGCGCACGGCCACCTTCTACTGCAGCTTGGACACTTCCTTTATGCTAGTTGCACGCCGGACGCTAAAGCATCCGGCTGAAGCGCGCCCCCTGAAGGGGGCTTCAGCCCCCGCGCCCTAGCCAGACGCTTTAGCCTCTGGCGCACTGCCGTCCGCTGAAAGAGGCTGTTTGTGAAACTCTTGTAACTTTCCTATACAGTTCCGATACTGGCAGTGTTCAATCTATAGTGACGGCAGTGAGTGATCCTCCCTGCCGATCCTTGATAGGCCGGAAAGGACACTGACCGATGGACTTAAATCGTTTTACAACCAAAGCGCAAGAGGCGCTGGTGAACAGCCAGAACCTCGCGCTGGAATACAACCACAACGCCATTGAGCCGATGCACATCCTCTACAGCTTGCTGACGCAGCAAGAGGGAGTTGTGCCAGAAATCATCAACAAGATTGGCGCGCCGCTTAACGCAATGATCAACGAGGCCGAGCGCAAGCTAGTTGCGATGCCGCAGGTGCACGGGACGAACGTCCAGCCTTCGCTCAGCCGCGGCACGATGCAAACCCTCAACAACGCGGAGAAGCAGGCCGCCCGCATGAAAGACGAATACACCAGCGCAGAGCATATCCTCATGGCGTTGGTGGATGAGAGCAGCACCGCCGACATCCTCAAACGCCAGCGCATCAACCAAGAGGCGATCCTCAAAGCGCTGACGAGCATCCGCGGCAGCCAGCGCATCACCAGCCAAAACCCTGAAAGCACCTATCAATCCCTAGAGAAGTTCGGGCGTGACCTGACAGCGCTGGCGCGGCAGGGCAAGCTCGACCCCGTGATCGGGCGCGATGAGGAAATCCGCCGCGTGATCCACGTCATCAGCCGCCGCACCAAGAACAACCCGGTGTTGATCGGCGAGGCGGGCGTGGGCAAGACGGCCATTGTCGAAGGCCTCGCGCAGCGCATCGTCAACGGTGACGTTCCGGAGGGGCTGCGCGATAAGACGATCATCGCCCTCGACATGGGCGCGCTGGTGGCAGGCGCGAAGTATCGCGGCGAGTTTGAGGAGCGCCTCAAGGCGGTGCTGAAAGAGGTGAGCGACAGCAACGGGCGCATCATCTTGTTCATCGATGAGCTGCACACGGTGGTGGGCGCAGGCGCAGCCGAAGGCGCGATGGACGCAGGTAACATGCTCAAGCCCATGCTGGCGCGCGGCGAGCTGCGCATGGTCGGCGCGACCACGCTGGACGAATACCGCAAGCACATCGAGAAGGACGCAGCTCTTGAGCGCCGTTTCCAAACGGTGTTCGTGGATGAGCCGAGCGTCGAGGATACCATCAGCATCCTGCGCGGGCTGAAAGAGCGCTACGAAGTGCACCACGGCGTGCGCATTCAGGACAGCGCGGTGATCGCCGCGGCCACCCTCAGCCACCGTTACATCCCTGACCGTCAACTGCCTGACAAGGCCATCGACTTGATTGACGAGGCCGCCGCGCACCTCAAGATGGAGATCGACAGCCGCCCCGCTGAGATCGACAACGTGCAGCGCCACATCATGCAGTTGGAGATCGAACGCGAGGCGCTCAAGAAGGAGCGCGACGACGCCAGCAAACAGCGCCTTGCCGAGCTGGAGGGTGAGATCGCCAACTGGCAGGAGAAGCTCGACGTGCTGATGGCGCGCTGGCAGCATGAAAAGGGCATCATCCAAGCCATGCGCGACATCAAAGCGCAGCTCGACGAGGCGCGCGTGCAGCTGGAGCAGGCCGAACGCCGCAGCGACCTTGAAACCGCCGCCCGCCTGCGCTACGGCACCATCCCTGAGCTGACCAAAAAGCTGGAGCAAGCCGAACGCGACATCGCCCAGATGCGCGCCGAAGGCCGCCTGATGCTGCGCGAGGAAGTAGACGCGGACGAGATCGCTGCCATCGTCAGCAAGTGGACGGGCGTGCCGGTCAGCCGCCTGTTGGAGGGCGAAGTCGAGAAGCTGCTGCACATGGAAGAGCGCCTGCACGAGCGCGTGATCGGCCAAGACGACGCGATCCGCGCGGTGGCCGCCGCCGTTCGCCGCAGCCGCGCCGGCCTGCAAGACCCCAACCGCCCCATCGGCACGTTCCTATTCTTGGGGCCGACCGGCGTCGGCAAGACCGAGATGGCGCGCTCGCTGGCGCACTTCATGTTCGACGATGAGAACGCCATGGTGCGCATCGACATGAGCGAATACGGCGAGAAGCACGCTGTCGCCCGTTTGATCGGCGCGCCGCCGGGCTATGTCGGCTATGAAGAAGGCGGCCAGCTCACGGAGGCCGTCCGCCGCCGTCCGTACAGCGTCGTGCTCTTCGACGAGGTGGAGAAGGCGCACCCTGAGGTGTTCAACGTGTTCTTGCAAGTGTTCGACGATGGCCGCCTGACCGACGGGCAAGGCCGCACGGTGGACTTCAAAAACACCATCATCATCATGACGAGCAACGTCGGCAGCGACATCATCAAGCAGATGGGCGTGACCGACCAAAAGACCATGCGCGCGGCCGTCATGCGCGCGCTGGATGGCGTATTCCGCCCCGAGTTCCTAAACCGACTCGACGACATCATCGTGTTCCACAGCCTCGGTCGTGAGCACCTCGCTCAGATCGTGGACGTGCAGCTCAAACGGCTGCAAAAGCTGCTGGCGGACAAGAAGATCACGCTGGAGCTGACGCCCGCCGCCAAACTCTACTTGGGCGAAGCTGGCTACGACCCAGTGTACGGGGCGCGCCCGCTCAAGCGCGCCATCCAGCGCGAGCTGCAAGACCCGCTGGCGCTGGCGATTCTCGAGGGGCACATCCGCGAGGGTCAGCGCGTCCTCGTGGATGTCAACGGGGACGGGCTGCGGTTTATCCCAAGCTAGTGAGCGCCGCTCCACGCGGCCATCATGTAGGGCGGCCCAGCGGGTCGCTCGCATGCGAATGTGGTAACATGGGGGCGACCCGGCTGGTCGCCCCCTACAATATTTTCTACTGGTTCTGGGTGAGGTTGGAAATATTGACCTTGTGCCATCGCCGATACGTTTCACTAGTAGACACTCTCGATTTTACCCCCTAATCTTATATGAGATATATTTCGCTTATGACCAAACGTCATCTTACGAGAAAGCGCTATGCACCAAACGCCCACTTCGAACACGAATCACCCCCAAATGACACTCGATGAAGCCCTAGAAACAAGGTGGTTGGGCAGTAACCCTAAGCCACTTCGAGAACTTCTGGCAAATGGTGAGATAGAGCGTCGGCAATTGGAATGGGCATCTCGAAATGCCTACAAAGCCCAGCTCAAGCAGGCAGCCGATATTATCCTTAAAGCGATGAATGAAGGCCTGACATTTGTTTCAAGCGAAATAAATGATGCTGCGCCAAACTTACAATCGCTAGTCCCTAAAATGTCCGAGAAACAAGCACGAGACACAAAGTGGTTATTCAATCCTCATAAAGGCAAGAGTATAGGGCATCTTTTAGATACAGGGCAACTTGCCTTGAAAGACCTCGCTTATGCCGTTGAAAATGCCCAGAATCCTCATCTGCGGGACGCTTCGCTGACGCTGATGATCCTACGCCTTGGCCGGATCGCCGACAAAACGGCTTCACAAGTAGGTTTTGCTCATCTCATTTCGGGTGGGCGCAGCTATGCTTTGAGGCGACAAATACAGGCATATTTTTTCTACGGCGCGTTTATGGGCGTGTGGTTGGGCATCTCCATAACCATCCTAGTACAGTCACTGCTTCAGCCTAGAGCCGAAAGAGCCTCCATTGAGGAATATCCCCTGATAGTTGAGATAGTTAGCGTACTGGCCATTCTACTCATTTTGGTTCTGACCGCGGTTGCTTCATTTGTGCTCATTGGATTTATCGAAAAGCAGTTTGATAGCTACGTACAGCGCTACCGTCAGGGTGAGGAAGGAGAGAAGCTCGCCCTTGATGTGGTGCGTCATGCACTTAATGAACACTGGTATATCTTCCAAAACGTCAAGTTACCCGCTCAGAGAGCGGATTTAGACATGGTGCTGGTGGGGCCAACAGGTGTTTGGTTACTAGAAGTAAAGCATTGGAATCACCCGCACCGTAATGAGGGGGATGCGTGGTTTTACAACGCAGGGAAGGGCTGGCGACGCTCACAGAGTAATCCCAGCGCACAGGCACGCAAAAATGCACATCGCCTGTCGCAATTTTTGAGAGCAGACGGTATTCAGCAATGGGTGACACCCGTCATCATCTGGACGAATTCCGAAGCGACTGTCAGCACCACAAATCCATCTGTGGCTGTTTGGCCGCTTGAATCGCTACGAGTTGAAATCGAAAACCTGTGCTATGGCAACACAATGCCCGATAACAAGTTTCAGCAAATTATTGACAAGCTGAAGAAACTATGTGAGCCAAAAGACAGTTGAGTGGGCATCAATCCGACGTCCTATGAGGTTGCTATCATTCTTTATCCCCTGACCGTAGTTTTACACAACGGTACAATGTCAACGGCACAATTCACGGCCAGATATGGTGAAATGCACTTCTACAATGACGCTCTCGGGTGCCACATTGCTCAACGCTAAGGGATAACACGAGCGTTGAGCATCTCGTTCAACTGCTTGACGAGGCGGCGCAGCTCATCCTCAAGGTCGGGGGTGAGGTCGTCCAGCGCCAGCGCATCGCGGAAGTGATCGCGGGCGGCCTTCAACTGGGCTGTGCCGCCCCGCAGTTCCTTTAGCCCCTGCCGCATGATGTCGCGCGCTTGGCGCGTAGACGGCTTGGCGCTGTAGTTGGGGAAGTCGCGGCCATGCAGCGCCGCCGCCCGCTGAAGCTCTGCCATGAACGCGACCGTGTTGGGGAAGGCCATGGCCGTCCCCCGCTGGAGCAGATCCTGCACTGCCGTGCTGAGCGACGGCTCCACCCCAAAGTCGAGCGTTTGAATGTCCGCATAGCGCGATTCAACCACGTCCAGCCCGCCGGGCTGAGGGCGCAGGCTGGCGGCGTGCGCGGGCATCCCGGTGAAGATCGGGTAGAGGATGCCGACGCACAAGTTGTGAATGTCACGCGCAAAGTCGGCATCCCGCGCGGCGCTGCCAAGCTGCTTGCTGCTGTTGAAGTCGATCAGCTTAAGCGCCACGCCGTCCCAGTAGACGTGCTCAAGCTTGTGGTCGAGATAGACGATCTGCTGGGCGTGCGCCAGTGAGAGCGCCTGCGTGAACTGGATCGCCAGCGCCAGCGCTTCCTCGCTGGGGAGCCGCCAGCGCTGCCCGGGCGTGTTGGGCTTCATCAGATAGAGCAGGTTGTTCTGGCGCGGCATGAGTTCCAGCGCGAGGTAAGGCCGCCAACCTTGCGCCGCATGATGATACATCGAGCGGTTGAAGGCCTCCACGTCCGTCCCAAACGAGACGATTTCGCCGCCGCTGGGGGCCTCTTGCTTGGCCGAAAGGTAGCCGCAGTCGTACAGCCGCGTGACCTGTGGGCTGTCCTTCAACGCCATCATGATCACCGCCTCGTTGCTGAACGCGCGATACTCCCACTTGAGTTCCCCATCACTCAGCAGGTGCTCAGGGCGCAGCACCTTGAAGGCCACCTCGCGGCGCGTTGCAAGCTGCACGCCGTGCAGCACCCGCGCGTAATGCCCCAGCGCGAAGGTGTCGATAAACTGGTCAAGCTGGTAGAGGTCAGCGAGTGCGGTCATCTACAGTAGCCACTCAAAAACAGATCAAGCACCCTATTTGACCACATTCAGCCCTGAGTTTGTAGCCCGTAATGGAGAGGTCGCTATCGCCTGCTTGGCCTAGACCTCCGCGAACTGGCGATGATACAGCTGGGCGTAGAGGCCGTCGCGCTCAAGCAGGGTCTCGTGCGTGCCGTCCTCGACGATCCGCCCGTGCTGCATGACGATGATCCGGTCAGCATCGCGGATGGTGGAGAGACGGTGCGCAATGATGATGCTGGTGCGCCCCCGCAGCGCTTGATCGAGGCCGCGCTGGATGTCTGCCTCGGTCTCGGTGTCGATGCTGCTGGTGGCTTCGTCCAGCACGAGGATGCTCTCCGGGCTGTGGATGAGCGCCCGCGCCAGCGCGAGCAGTTGGCGTTGGCCTTCGCTGAGGTTCGCGCCCTGCGGCAGCAGCTCATAGTCGTAGCCGCCGGGCAGGCGGTCGATGAAGGCTTGGGCGCAGGCCGTCTCACAAGCAGCGCGCATCTGCGCTTCGGTGATCGTCGGGTCGAACAGGCGCAGGTTGTCGGCAATCGTGCCGTTGAAAATGTATGGGTTCTGCGGGACGACACTCACAAAACGGCGCAAATCCGCGAAGCTCAGCTCGCGCAGATCAACCCCGCTGATGAGGATGCGCCCCTCCGTCACGTCGAAGTAGCGCGCCAGCAGCTTGACGAGTGAGGTCTTGCCTGCGCCGGTTGCGCCCACAATGGCCACGCGCTGCCCCGCCTCCACGTCGAAACTGATGCCGCGGATCACGGGCTGCTCGTCCTCCTCATAGCGGAAGGTGACGTTCTCAAAGCGCACGCTGGGGGTGAAGGCCGCGATGCGCGTCGGCTCTGCTGGCTCTTGGATGGCGGGCTGCACCTCCAACAGCTGGGCGATGCGCTCAGCGGCGCTGAAGGCCGTCTGAATCTGGGAGAACTGCTCAGCAAGCTGCAAGATCGGCTCAAAGCTGCGGCGCAGATACTCAATCGACGCGACGAGCATCCCCAGCGTGGCCCACTGCGCCAGCACACCCTGCCCGCCGCCCCACAGCAGCAGCGCCAGCCCAACGGTCGTTAGGGCTTGCAGGATCAGCGCATAATTGGTGTAGGCGTTGCGCAGGCCAATCACCACGCTGAAGATTTCGCGGCTGATCTCGCCGTATTCCTCGCGGCTGACGGGCTGGCGGTTGAACAACTGCACCACCAACATCCCGTTGAACTGCTCGTTGATGTAGGCCTGAAAGTCGCTCATCACGCGATACCACGCCCGCGAGTAGTAGCGCACCCCTCCGCGGAAGTAGAGGCTGGCCCACACGATCAACGGGATCACCGCCAGCCCGATGAGCGCCAACCGCCAATTGAGCAGAAACATCACCACGATGATCCCCACCAGCGTCATCAAGTTGCTGACGACCATCACAAAACTTGTGGAGACCAACTCGCTGAGTTCTTCTACGTCGGTGCTGATGCGGCTGACGATCTTCCCTACGGGGGTGCGGTTGAAAAACGCCAAGTCCTGCCGCAGGATGTGTTCATAGAGCGTCTGGCGCAGGTTGACGAGCGCGCTCTGGCCGATGGTGTGCAGCCAGTAGATCTGCACGAAACGCACGACGAAGATCGCCACAATCAACCCAACGTAAGCTAACCCGATGAGGTAAAGGCCGTTCAAATCGCCCTCAGCGATCGGGCCGTCGATGGCCACTTGGATCAGGTAGGGCATAGCCAAGCTCATCGCGCTGATGAGCAGCAGCAGCCCGAACACGGCGATCACCTGCCAGCGATACGGCTTGAGAAAGCGCCACAGCAGCCCCGCCACGCGCCGGTCGTTGATTTTGGCTTTGAGTTCCCCTTGTGCAGCAATCGTCGCAGCCATAGCTAGTCTCCTGTCGGTTCCACGCGCGGTTGCTCGTCGGTCAGCAGCTCACGCTCCACCATATGGGCGTAGAAGCCGCCGCGCGCGATAAGCTCAGCGTGCGTGCCCTGCTCTACGATGCGCCCTTCGTCCATCACCACGATCAAGTCAGCGTCTTTGACGGTGGCCACGCGGTGCGCGATGATGAGGCTCGTCCGCGAGCGCAGCACGTGCTTCAGGTCGCCGAGGATGTCGGCAGCGGTGCGTGTGTCGACGCTGCTGAGGGCGTCGTCCAGCACGAGGATCGCGGGGTCGCGCACGAGGGCGCGCGCGATGGCCACGCGCTGCTTCTGCCCGCCAGAGAGCATCACGCCCTTCTCACCCACCAGCGTGTTGAGGCCATCAGGAAGCTGTGGCAGGTCGTTGATTAACCGCGAGATGCGGACGGCTTCTTCTACTTCGGCCTCGCTGATGTGGGGCTTGCCCATGCGGATGTTCTCATGCAAGGCGCGGCTGAACAAAAACGTGTTCTGCGGGACGTAGGTCACGGCGCGGCGCAGATCGTCCAGCCGAATGCGGCGCACGTCCACCCCGTCGATGCGCACCTCGCCGCTGGTCACGTCCATCACACGCGCCATGAGGTTGACGAGCGTCGTCTTGCCGCAGCCCGTCGCGCCCACTAGGCCGACCGTCTGGCCAGCAGGGATTGTCAGGTTAATGTCCTTGAGCAGCGTCTTATCGCCCACGCGGTAAGTCACATTGCGAAATTCGACCTCCCCGCGCACGTGAGGCATGGCCACGGCGTCGGGCGCGTCGGCGATCTCGGCCTCTTGCAGCAGCGGCGTCACCCGTTTGAGCGCCCCGCGCGTCTGCATCGTGCGCTGGTAAATCATGCCGATCTCCAACAGCGAGCGTGAGATAAGCGTCAGGTAGAGCAAGAACTGTGTGAAGTTGCCGAGCGTCATCTGGCCGACGAGCGTCTGATAGCCGCCCACGACCACGACGACACCGGCGGCGGTATGCGCGATGGCTTGCGGCAGCATGCCAACTGGCTCATAGCGCCGCTTGAAATACAGCCACGTCTTGCGCAGTTTGACGTTCTGCGCGTGGAAGGCGGCTGCGGCGTCGCGCTCTCGCCCAAAACTCTTGAGCGTCTGGATGCCGCTGGCGCTGTCCTGCACAAGCGCCGCTAGCACGCCTTGCTGATCCTGCACCTTCTCCGAGAGAGGGGTGATCGCCAAGCCTGCGATCATCTGAAACGCTGTGCTGATGGCCAGCACGATGAACACGACCACCGTCAGCGGCAGATCAACCGTGGCCAACAGCACAAAGGTGAACACCAACCCCGCAATGGCGCTCCCGCTGCGGTTGACGCCAATCGCCAGCATCCGCCACACGTACTGCAAATCGCCGTGCAAGCGCGCGATGAGGTCGCCTGTGGGGAAGCGATTGTAAAAACGCTGGTCGAGCGTCAGCATGTTCTCGAAGATGTCGTTGCGCATCTCATGGTGGGTTTTGTAGGCCACCAACCCGCTGAAGTAGCGCTGCCCATAGAATGCCGTCAAGGTGATCACGCTGAAGACGACCAGCAAGCCGATGTCCGCTGCGAGCTGTTCCATGCTCAGGCCGCGCGTGATGTGGTCAACGATGACGCCGATCAAGAAAGGCTGCATGGCATCGGCGATGCCGCCTACGATGCCCGCGCCCACAGCAATCAGCATGGGCAGGCGGTTGTGCAGCAGATAGTGAGCGAACCAGCGGGCATCCGCGATCCGGCGCGGCGGTAGCGTTGAACTGGTCATGGGGAAATTGCCTTGCGCTTACGACATGCATTAATGATTTCGATTGTAGCACACGTCAACAGGCCATCTCGTGCCAGATTGGACTGCTTTGGTTAGGGGGTCGTGCGTTCGATCCGGCGGGCCGCTCGCAGCAACATCACCCACGTATATAGTTCTGGTGTCATATCAACTCATCTTTCGCGGTTTGAGCGTGACGAATCGAAGGAGGGTTGGTTCTTCATGGGTAACAATCCAGATCGTGACAACGTCGAGAACGCGACTGTTGATGCCAACCCGTTTACCCTATCATCCCAGCGATCAAGAGTGAACCCACCACCCAATTAAGAATTGAGATTGATCGCTTTTCAAACTTTACTCCGACGTGCGCAGCAGGTGCGCGTAGGGGCCGGGCGTGCTGTCGGGAATTTCGATGGCGTTGACGGCTCTCTTGTAGAAATCGACCGGCCCCGCCGACCCAATCACCCCGTAGGCGTAGCCCATCGCGCGCAGGTCGTGCAGGCTGGCCAGCAGCAGCGCGTGCCCCGTGCCGCGCCCACGCGCCGCCTCGCTGACACCCGTCGGGCCGAAGAACCCCTTGAACGTGACATCGTGGCAGGCGAAGCCGATCAAGCGCTCATCTGCTAAAGCAAGGAAGCACGACAGCGGCGCACGGCTGAAGGCCACCTCAACCTCGCTGACCCAAAATGGGCTGAAGTGCCGCCCCACCCACGCGGCCACGTGATGCTTCTCGGGCGGAAGGCCACGGCGGATAATGACCCCTTTTTCGCGCTGCGCCGTGAGGGTTGGCTCCAGCGGCGGCAGCTCATACAGTTTGACCAGCATATCGCCCATGTCACCCGATCACCTTTCTAAGGTGGCCGCCCGCTGCGTCGAGCAGGCGTTGACCTTCCTCGGCTTCTACCCCCAGCTTGCCCATGACAATTGCCAGTTTGACGCGCCTGCCGCTGGCCTCGAGCAGATGCTGCGCCGTGAGGCGATCCGCCCCCGTGATCTGCCCGATGATGCGCAGGCTGCGCTCCACCAATTTTTGGTTGGTGGGCTGCACGTCCACCATCAAGTTGCCGTAGACCTTGCCCAGCCGCACCATCGACGCCGTGCTGATCATGTTGAGCGCCATCTTCTGCGCTGTGCCGGCTTTCATGCGCGTGCTGCCCGCCACCACCTCCGGCCCCGTCAGCAGGGCAATCGGGATGTCGGCAGCGTTGAGGACGGGCGCGGGCGCGTTGCACGAGATGCCGACCGTCACACAGCCCAGCGCGCGCGCATAGCCCAGCGCCCCCAGCACGTAGGGGGTTGTGCCGCTGGCCGCAATGCCGATGACGACATCGCTGGCCGTCAGCCCGCGCGCGGCAAGGTCACGCTGGCCTTGTTCGGCGTCGTCCTCCGCCCCTTCCACCGAGCGCATCATCGCACCCTCGCCGCCTGCCAGCACCCCCTGCACCTTCTCCGGTGGGACGCTGTACGTCGGCAGGCACTCCACCGCGTCGATCACGCCGGTGCGCCCGCTCGCGCCTGCGCCCACGTAGAACAAACGCCCGTCCGCTTCCAACGCGGCCACCACCGCATCCACAGCGCGCGCGATCTCTGGTAAGGCGCGCTGCACAGCCAGCGCGACGGTTTGATCTTCCTCGTTGATGACGCGCAGAATCTCCAACGTCGAAAGCATGTCGAGCTGCGCGCTGCGCGGGTTTTGGCTTTCGGTTTGCATCGTTCCCCCTCATGTCTGCGTCGATTGTGCCAGCAGCGCCGCCCCGATCACCGGCGGGTAGCGCGTCGTCGGCACGTCGATCTGAAGATAGTCCGCCAGCATCTGACGGTAGTAGCCAGATTTTTCCAATAAGCCGCCCGCGAACGCAATCGGCCCATCAACCCCAAGCTGCTCGCGGAGCTGCTGCACATGATCGACCAAGCGCAGCGCCCCCAGCGTGACAATGCGCTGGGCGTGGGAATTGGCATCCTGCGCCAGCGCCAGCACCAGCGGAGCCAGCGTCGCCACGCGCGGAGCGGGCGCGCCCTCTCGATACACCCACTGGATCATCTGGCGCGGCGTGCGAATCTCCAAAAAGTCCAGCACTTGCGCCTTGAAGGCGCGGCTCGGCTCATCTTGCCGCCGCTGGTCGGCGATCTGCGCCACGCATTTGAGGGCCTGCCGCCCGATCCAATAGCCGCTGCCCTCATCGCCGATCAAGTAGCCCCACCCGCCCACCAGCAGGCTCTCGCCCGCGGCGTTCACGCCGTAGGCGCAGCTCCCTGTGCCGCTTAAGACGAGGATGCCCAAGCGCGCGCCATGCGCCCCCACCAGCGCGATCTCAACGTCGCTGGCCAGCGCCTGCGGCACGCCCGGCAGCGCCGCGCTGAGCGTCGCCCGCAGCCATTCCGCGCTGTGCTCGGGGGCAGCCCCTGCGATCCCAGCGCCCACCGCCGACACCGCGCGCGCATCGCAGCCCGCTTGCGCCAGCGCCTCACGGATGGCCGCTTGCACGCGCTCGGCGGCCACCACGTGCCCCACCACCGAGGGGTTGACCGTCTCCCCATGTGCTTCCGCTAGGACGTTCAGCGCCGCGTCCACGATCACCACGCGCAAGCTGCTTCCGCCCCCGTCGATGCCCATGAAACAAGTCACAGCAGCCTCCGTTGGCGCAGCAGCCCCTCATAGTTCGCGCCGGGGGTGATCTGCCCCAGCACGCTGGGGTGGCGCGCGCCGGTCTGTGAAGGCAGCGCAGCGGGCCGCCCGTGCCACGTCTCATAGGCCAGCGCCGCAAACACCAGCGCCTCTTTCAGATCGCTCGACAGGCCAAGCGACTCATGCGTCAGCACAGACGCGCCGGTGGCCTGCGCCAACAGATGAACCAGCGTGCGGTTGTGCTGGCCGCCGCCGCCCAGCACGATCTCATCCACCGCATGGGGCAAATAGGCGCGATAGGCGTGCGCGATGCTCCACGCGGTGAAGGCCGTCAGCGTGGCGAGGATGTCGTATGGGCGCAGGCCGCGCGCCTGCCCCTCCGCAACGAGCGCCTGCGCCTGCGCCGTCCCGAACAGCTCGCGCCCAGTCGTCTTAGGCGGCGGCTGATGCAGGTACGGGTGCTGCATCAGCGCGTCGAGCCACGCCTCGTCGATGCGCCCCTGCGCGGCGAACTGGCCGTCGGGGTCGTAGCGGTGCTGGCCGTCCGTCAGCGCAGCGACGGCGACATCGATAAGCGCGTTGCCCGGCCCCGTGTCAAACGCGATAAGCGCCCCGTGCGCATCGCTCAAGGGCGGCAAAAATGAGACGTTGCCCATGCCGCCGATGTTCTGCACGGCGCGCCAGCGCGTCGGATGTCGCAGCAGCAGCCAATCGACGTAACCCGTGAGCGGCGCGCCCTGCCCGCCCGCCGCCACGTCCCGCGCGCGGAAGTTGTGAATCGTCGTGATGCCAGTGCGTTCAGCGATGACGCAGGCCTCGCCGAGCTGCATGGTGCTGTGGACGCGCCCCCCGCGCACCTCGTGCCACACCGTCTGCCCGTGGCTGGCGATGAGGTCAACCGATGCGAGGTCAACGGTGGCCTCAGCCAGCAGCTCCAACACAGCCTGCGCGAAGGCCTCGCCGAGGTCAACGTTGAGCGCGCACAGGG
The DNA here is from genome assembly GCA_046719465.1 of Anaerolinea sp. Taxonomy (GTDB): domain Bacteria; phylum Chloroflexota; class Anaerolineae; order Aggregatilineales; family Phototrophicaceae; genus JANWYT01. The sequence continues at coordinate 13,265 of JBDNCV010000040.1, forward strand.
CGGCGCTGCTGCTGGTCTGCGGCTGGCAGGCGTCAAGGATGCGCTGGCGCATACCGGCCTCATACGGAAACGTGTGCCCGTGCAGCACACGCGCGCTCAGGTGAGGGGGCGCGCCGGTGATCTCGCACAGCGCCGCGTCGATGCCATCCGCCGACGTGCCAGACATCAACCCGACGATCTTCACGCCAGCAGTTCCTCTGCCAGCAGCGTATGCACGTCGCGGCGCAGCTGATAGCTGGGCATGACCTCGCGCCCATGATAGACCGCGTTCGTCAGCAGCGTGATCACCAGCCCATTGACGGGGTCAATGAACAGCGAGGTTCCCGTGAAGCCGGTGTGGCCGTAGGTCTCCGCTGAGAGCAGATCGCCCGCTGATGAGCCGACCAGCGAGCGGATCATCCAGCCCAGCCCGCGCCGCTCATCGCGGTGGATGGCCTGCGGCGTGATGGCCATGCGCTGAAGCTCCGGCGCAATCGGCAGCAGCCCCAACAACCAGCGATGCCCCAACGCCGACACGCCGCGCGCGTGCTGAAAGTGCCCCGCGTGGCCGCTGACGCCGCCCAAACCGCTGGCGTTCTCATCGTGGACTTCGCCCCACACACGCCGTCTGCGCCAGTCGGGATCGTTCTCTGTGGGAGCGATGCGTGTGAGCGGCACGCCGTGCTCACGCGCCGGGTTGAAGATCGGCAGCGGGCCGATGCTCGGCTCCAGCAGCACGGTCAGCGCCGCATCCAACGGCTGAGCGGTCAAGCGCTGCACAGCCTCCGCCAGCAGGATCAAGCCGATGTCGCTGTAGTGCACGCCTGCATCCGGGTGATCCACAAACGGGCAGGCCCACGCCGCAGCCAGCCCGCGCTGCCAGCGCGTCACACGGTCGAGCGCATCCGGTTGGCGGGGCGGCGGTGGGGGATCGCCTATCTCTGCGTAGAGCGCGCGCCATGGGGCAAGGCCGCTGGTGTGCGTCAGCAGGTGGCGGAAGGTGACGCGCGTGGGGTCAACCGTTTGGCCTTGCAGATGAGGCGGCGTGGGCAGGGTTTGCTTCGTGTGCGGGTCTTGGCCGCCGCTGATAGCGCGCGGTTCACCGCCAAACTCCGGCAGCACGCTCACGATGGGCGCGTCAATCATCACCTTGCCACGGTTCACAAGGATGAGGAACGCCGTCGCAACGAACACCTTCGTCACTGAGGCCAGATCAAACAGCGTGTCCACCTCGCAGGGCACGCGCCCGTCCACGTCGCACCAGCCCCACGCCCGCCGCAGCAGCTCGCCGTCGCGGCTCCACACGTTGAGGACAGCCGCTGGCACACGCTGCGGGACGTACTGCGCCATCAGCGCATCAAGACGGTTGAGCGTAGACGACGACAGCGCACGCATAAATCAATCCTCATACAGCAAGTAGGGCGCGCGCTTCACGCGGAAGGCCTCCTCCTCAACCGCCCATGCGTCCATCATCGCGCGCACGGTCACCTCCCCGCTTAGCAGGTCACGGCGCACCGTGTCCGTGCCCATCAGCAGGTCAAAGTGGTAGCGCTCCTTGTGTGGCGGCAGCCACTCGACTTGCCCCGAATAAGTCAGCATCACCTCACGTAAAACGATCAACCACGCCGCAATCGGGTTGTAGGCGCTGGGGTTAGTCACATGCGCCATCACGCCGCTGCAATCAACACCCGTGTATTTGCTGGCGCACGGGCGAAAGGTCACCGGTCGAAAGCGCACGCCGGGCATGCCAAGCATGTTAAGGTAATCGGCCAGCACCACCGCGTTGATGAATGGCGCGCCCAACACCTGAAACGCGAAGCCCGTCCCCCGCCCTTCGCTCAGCGTCGTCCCCTCCACCAAACAAGAACCGGCGTAGTTCTCCACGTTGGCGAAGTGCGCCAGCGCAGGTGACGGCGCGATCCAATGCAGCCCCATCTGCGGGAAGATCATGCCGCGCGTCAGGCCGCCGCATGGGATCACCGTCAAGTCGCAGGGTTTGTCTAAATACTCCGCGTTGAGCAAACGCGCCATCTCGCCGATGGTCAGGCCGTGGCGGATGGGCACGTCGAAGCGCCCAACGAACGACTCAAAGCCCGGGCGTACCCCCGGCCCCTGCACGATCCGCCCGCCCAGCGGGTTAGGCCGGTCGCAGACGATCACGGGCACGCCTTGCTCAGCGCAGGCATCCATGATGTACGAGAGCGTCCACACGAACGTGTAGTAACGCACCCCCACGTCTTGGATGTCGCACACCATCACGTCGAGATCGTGCAGCGCCTCCGGCATCGGCTTATTTGTCTCACCGTATAAACTGTGAACAGGCACACGGCTGTAGTCGTCGATCTGACTGCTGACTTTTTCGCCCGCGCTCGCCGCGCCGGTGATGCCGTGCTCCGGCCCGAACAGCGCCGCCAGCGTCACGTTCTTGGCAATGGCGAACAGCACATACGACGGCACAAGGTCAGCGTTGACCGCGCTCAAGTTGGTGTACAGGCCGACGCGCTTCCCGCGGAGGAGGTCAAACTGCTCTGTCAAGAGGCGGTCAATCCCCAGCGTGATCATACGACGTCTGCCTTGAGGCCCGTGGCCACTTCGATATCGCCGCGCAGCGCCCGCAGCGCCGCCGCGATCTGCGGTTGGCTGTCGCCGCAGGTGGCGATCACCGTTTCCGCGTCGAACAACCCAGCGTCGTAGGGGTTGCGCAGGCAAAGGTGAACGACGATATGCCCGTGCGCGGCGATCTGGCGGGCGCGCTCCGCTTGATCTGGCAGCAGGTGGGCGTTGCGGGTGGCGATGATCGTGATCTTGGCCTGCTGAGCCGCCGCCAGCGCCTGCGCCACCTGCGGATCGTCCCCGGTGGGGCGCAGCGCCACGTAGCGCGGCTGCATCCCCAGCGCCGCCAACTGCTGCCGGATGCCCGTCTGGCCGCCTGCTTCCATCACCTCACTCTCCAGCGAGGAAGCAAACTCGACAAACGCCACCTGCGCGTCGAACGCCATCTCGGGCAGGCTGCCCTTGAGCAGCGACAGGCCGCGCACGGCGATCTCCTCCATCATCTGGCGGCGCTCTGGGCTGCCCACGCGGCTGATGTCCACCTGCTGCACAGCGATCTGATTGAGCAGGCGAGCGCGGCGCGCGTTGGCCTGTTGAATGCGGCTCAGCGGGATGCGCCCGCTCTGCACTGCCTCCAGCACGCCATGCATGGCCGCCTCTTGGACAGTGCGCGTGTGGCTCACCAGCACAATGTCGACCTCCCCCAGCAGCGCCATGATCGCGCCCTCGCCGGGGGTGTAGTGATCAGCCACCCCGCGCATCTCCATACAGTCGGTCGTCACCAGCCCATCGTAGCCCAGCGCCTCGCGCAGCAGGCGGCGGATGATCACTGGCGAGACGGTGGCGGGGTGCTCGGCATCCAGTGCGGGGAAGCGCGTATGCGTCGTCATGATGCTGGCCACCCCCTCCGCGATCACCTGCTGATACGGCTCAAGGTCATGTTGGAGCATGTGCTCGAGCGAGACGTCCACAGTGGGCAGCGCGAGGTGGCTGTCAACCGCGGTGTTGCCCAGCCCGGGGAAGTGCTTGGCGCAGGCGGCGACGTGGGCGCTCTGCAAGCCGCGCACCGCCGCCCGCGCAAAACGCCCAACCTGCGCGGCGCTGCGGCCAAAGCTGCGCGTGCCAACGGTGGGGTTCTCGCGGTTGTACGTCAGGTCGACCACTGGGGCATAGTCCCAGTTGATGCCCAGCTCGCGCATCTCTTGCCCCAGCAGGCGATAGGCCGTCTCGGCGGCGTGCGGGTCATCGGTGTTGGCCAGCGCCATCGCCGCCGGCGCTTCGGTGAAGGCCCCACGCAGGCGCGCCACCGTGCCACCCTCTTGATCGATGCCGATTAAGATCGGCGCGGGGGCCGCCGCGTGCAGCGATTGGGTCAATGCGCCGAGCTGGTCAGGGTTCTGCACGTTGCGCGCGAACAGGATCACCCCGCCGATGCGCCCCGCCGCCAGCCACTCCAACAAGTAAGGCGGCGCGCTTGTCCCCTCAAACCCTACTACAAAGCACTGCCCAACCTGCTGTTCAAGATTCATGGCGTCTCCTAGAGGTTCTTCAACACAGCGCGGAACTTATAACGGTCACCGCGATAAACGCTGCTCACATATTCTACCGCGCGGCCTCGATCATCATAAGTAACGCGCTGTATAGCCAAGACGGGGGCGCGCTCTGCCATTTCGAGCAGGATGGCCTCCTCGCGGGCGGCGGCGCGCGCTTCGAGGGTCTGTTCGGCGTAGGCCAGCGCCAGCCCATAGCGCGTCCGCAGCGCGTGATAGAGCGATTCCACCGCGAAGTTGTGATATTGCAGGATATCCGGGCAGACCGCCGCCAGCAGCGTGGACGTCTCGAGGGCGATGGGCTGCTGGTTCACGCAGCGCACGCGACGCAGCACCACCACAGGCGTATCCGGCGGCACGTTGAGGTGGCGCGCGCTTTCAGGGTGGGCGTGCGTCACCTGCGCGCTGAGGACACGGCTGCTGACTTCATGGCCGCGCTGGCGCATCTCATCGGTGAAGCTCATCAACGTGTCGAGCTGCAAGTTGTAGGTCTCGGGTGCGATGAACGTCCCCTTGCCGATGCGCACGTATACCAGCCCGGCCTGCTCCAGCTCTTTGATCGCTTTTGTCACCGTCAAGCGGTTGACGCCGAAGCGCTGCGCCAGCTCCCGCTCGGAGGGGATGCGCGTGTGCGGCTTGAACGTGCCATCTTGGATGTGATGCAGGATAAAATCTTTGACCTGCTCATAGAGCGGCTTGGGAGAGGTGGCATCCAACGGTCGGTCGATCATACGGGTCACCTTTCGCGGCGCATCCAGCGCACGAGCAGCGCGCTGGCCGTCACCAAGAACACGCCCATCACGCCGCTGCACACGCTGACGACGAACTCTGGGCTGGTCGGCGCGTTGGCGGCAGCCATTAAGAAGCCCCCTCCCGCCAAGAAGAAGCCGATCTGCATAAAGCCCCGAACGGGGTGATCGCTAGGTTGCATAGGTCTCTAATACCCCTTTCTGCTGGAGCGGCGTGCAGGCGAACTGCTGCGGATGATCCGCGCTAGAAGCCAGCGTCGGCACGTCTTGATCGCACACGTTGGGGACGAAGAACGGGCAGCGCGGGTGGAAGGCACAGCCGCGCGGGATAGCCGTCAGCTTGGGGATGTCGTCGCTGCGCAGGCGCATGGGCTGCTTGCGGCGCGTGATGTCCGGGTCGGCCTCGGGCACGGCCGCCAGCAGCGCGCGCGTGTAGGGGTGCGCGGGGCTGCCGATCACGTCCGGCGTGCGCCCGATTTCCACAATGCGCCCCAGATACATCACGGCAATCCGTCCCTCCCACGCGAAGTACTTGGCCAGCGCCAGATCGTGCGTGATGAAGACGATGCTCATGCCGAACTCATCGCGCAGTTGGTGCAGCATCTTCAGAATGCCGATGCGGATGCTCACGTCTACCATGCTCACGGCCTCATCGGCCACGATCAAGCGCGGCTGCACCGTCAAGGCGCGGGCGATGCTGACGCGCTGACGCTGCCCCCCGCTGAGCTGGTGCGGGTACTTGTTGACGATGTCGCCGGGTGGGGTGAGGTCAACCAGCGTCAGCAGCTCCCAGATGCGGCGGCGCAGGCTGGCACGGTCGCTCACCAGTTTGTGGCGCTTGAGCGGGAAGCTGAGGATCTGCTCGATCGTATGCGCCGGGTTGAGCGAGGCGAACGGGTCTTGATGCACGATCTGGAACTCGCGCCGCAGCTTGGACTTCTCCTCTGCGCTGAAGCTGGCACGCTCCCGCCCACGAATCAACACGCTGCCGCTGGAAGGGTCGTTCAGCCCTGCGATGATCTTGCCGGTGGTCGTCTTGCCGCAGCCGCTCTCGCCCACGATGCACAAGATTTCGTTCGCGTGCACCGCAAGGTTGATGTCTTGCAGCACAGGGATCGTCACACGGTCTTTCTCAAACGAGCGATACACGCTGCGCAGTTCTAAAAGTGGGGTGCTCATACGCTCACCCCCATCCGGCGGCGCTGGGCTTGGGCGACAGCGGCGCGCTCAAAGCAGGCCACAAGGTGCGCCTGCTGATTCTCATCGGCGGGCGCGACCACCTCCACCGGCGGCACTTGCGCGGCGCAGCGCTCAGTGGCAAAGCGGCAGCGCTCGTGGAACTTGCAGCCCGGCGGCGGCGCGATCAAGTCCGGCGGGCTGCCCGGGATGCTGTCGAGTTCCTCATGGCCGAACGAGAGGCGCGGCGCGGCGTCCAACAGGCTGAGCGTGTAGGCGTGCTTGGGCCGGTAGAACACCTCCTCCACCGGCCCAATCTCGACGATGTCGCCCGCGTACATGGTGGCGATGGTGTCGGCAATTTCCGCCGCCACCGCCAGATCGTGGCTGATGAAGATCGTGCTGAAGTTGAGTTCCGCGCGCAGTTCCTTCAACACGTCGAGGATGGAGCGCTGCGTGAGGATATCCACCGCGGTGGTCGGCTCGTCCATGATGACGATCTGCGGGCGCAGCAGCAAGGCCACCGCCAGCAGCACCCGCTGGCGCATCCCGCCGCTGAGTTCGTGCGGGTAGCTGTTGAACACGCGGTGCGCGTCGAGCCGCACCTTCTCAAACAGCCCCAGCGCCTCTTTCTGCGCCGTCTTGCGATCCATCCCATGCGCAGCGGCTGTGTCGTAGACCATCTCACGAATGCGCAGCACAGGGTTGAGCGAGTTCAACGCGCCTTGAAACACCATCGAACACTCCGACCACAGAAACTGTTTCATCGCGCGGTCAGACAGCTTCATCACGTCAATAAGCGTGCCGCTGCGGTCGGTGTAGAGCGCTTGGCCCGCGTCGATGCTGGCCGTTTTGGGCAAGGTGCGAATGAGGGCGAGGTTGAGCGTGCTCTTGCCGCAGCCGCTCTCGCCGATGAAGGCCAGCGTCTCGCCCGCGTGCAGGTCAAACGACACGTTGTTCACCGCGCGCACCCGCCCGCGCCGCGCCAGATAGCTGACGGACAAGCCGCGCACACTCAAGACAACATCACGGTTTTTCATAAGCCGCTCCTCAGGCGCGGGTTGAACACCTCTTCCAATGAGCGCGTGAACAGCACCAGCGAGAGCTGGAACAGCGCAATCGCCACCACCGGCGAGAGCAGCATCCCCGCCGCCAGCGGGTTGGCCAGCACGCCCTGCTGCCGCCCCATGAAGATCATTACGCCCCAGTCTGGCTCCACCAGCGGCACAAGGCCGAGGAACACTAAGCCGACGATGCTGTACATGGCGACGCGCACAGTGAAGATGTAGTTCACTGCGATGTAGCTGATCATGTTGGGGAACACCTCGCGGCTGATGATGTGCCACAGCCCCAAGTCGAGCGCGATGGCCGCCTCCACGTAGTCGCGCTCCCGCAGGCTCAGCACTTGAGCGCGGACGGCGCGCATCAGCACCGGCCAGTTCAACGCAGCGAAGAGCAGCGCCAGCGCCAAGTTGTCGTCAAATTTGATGATGCTGGCGATCACTAGCAGCAAGGGGAAGGAGGGGATCGTCAGGATGAAGTTGGCCACGGTTGTGATGATGCTGTCGACGAAGCGCCCCAGCAGCGCCGCCGCGCTCCCCAGCACAACGGCCAGAATCGTGGCAAATAAGCCCGCCGCCAGCGACGTCAGAATCAAGCGCTGGCCGCCATAGACCATGTGCGAGAGCACATCGCGCCCCTGCCAATCCAGCCCCAGCGGATGCTCGGCGCTGGGGGCCGCCAGCAGCGAGCGCGCCCCGGGCTGCCGTCGATCCAGCCGCGCCCGCCCCTCGTACTCGATGAACAGCGGGCCGAACACCGTGACGATGACGAAGAACATAATGCCGCAGAAGCCGATAAAGCCCGACTTGTTGCGCATCAGGGCGTTCAGCCCCGCGCGGACGCTCGTCCCGAGGTTAGCCATCCAGCGCATGAACGCCTCGCGCCGCGTCTCCTCAAACGACACCTCCGAGAGCGCCGCGCGGCTCGTGAAGGGATCCTGCCGATTGACGTAGGCATAGCTGATGACCACTGCGCACGCCACAACCATCATCGGCAGGCCGCCAATCAGCCCGCAGCCGAACCCGGCCACGACGCACGCCAGCGCGCCCAGCAGCCCCGCCCGCCATTGGCGATAGTAAACCGCCAGCGCCAGCGGCACGATGCTGATCACCGCGCCCAACGCCAGCCCCGTCGGCGATGCTACCGTCGCAAATAGGTTCACAGCTTGCCCTCCTTGCCCACGCGCACGCGCGGATCCAGCCAGCCCAGCACCAGATCGCTCAGCAGGTTGGACAGCACCACCGCCACCGTGATCACGAGGAAGATGCCCTGCATGGTGGTGTAGTCGCGCGTCACGATCGCCCGCAAGAGCTGCCGCCCCAAGCCCGGGTACTCAAAAATCTGCTCGATGGCGACGCTCCCGCCCACGATGAAGCCGATGCTGATGGCAAGGCGTGTGATGAGCGGCAGCAGCGCGTTCCGCCCGACGTAAGCCGTCAGGATGCGCCCCTGTGAGAGGCCGCGCGCCTGCGCCACCGTGATGTAGTCCTCGCCCAGCGTGCTGATCGTGCTGCTCTTCATCGAGAGGATCCACGTGCCAATCGTCGAGGCGACGTAGATCGTCACTGGGAAGAGCGCATACTTGAACAGGCTGCTGATGTACTCCACTGTGAAGCCCGCAGGGATGTTGGGGTCGCTGCCGCCGCGAAACTCCCCGACGTTGAACAACTGCAGCTGCACGCCCAAGATCAGGACGAACAGCAGCGCGAGGATATAATCGGGGATGCCGGAGAGGATCGACGCGAGGAAGGTCATCACGTTGTCGAGGATGCCGCCGCGCCAGTAGCCCATCGCCAGCCCAATGAGCGCCCCAGCGCAAAAGCTGATCGTGAGCGCAAGGCCTACGCTGAACAGCGTCCACGGCAGGTAGCGCGCGATCTGATCCGCAACGGGCGTGCCCGCGCTTAAGATGCTCTTGCCCAGATCACCGCGCACCAGCGACGACATGTAGCGCAGATATTGGTCGATCATCGGTTCGTCGGGGTCGAACAGGAAGAGGCCTGCCGCCACCGTCCGCGCTTGTTCATAGGTCAAATTCTGCTGGATCATCAGGCTCTCCACCTTGCTGCTGAAGGGGTCGCCCGGCATCAGCCGAATCAAGAAGAAGGTGAAGGTCGTCACCGCGAAGATCGTCAGCAGGGCTTGCAGCAGCGCCCGCAGCGCATAGCTCCCCCAGAGCTGGCGCACCATACGAATCGGCATTGCGGACGCGGGAATGCGCGTTTGCGGAGAAATGGGCACAGAACTCATCAAACAGCCTCGTAAAAAATAGTGTTGCTCTATGGTGGGCAGGCCGCAGCCTGCCCCAGCAAGGCGGGCAAGGGAGCCGTGCCCCCTTGCCCGTGAACTATTGCGCTTAGCTGGCCGGGCCGAGTGTGCCGTCCAAGATCAGCTTGATGATGAAGTGGTCGCCGCTGGGGTTCAGGTAGATCGGGTCGTCGTCCGGTGGCGCACCGCTGATCTTCGATTCGTTCAGCGGCTCAACGCTCAGCATCTCATTCAGCGGGATGAACGGGACAGTTGCGTTGATGATACGCGCGACGCGGTCGGCCTTGGCGGTCAGCTCAGCGCTGTCGAGGCCGGTGCTGACGTCGGCGATGAGCGCCCCCAGATCGACCATTTCGCCCTCAAACTCGAACTGCAGCGGGAAGCTGATGCCCGGCTGGCCGCCCGGCACGGCGCCCAAGTTGAAGCGCACGGTCGGGTTGCGGAAGTGGCCGTTGGCAAACGGGCTGCCCGCGCCCCAGCTCCACACGCTCAGGTCAAACGTGCCCGCGAAGATCGCATCGCGCGCTTCCTGCCACGGGCGCGCGCGCAGCGTGATGTCGAAGCCGAAGTCGTTCAGCTGCTGGGTGGCATCTTGCGCAGCGGCGCTAAAGTCGGCGAAGTCCTGCGGGAAGGTGTACTCCACGCTGATCGTGTTGCCGTTGGCATCGACCCACTTGCCCGCGCTGTTGCGCGTGTAGCCGGCAGCTTCCATGTAGGCGGCGGCCTTCTCAAGGTCGTACTCGTAGGGGTCGAGCGCAGCGATGCCCTCAGCGCTCAGCAGGCTAGGCGTGAGGCTGTCGAGGATGCCGCTGAAGTACACCGTGCCGGATGCGCCCAGACCGTTGGTGAGGAAGGCGCTCTGATCGCGGTTGATGGCGTGGGCGACGGCCTTGCGCACGTTGACATCCTGCCAGACGGGCAGCGCGAAGTTGAACAGCAGCGACGGGCCGTAGCCGCGCGGCGTCGTCACCAAGCGGATGCCCGCGCGGTCGAAGCTGTCCACGGTCGCGGGGGGGTAGACGTTGGTCGAGTGTGCCAGTTCACCGCTGAGGACGAGCGGGGTCGTCTGTTCCGTCTCGCCTGCCCAAATCTTGAGTTCGCCAAAGCGCACCGTGCCGCTGAAGATGCTGTTGGGGTGCCAGCGCAGCGTCATGAAGGCGTCGTTGACATCTGCCAACGAATAGGTGTACGGGCCGCTGGCGCGCAAGACATCCGGGCGGAAGCTGTTGATCTCAGCGATGAGCGCCGTCCACGATTCGCTTTCGCGGGTGGCGCCGCTGGCGACCACGTCGCGCGCCTTCTCAGCGAGTTCGCCGTAGGTGGCGCTGGCGACGATGGGTTCCTTCAGGATCAAACGCTCGGCCAGCAAGCTGGGCTGCCCGCTGAAGGTGAACTTGACCGTCAGCTCATCCACCGCTTCCACGCTGCTGATGTACTGGAACTGCGTCCAGTTGAGGATGCGGCCAATCGAGTAGGTATCGACCACGTCTTGGCTGGTGATGGGCGTGCCGTCGCTCCACGTTGCGCCAGCCTTGAGCGTGAACTGGTAGGCGGCGTTGTCGTCCACAAAGCCCCAGCTCTCCGCCAGCATCGGGATGTACTCGTTGCTGCCCCACAAGTAGTAGGCAGGGGTCAGTTCCACCAAGGGGCGATACACCACGCCAAGGTTATCGTTCAGGCCACCGCTGGCGAAGCTGTTCAGGTGATGATCGGGGGGCAGCACATAGGGCCACGTGCCCAACCATGTGCCGACCGGGGCTTCCTGCGCGCGGAACGGCACGATGGCCGTCAGCGCTACGACGAGACATGCAACAAATCTTTTCATCGCTTTGCTCCTGAAAAAATCGAACAGTATGTGGACTAGTCCACACTACGCCACTACTTTAACACCCCTTTCATCTATGCGCAACAAATTCGTGGCCATAGAAGCACCTGACTAAACGGCGATTGCGCCCCATCCTAACGCCATGCGCGGCGCAGATGCGTTACAATGGGGCGGTCTAACCTTCTTAAAATAAAGGCTTGTTTGATGACGACCTATCAAAAATTAGTGGTGGTGCGCGCCTCGGATAACCTGCGCGCCGCCACTGAAATCCACGAAGTACCTGTCCCACAGCCCGAGGCTGGCCAGATCGTCGTGCAGACGCGCTACAGCGGCGTCAACGCGGCCGACTATCTGATGGCAGCGGGGCGTTACCTCGCGCCGACGCCGCCGCCCTACGACCTCGGCGCAGAGTCCGTTGGCATTGTGGCCGCTGTTGGCGCGGGCGTAGACTATCTCAAAGAAGGCGATGCTGTCTTCGCCATTGGCGGCGGCTACCGTGAGTATTTCACCGTGCCCGCCAGCCATGCGATCCCTGTGCCCGCCCCCACCCCTGATATGGTGACGATTGGCGTCAGCGGCCTGACTGCCAGCATCGCGCTCGAGAAAGCAGGCGAGATGACCAGCGGCGAGACCGTCCTAGTGACCGCCGCCGCCGGTGGCACGGGCAGTTTTGCTGTGCAGTTGGCCAGCCTCGCAGGCAATCACGTCATCGGCACGTGCAGCAGCGCGGACAAGGTGGCCTTCCTGCGCAGCATCGGCTGCCACCGCCCCGTCAACTACAAAGATGAATCGCTGGCCGAGGTGTTGAAGGCCGAATATCGCAAGGGGGTTGATATTGCTTTCGAGAGCGTCGGCGGCAAGCTCTACGACATTGCCCTGAACGCGCTGGCTGTCAAAGGCCGTTTGATCGTCATCGGCGCAATCAGCGAATACGAGAGCGGCCCGCAAGAAGTGACGCGCGTCCGCGACAGCTACAAGCTGCTCAACAAGTCCGCGTCGATCCGCGGCTTCTGGCTGATGCATTACCTGCGCGATGTGCCTGAACATGCGGCGCGCCTGCTGGGGATGATCGCGGAGGGCAAGCTCAAAGCCACCTATGACCCGACGGTGTTCAAGGGTGTGGCGGGGGCGCTCGACGCGATTGAGTACATGTATGCGGGCAAGAACACCGGCAAAGTGATTGTGAGCTTCTGAGATGCACACCCTGACCGACGCCCACAAGAACGCGCTCACCCTCTGGTTACAAACTCAAGGCTTGCCCCCCACAACGGTGATCGAGGCAGAGCCGCTGAGCGGCGGGGCCTCGCGCGATACGTGGCGGCTCAAACTGCAAGGCCCCGACTTCACGCTGGAACAGGTCATGCGGCGCGACCTGCCCACGCAGATGTTCGACGAAGCGCTCACCCGCGCGCAGGAGTTCCACATCATGCGCGTGGCCCATGATCACGGGGTTAAGGTCGCGCGGATGACTTATCTGTGCGAAGACCCCGGCGTGTTAGGCAGCCCCTTTTTCCTGATGGATTACGTGCGCGGGGTCAGCATCGGGACGAAGGTAATCCATGCGCCGGAGCTGGCCGCGGCGCGCGAACGCCTGCCGCAGCAGCTTGCGGAGCAGCTCGCGCTCATCCACCGCCTGCCGATGGACGAACTAGACTTCCTGCCGCGCGCTCCTGAGGGCGTGCCCTACGGCCGCTACGTGGTCGATCAAATGTACGCGCTGCTCGACAAGCTGGACGTTCACAACCCCGTCTGGGAGTGGGCGCTGCGCTGGGCGCAGAACCACCTCCCCGCACAAACCCGTACCACGGTCATTCACGGCGATTTCCGCATTGGCAACGTGCTGGTCGATGAGCAGGGATTAGCCGCTGTCATCGATTGGGAGTTTGCCCACATCGGCGACCCGCACGAGGAAATGGGCTATATCTGCATGCGCGATTGGCGCTTCGGCGCGATTGACCGCCACTTCGGCGGCCTAGCTGACCGCGAGACGTTCCTCACGGCGTATGAGACGGCCAGCGGCGTCGCGGTGGATCGGCAAGCGGTCGATTGGTGGGAGGTCATGGGCAACATCCGCTGGGGGATCATCTGCATGAGCCAAGCCAACCGCCACCTTTCTGGGTTGGAGCCGAGCGTGGAGCTGGCCAGCCTCGGCCGCCGCAGCGCCGAGATGCAGCTTGAGACCCTGCGCTTGATCGAACGTATCGGCAGCGCTGAGCTGCGATAACCACTGTTCGTCTTATTCATGAAATTACATGAAGGTCAAAACGATTAAGTATGTTAAGATCACTACTACAGACAGAGGCAGCATGTTATGGTGAAATTCGTGATCGCGTTCAAACATCCTGCGCAGCCCGAGGCCTTTGAGAACGCTTTCCAAGACTTCCTCGCGCTGGCCGAGCGGATGCCCAACGTCCAGCGGCGGCAGGTGCTGCACGTGGTGGGCGCGCCGCAAGGCAAGGCCGATTACTACCGGCTGCTGGAACTCTACTTTGCTGATCAGCCCACCCTTGAGCAGTCGCTCACATCAGCGCAGGGGCAAGAAGCGGGGCGCGAGCTGGCGCGCTTCGAAGCCAACACCCTTGAGGTATTCTACGGCCACGTCTACGAAGCATGAGGTGAAACCAAGCCACGATGGTTGATCTGCCCTTGATCTCCACCCGCTATGAGCTGATCGACCGCATCGGCAGCGGCGGCATGGGCGTGGTCTACAGCGCCTATGACCGACTGCTGCGGCGGCGCATCGCGCTCAAACGGGTAAATCAGCTCCGGCGCGGCGGCATGCAGCAGATGCGACAGATGCGCCTTCAGCTCTCGCAGGAGTTCAAAGTCCTCAGCGCGCTGAATCACCCGCACATCGTGCAGGTGTTGGATTACGGCTTCGACGCCGACGGCCAGCCCTACTTCACGATGGAGCTGCTGACGGAGGCCGTCACTGTGCTGGAAGCTGCCGCGGGGCAGCCGCTCGACTTCAAGCTCAACTTGATCTGGCAGGGGCTGCTCGCGCTGGAATACTTGCACCGCCACCACATCCTGCACCGCGACCTTAAGCCGCACAACATGCTTGTCACCAATGGGCAGCTCAAGCTGCTGGACTTCGGCCTCGCCGTCAACAGCGGCGTGCGCACGCAAACCGCGGGCACACTGGCCTACATGGCCCCCGAAACGCTGCAAAATGATTGGCTCACAGAACGCTCCGACCTGTACAGCTTTGCCGTCATCATGTACGAGATGCTGGCCGAGCGCCTCCTCTACAGCGGCCTCACCATGTCGCAGATGATGGCGCACGTGCTGGGCATCATGCCGGATGTGGGCCAACTCGACGTGCCCGAGGCGCTGCGCGCGACACTCCACACTGCCCTGCAAAAAGACCCAGCCAAACGTTTCGCCAGCGCCACCGAGTTCCTCAGCGCGGTCAACCATGGGCTGCCCGTCCCGCTCCCGCTGGAAACGCCTGAACAGCGTGAGAGCTACTTCCGCAGTTCGCGCTTCGTTGGGCGTGTCGAGGAGCTGAACCTGCTGCTCAACGCGCTGAGCGCGGCGCGCGTCAGCGGGGGCAGCGCTTGGATGATCGCCGGTGAGAGCGGCGTGGGCAAATCGCGCCTTGTGGCCGAGGTGCGGACGCGCGCGCTGGTGGAGGGCTGCATCGTCCTGCAAGGCCAAGCCATCCGTGAGCGTTCCCGCCCCTTTCAAATGTGGGAGGACCCGCTGCGCTGGCTGTGTTTCTTGATGAACATCAACGACGATGAAGCCGCCCTGCTGCACCTGCTGATCCCTGACCTAGAGGACATCATTGGGCGCCCGATCCTGCCGCAGGTTGCCACCAACATCCGCAGCACGCAAGAGCGCCTGTTCACCGTCATCGTGAACCTGTTTGCGCGCGTTAAAGTGCCCACCTTGCTGATTTTGGAGGACATTCAATGGGCCGGCGCGGAAAGTCAGCAGCTCTTGGGGCATCTGCGGCATGGGGGTCTTTTGGGGCTGTTTGGGCGGTGGGGTCACACCGACTGGGGCGCTCGCGCTGCGGTTGACGAACGTCCCCCGTCCGGCATGAGCGCTC
>JBDNCV010000041.1:0-28357 GCA_046719465.1 Anaerolinea sp.
GGCTTCGGCCTCGGGCAGAGGAACGCCGGATGAAGGGGGCTTCAGCCCCCGCGCACCTAGCCAGAGGCTTTAGCCTCGGGCGAAATAGCTTGCCGCGTCTGATGAACGCAGTCAAAAACAGCGGGACAGGGCATGCCCTGTCCTATTCTTTGACTTCGTCCTCGGGCTGGCTCACCGCCTCGCGGAGGTCTTCGAGCTTCTCGCTGACAGCTTGGCGGATGTCCTCAACCTTGTCGCGGACTTCCTCAACCGCCTCGCTGATCTCCTCGCGGATGTCGGCGAGCTTCTCGCTCACTTCTTCGCGCGCTTCCGCGATAGCCTCGCTGACGGCCTCGCGGGCATCTTCGATCTTGTCGCTGATGGCCCCGGCGACGGCGGCTGCCTTCTCGCGCAGTTCACCGGTGCGGCCTTTCTTAGCGCCTTTCTCCGGCACAGCCACCAACTCCGGGTGGGTGTAGGCCATCTCAAGGTCTTGGTCAAGGTATTCGCTGCTGAAGACGGCCTTCAGGCTGAGCGCGAGGCGCTTCTCGGCGATGTCCACGCGCAGCACGCGCAGCGTCAGCACGTCGCCCTTCTTGACGACTTCTTTGGGGTCTTCGATGCGCTCGGTGCTCAGCTCGCTGATGTGGATCAAGCCCTCGACGTGTTCCGCGCCTTCGATGCGGGCGAACGCGCCGAAATTGGCGATCTTGGTCACCGTGCCGCGGATCAGTGTGCCGGACGGGTAGCGCACGGCGATCTCATCCCACGGGTCAGGCATCAGCACCTTGCGGCTGAGCGCGATGCGGCTCTTCTCCTTGTCGATGCCGATCACGCGGACGCGCACCTGCTCGCCCACGCTCACGGCTTGGCGCGCGTGGGTGATGTGCTGGTGCGTCAGCTCGGTGATGTGGATGAGGCCTTCCGCGCCGCCGATGTCGACAAATGCGCCGAACGGCTCAAGGCTGGTGACGACGCCGTCGCGTTCCTCGCCCACTTGCAGCTCGGTGATCAAACCCTGCTTGCGCGCCTGCCGCGCCTCGCGCTCTGCGGCCCGCTCCGAGAGGATCAGGCGGTTGCGCGGGCGATCCACCTCCATCACCTTCACGTCGATGTTCTGGTTGATGAGTTGGGTGTAGCGCGCCTCGGGCGTGTCGCCGCTGAGGCCGCGCAGGCGGGTTTCGCTGATCTGGCTCTGCGGGACGAAGCCGCGAATGCGCCCGAAGCGCACGATCAAGCCGCCTTTGTTATAGCCGCCCACGCGGCCGTTGTAGATCTCTTTGCTTGCAGCATACTCCGCTGCCGCTTCCCAGTCGGCTTCTTCCAGCGCTGCCACATAAGACAGGGTGGTGCGGCCTTCCTTGTTGCGCGGGTTGAGCACCACCACGCGGATACGGCTGCCGACAGCGAAGTCTTCTGCCAGACGTTTGGGATCCATCCGTTCAATCTCGGAGCTGGTGATGAAGCCTTCACGCCCCTCACCCAGATCAAGTTTGACCTGCGTGGGGCTGGTTTCGACCACAACACCCTCGATCAACGCGCCACGTTTGAAGGGCGGCATGTCAGGGGCAGCAGCGGCCTCGGGTGCTTCTGGGGCAGCGGCTTCGGCTGCCTGCGGCGCTTCCTCACTTGGGGTGGGAACCTCTGGTGAAGTCGACAACTCGGCAGAGGTCGGAAGTTCTTCGCTCTTGCCCAGTTCCTCGTGTTCCATAGATGGATTTCCTTATGGTTGATAACGTTTGGCGCAGGCGATTATACAGGAAAATCGCAGCGCAAGCATAGGCTAACGTGCGACATGCTCATATTTCATTTTCCTATCGCGTGGGTGTGGGCGGCCTGCGGCTGGGGCCGCCCTGTGGGTGGCGCTAGCGCCCTTGGGCGCGGTCGCGGGCTTCGCGGGCGGGGGTGAAGTTCGGGTTGAACTGCAAGGCAGCGTTGAAGTTGCTGATGGCACGGTCAACTTCGCCGCGCCCCAACCGCGCCAGCCCGCCGTAGTAGAAGGTCTCTTCGACGTATTGGCCGCCGCCGTCGTTGAGGTTCTGCTGCGCCAGCACGATCATATCGTCATAGCGCCCCACCTGATAGTAAGCCTCAAACGGCCCAAACTGATACCACAACATGCGGAAGGGCAGCCCCCACTTGCGCGCTTCGTCGTAGGCGATGGCCGCCTCAGCATACATGCCGAGTTTGACGAAGTTCGTGCCCATGTTGAACCACGCGAAAGCGTCGGCGTTGTTGGCGATGGCCTCAGAGCGGGCGATCTGAAGCGCGTTCAGGATGTTGGTCTGCTCATTGGCGTCCGGCCCCAGCAGCGTCAGCAGCTCTTGCTCGCGCCGCCACTCGTACAGCACGATGTAGACGTAGTTGAAATGCTGCCAGAACTTCATGATCTCGTCGTAGCTGTAGATCGTGTTATCGCCGAGGTAGCTGTCGCTGGTGGTGAATTGACGGGTGCTGTCGTCGTAGCCCTTCATCAGCAGGTAGTGCCCCATCCAGCCGAGGCGCTGCGGCTCGGGGTCATAGCCCAACTCGATGATGACGGGGAAGTTGTTGGCGATGAGCGCCCGCAGCGTGTCGAGCGTGCCGCCGTAGCGCACCTTAGCATACACTTCCAACTCTGGGATTTGGGTGTTCACAAACTCCACGATCTGCCACGGCGAGACGTTTTTATCCTCGTAATTGGGCTTCAACCAATTGGCGGCGCGCGTCTGGCGGTCAGTGTAGCCGAAGTAGCTGAGGGCGTTGGTGAGCGTGGCAGGGGCGCAGTTGTTCCAGCCTTGCGCTTCATAGTGGCTGAAGTTCATCAGCCAGCGGCTGGGCAGCTCTGGTTGGGCGGCGGGCTGCTGTGCCCAGCTCACCCCGATGCTCGCCAAGCTGATGACGATGAAAGACCCAAGACGAATCAACGCGCGCATAGCGCCCCCTTCAAAGCAACTCACTGCTGCTAATCATGATGCGCCAAAGTGCGCTTGTCAACCGGATTCCCACCCCGCGCTTGCCCTACGCTGGGCAGGCGTTCAGGCGCGGCTAGGCGCGGCGTAATCTATCGCTCATTCTCTGCAACTAACATAGATAAGCGTTGTCATCAGCATTATTGGGAGTCAATGCATTGCCGGATCGTCATTTTGTGGTCTGCCACAGTCAAAATCACTACGACCTGCGCGAGATCAGCGCTGATGTTGCCGCCAGCGTGATCAGCTACGGTGTCGTCAGCATGGATCACGCATGCCAAGATGGCGAATGTTGGCACTTCTACTTCATCAACGCGCGGTTTGTTCACCCGTTGGAGCGTGAGGCTGCGCTCACCGAACTCATTCCGCTGGTGCATGCCGTTCAGCGGGAAAGCCCCGAGAAATAGCTGCGGATGAACTCCGCGAGGCCGCTCGGGACGACATTTGCCTCTAACGCGCGCCCGGCCTGCGCGGTGTAGCGATCTAACAATGAACGGAAAGGAACGTTCTGCCCCCCCTCCGGCAGCGAGACCGTGTCGGCAGGGCGCGCTGGGGCGCTGCCCGGGTCGCCCGGCAGGATGACCGGCTCCGCGCCGAACACGCGCGACGGGTCACCGGTGAAGATGGTGGCAGCCTCGGCTTCGCCCTCGCCGTCGCCCGGGCTGCTCTGGCGGCTGCCGGCGGCGTTTCCACTCGCTTCTTGCTCAGAGGTGGCCTCACCGCTGGCGCTCGTGTCGCCGCTGCTGCTGTCACCGCTGGCGCTGGTCTGTGCGTCGGGGGCGTCCTCGCCCGCCTGAGCGCCCTGCTGTGCCTGCGCTTGATCGCCCGCGCCTGCCTCAGCTTGTGACGTTTCGCCTTCGGCTCCTTGGCCGGTCTCCTGCTGGCCGGGCTGGGGGAGGCCTGTTTCAGCTTGGGGCTGCCCCGTCTCCTCGGAGCCTGCCGCGCCCTCGGCGCTGCTGCTGGCGTTGGCCTCGCTCTGCGCGAGCGCCTCGGCCTGCTGCTGGGTGAACTCGGTGCGCTGCTGCATGGCGCGGGCGGCCTGCTGCTGGCGCTGCTGCTGCTGCGCGGCTTGTTGGGCTTGCTGCGCGGCCTGCTCCAGCGCCGAGCGCAGCGCGTCCGGTGTGTCGGCGTTTGCTGCTTGATCGAGTGCGGCGGCCAACTGCGGGAACTGCTGGCGCACCGCATCGGCGGCTTGGCGCGCAGCCTGCTGCTGTTGGCGGGCAGCCGTGGGGTCAACGCTGGCGGATTCAAGCTGGCTTTGCAGCGCCTCGCTCAGGGACTGCGGACGCGCCGCGCCGCTGGTTGGCGGTGGCTCCGACGGGGAAAAGGCCTGCGCGGCGGCGTTGAGCGCCTGTTCCTGCGCTTGGGCTTGCGCGGCCATCTCTTGCGCGGCGCTGGCCAGCGCGTTTTGAGCCTCGCTCAGCGCAGCAAAGGCCGCCTCGGCGCTCAGTGTGCCTTCTTGCAGCGCGGCCAGCCGCGCCTCCAGCGTCGCCAGCAGCCCCTCGCGCACATCGGGCGCGAGCGCCGTATCCTGCGACAGCTCCGCGATGACCTGCGCCAGCGCTTCGACCGCTTCCTGCACAGCGACTTGTGCCCCCGCGCTGAGGGCGGGGGGCGTCTCGCGCTCCGGCGGAGGGATGACCAGCAGCCCCAACAGCAGCAGCCCCGCCAAACTTGCCAGCAGCCACCCGCGCCCATCCAGCGGCAGCGGGAGCTTAGCGCGCGCGTCGACGGCCTCGGCGGCGCGCACTGCATCCGTCAGCAAGCGCTCCGTCAGCGGGCTGGCGGGGATGCGTCCGCTGTTCACCTCCAGCGCGGTTGAGAGGCGCTCTTGCAGCCCCCATGCCTGCTCAAAGTGGCGCGCAGCGCGCGGCATTGGGCGCAGCACGCGCCGCAGCAGCCACCCACCCGCAACTACGGCAGCAGCCAGCGCTCCAAACGCCGCGCCGCCTAACGAAGGCGCAGCCACTAGCCACGCCAGCAGCACGCCAACGCTGCCCGCAGCGGACATCAGCGCCAGCGCATACGGCAGCCAGCCCATCAGGCGCTGAAGCCGCCAGCGGCGCTCCCAACGGATGAGATAGGGATGCAAAGGAGAGAAAGCGTTCATCGCGGCAGCTCATACACTTGCAGCAGTTGGCGCGCGACGTCGGCCCACGTCGTGCGCTGTGCTTTGAGTATACCCGCAGACCCCATGCGCTGGGCAAGCGCGTCGTCCGTCAGCAGGCGGATGAGCGCAGCGGGCAGCGCGTGGTCGAGCTGCGCCGCGTCCACGACGAAGCCGGTCACGCCATCCTCGACGGCCTCAGCCGCGCCGCTGCCCGTCGTCGTGACGACCGGCAGACCGGCAGCGCTGGCCTCCAACTGCACCAGCCCGAAGCCCTCGAAGTGATGCCCCTGCGCGATGGACGGCAGCGCAAAGACGCGCGCCCGCCCGTACCACTGGCGCAGCTCGGCCTCATCGACAAAGCCGGTGAGCGTCACCGCGTCGGCCAGACCCAGCGCATGGATCGCCTCGCGCACGGCCTGACCGTAGCCGTCGGTGGGGGCGCGCCCCACCACGACAAGCCGCGCCGCAGGGACGGCCTCGCGCACGACGGCCAGCGCCCGCACCAGCGCCAGCGTGCCTTTGCGCGCCTTCACGCCGCCCGTCGCCAAGATGATCGGCTCACGCGCGGCCAGCGGCGGCCCATCGACGGCGAAACGCGCTGCGTCCACCGCGTTCGGGATGACGCGCGCGCGCAGCTCGGGCATGACTTCGGACGCGACGCAGGCCGTGTACTGGCTGACGCACACCGCCCGCCCAGCAGTGAACGCCCGCCGATACAGGGCGCTCAGCGGCCAGCGGCGCATGCGCGGCAGGTTGGCATACGTCCCGTGCAGGGTGTGGACGAGGGGGCGATGCCCCGCCACCAGCCACGCCAGCGGCGCGTACAGCTCGACCGTGTTGTGGATCACATCACAGTGGGCGAGGGCGCGGCGCAGCGCGGGAACCAGCGCAAGCTGGCGCGCCAGCATCCCACGCTGGAGGGGGGCCACCGTCGGCAGCAGGCGCAGCGCGTCAGGATAGGCGGCGGGGTCGGTGTTGATGGGGCAGACGAGGGTGAGCTGTGCCCCCTGCGTGCGCAGCGCAGCGGCCACCTCCGCCCCGTAGCGCGCCCAGCCGTGGTGGCCGTTGAGGTCAGCCGTCAGCAGGCCAGCGCGCATCAGTTCCTCAGTGCCACTTGCAGCAGCAGGCGCAGCAGCGCGCTCAGCGCGTCCACCAGCGCCTGCGGGTCGATGCTCGGCAGGTCGTCGGCCGGGGCGGCAAAGGCCATCATCGGCGCGTCGGCGGTGTCGCCTGCTGCGTCCATCGGCGCGGATTCTGCCGCCGCCATCGGGGCCAGTTCCAGCGTTTCCGCGGTCGCTGCATCGGGCGGGACGGCTTGCAGCGCCATCGGCGCGACTGCCTCCGGCGTCGCTTCAAACTGGCGCAGCATCTCAGCGGGGGTGGGGGGCAGCGTACTCATCGGCATGGCGGCGGCGTTGGCGATGTCGTCGCTCGTCGGGCTGGCCAGCTCGGTCGGCGCAGCGGCCACCATCAGCGGCGGTGGCTCCGGCGCGCGGTTGGTCAGCAGGAACAGCCCGCCCCCTGCGATCAGCAGGGTGACCGCCGCCGCAGCGACTGCCCACCACGGCGCACGGCGCGGCAGTGGTGTTACTTTCGCTGGCGTGCCGGGCACGGGCGCAGCAGCAGGCATCGGCGTAGGATCGGCCATCCGCAGGGGCGCAGGGGCAGGCTGCGACGAGGCAATCATGTCCTGCGTTAAGCGGAAGTCACGCGGGGCAGGCATCACCGGCAGCGACGCGACCGCCTGCTGCACCACACGCAGATCGTCCAGCGCAGCGCGCAGCTCCGGCTCGGCGCGCAGGCGGGCTTCCAGCGCGGCACGCTCGTCGGCGCTCAGCATCTCGTCCAAATACGCCGAGAGCAGCTCATAGTCGATGTCGGTGAGGTCGGCCATTCAGATCAGTTCCAGTAACATGTTCACGTTCACTTAAATAAACGAAGCTCCAGCGGCAAAAGTTCCTGACTCGCCTGCAAGCAGGCACGCATCGCCACGCGCGCCCGCGCAAGGCGCGACTTGACTGTGCCGATGTTCGTCTGAGTGCTCTCAGCGATCTCTTGGTACGACAGCCCTTGCACATCGCACAGCACCAGCACGGCGCGCTGATCGGCCCCCAGCGCGTCGATGCAGTCTTGGATGGCGCGGTGCAGCTCGTTCTGCTGAACGGTCTGCTCTGGGGTGGGCAGCGTGGAGGGGATGGGCGCGCCGTCGTCGCTGTCTGGGGCGAGGTCGTCGAGGTAATCGGTGCGGTGGCGCTTGACGCGGCGCAGCTCATCAAGGCAGCGGTTGCTCACGATGCGCAGCAGCCACGCGCGGAAGCTCCCGCCGTGGTACGTGTCGAGCTTGCGATAGGCTGCGATGAGCGCCTCTTGGGTCATGTCGGCGGCGGTGTCGGGGTCGCCCAACAGTCGGTAAGCCACGTTGAAGGCTGCGTCTTGATGACGCAGCACCAGCTCATTAAACGCTTCAAGATCACCCTCGCGGGCGCGCTCTACTGCCGCTGCATCATCATCCGGCATCATACGACTTGACAAGTCCCGTCGGTCATCCTATCCTTAAGCTAGTATACGTAAATCGCCGATGTGGTGAAATGGCAGACACGACCGCCTCAAAAGCGGTTCCGAAAGGGTGTGGGTTCGACTCCCACCATCGGCACACACCGCCCGCAGTCCGCAGGGCGGTTTTCTTGTTAGTGTGGCGCGTTGATGGGCGCTGATGGGTCAAAAAAGGCCAAACTGGAAACCTTTTCTGACGCTTTTCCTACGCAAAATGAGAAAAACTAGAAGGTTCTCGGTCTTTGTGGTACACTGCATCGAGGGTATCAACCACGATACGCCACCGACAAGTGAATAGGAGGTTTCGCCTTGCCACAGATGCAAAAGATGCAGCCATGTGCACGTTGTGAACAAGAACTTCCGGAAGCCTGTTTCGACTCCTCGGAAGCCGTTTTCTGTAAACGATGCAATGAAGAGGTGAACCGTCTGTTACGAACCAAGTACAACATCATCAAAGCCGCCCACTTCCGCGCTCGCCTGCGCCACTCTACCCGCGTCCTTCAACAGCAGATGAACAATCGCCCGCCTGCGACGGTGTAGCGGCTTCGATCTGTGTATGTCCTGCGCCGTGTCGGCTTCGACGCGGCGTTTTTCGTTGTGCCCCTAAGCCAATCTCACACCTTGCCCATCTCTTCGAACGAGAAGGCCCAACTGATGAAGAAGCTTTCGCCGAGGACGAGGGCTTGCAAGCGTTGGTCGGGCATAGGCGGGCGGGCGGGCGGCGCATCTTGCATCAGCTTGGTCTCGAGGCCGTGGGCTTCGAGCGCACGTGCGAGGCGCTCGGCCAGCGGCAGCGGCATTTGCCCCAGCAGCCCCCCGCCCGACGCGAGCAGCGTCAGCAGCGGCGCATCCACGTTGAGGTAATCGGGGAAGTGACGCCACCCGCGAAAGGTGAGGGCGTGTTCCTGCGCGATGTCGAGGGCGAGCAGGGCGGGGTTGGCCGCGCTCCCGCGGAAGAACAGCGCCGCCGCAGGGCTGCTGTAGGCGTAGAGCAGCGGGTGATCGGTGGTCAGGGTGACCTCGTCGGTGGTTGTGCCGAGGTTGGCGATGCGATGCTCCAACACGCCCAAGACGCGCACGATGTACGTCCGCACGGGGCGTAGGCCGCCGGAGGCTTCGTCGTACTGCGCTACCTGTACCACAAGCTGCAGCTCGGTTGGCATCCCGCCCACCTGCGCCAGCAGCAGGGCTGCTTGCCGCCCCTCGGGCGCAAGGTCGGCGAAGAATTGATCGCGTTTGGGCATGGTTGATTCTGTCCGTGTGCCTCTGATATACTGAGCGCCGCGTGAGCCGCTGCGCCGCGCCACACAGTGTAACATGAATGGAGGCACAAGTTGATGCCACGCCCGAAGACCTCTCTGCTGATCGCGCTGGCGCTGCTGCTGAGCATAGCTAGCGCCCCCCTGACGCGCGCCCAAGACAACCTGCTCATCAACCCGGGCTTTGAACAGTTCAACGGGTTTGGCCGCTACACGGCCTCGCTGGGCGACCCCGACTTCAACTTTGCGGAGGGCTGGGCTGGCTGGCGCTCGCTGACGCCGCGCACCGAATCGTGGCAGAACATCAACCCGCTGGCCTACCCCCACAGCGGCGACTTCAAGCTCGGCGGCGGCTTCTCGCAAGAGATCGGGCGCTCCGGCGGCACGTTCACCGCGGCGGCCTATCAGGTTGTGAACAACATCCCCAACGGAACGACGCTGCGCGCCAGCGTCCGCGTGTTTATGGAGAATGGGCCGGGCACAGGCGCGCGCGCGCGCATCGGCATTGGGAGCAACGTGGGCGGCAACGCCACCTCCCCCGCGATCGTATGGTCGCCGTTCAACACCACGGTCAACTCGTGGCAGACGCTCACAGTCGAGACGACCGTCCCCGCGGGCAGCGTGACCGTGTTCATCTTCGCCACCCAAGACACGCCCAACGGCCCGACCGGCCCCAACAGCATCTACATGGATGAGGCCTCGTTGATCGTGACCGGCGCGGGCACGCCCACCGCCCCCAGCGGCGACGGCGGCGCGGTCAACGTGCCCCCTGTGGCCACCAGCACGCCCGTCCCGCAGTATGCGGCGTTTGTGACGCGGCAGGGCACGATTGAGAACGGCAAGATCGTTCACACCGTGGTCGCAGGCGACACGCTGGCGGCTATCGCGGTGGCCTACGGCGTCTCGCTCGACGAGCTGCGCCAGTTGAACAACATCCCGGGCAGCATCTTGTTCGTCGGCCAGAAGATCATCATCGGCGATGCGCCCCCGCCCACCCCCACCGCTACTAACACGCGCCCCGCGCCCACTGCGACCGTCGGCGCGCTGCCAGCCTTCCCGACGCAGGCGGGCGCGCTGCCCACGCGCGCTGGCTCGATGATCGTGGCGAATCCGACGGTGGTGGCAGCGCTGGCCTCCCCGACGACGGCAGTTGTCCAAGCCCTGCCGACGAACACCCCCGCGCCGACGAACACCCCCATCCCGACCAATACCCCCGTGCCGCCGACCAGCACGCCCACCGCGACAACCCCGCCGCCCACGCCGACCTTCGTCAACACGCCGCTCAACCCGGGCGACGCGCCCAGCGCCCCCGTGGTGCAGGGGCAAGCTGGGGATCCGCTGGCGACGACCGGCAGCGTCTGCGTGTTGATGTTCCACGACGTGAACCAGAACCGCGTCCAGAACATAGGCGAGGAACTGCTGGCCGACGGCGTGATCACGCTGCGGCGCGACGGGGTGGACTTGAGCGCCTATCGCACCAACGGCGTGAGCGAGCCGTTCTGCTTCACCGACCTTGAGACGGGCAGCTACGCCGTCGTGGGCACGCCGCCGCCCGGCTTCGGCCTGACGACGCCGGTCTCGCTGGTGGTGAGCGTGCAGGCAGGCACGTCCTTCCGGCTGCAATTTGGCGCGGCAGAGGGCTTGACGACCGCTGCCATCCCCACCGCAGACACCGCAGGCGACGCCGCCCCTGCCCTCAACGAGGCCACCACGAACGGCGGCCCGGCCGATCTGGAGAGCGTGGCGGGCGTGCTGGTGATGGTGGGCGCGGCCTTTGTGGTGGTCGGCGGCACGCTGATCTTTTTGGTCGCGCGGCGCTTAGGCTAAGAGGTCAGCCATGCGAGTTGGAGTGCTAAGTCTGCTCATCGCTGGGTTGGGGCTGAGCGCGCTGTGGGCACAAGCGCAAGACAACGCCCAGATTTGTGTGCGGCTGTACGAAGATCGCGGGGAGCGCGGCGTGCTGGACGCAGGCGACCCCTTCATCACGCGCGACGTGGGCGTGAACCTCGCCAACGCGGACGGCATCATCATCGAGACGGCGCTCATCGACGACGCGCCGCAGGGCAGCAGCGGGCGCGTATGTTTTGCGCGCCTGCCCGCCGGGCAGTACACCGTCAGCGTGGCGAGCGCTGCCTATGAGCCGACCACCGACAGCGTGTTTGTGACGAGCGTCGGCGGGAGCGCTGTGCCGGTCGTGTTCGACGTGGGCATGGAGCGGCTCATGGTGGAACTGCCGCCGCCCGCCCCCGCCATCGGCACGCTGACCCCGGCTGAACTGCGCTTCGCGGTGGAGCGGGTGTTCGTGGCGAGCATCGGCGCGACAGTGGTGGTGGCGGTCATGCTCACGCTGGGGGTCATCCTCTACGTGTTGTTCCTGCGCCCCAAGCCGCAGCCCGTGCCGCCGCCGCGCAGCCCTTACGCGCCCCCGCGCCCGCCCCTGCGCCCGGATACGGGTTCGATCCCGCCCGTGACCGGCACGCCGCCCCCCATGCGCCCCATCACCGGCCCGATCCCGCCCGTGACCGGCACGCCGCCCCCCATGCGCCCCATCACCGGCCCCGTGCCCCCTGTGCCGCCGCCTCAGGAACACGACGACAACAAGTAGAGGCACAGCGTGCTGTGCCCTTGGGGATGTGCGTTGTCCGACGTTGAAGAGAATGCCGACGGGCGCGGCAGATCGCGCCCTAGCCGCGCACGGGCAGGCTGCTGATGGGGAAACTGGTGCTGATAAACGCGGCGTTGACCCACCCCGTGCGCCCATCCGCCATCTGCACCAGCAGCCAACTGCCAGCGGCGCTGCGCCCCGCGAGGTTCACGCCCGTGCCCTGCGTCAGCCGTGTGAAGCTGCGGAAGTGCACCCCCGGCCCCAAGCGCACGTTCAGCACGCTGGCGGCCACGATGCCCGCGGAGCCGCCGCTGGGCACAGGCTGCACGAAGCCGGGCGTCACGCCCGTTCCGCTGGTGACCGGCAGGCTGGCGATGGACACGTTTGGCAGCAGGTAGCGCGCGCTCATCCACCCGTTGACGCCGCCGCTGGTGACGACCTGCACCCAGCGCGCGTCCCCGTTGCGCCCCACGAGCGTGACGACGTCGCCGCGCGTCAGGCGGGCGATGATGCTGAAGTTGGCGGCGGGGCCGCTGCGGACGTTCTGCGCGCCGGTGTTGACGGTGGCTTGGCCAGTGATGACCGTCGGCGGCACAACTTGGCTCGGCACGCCAATCGGCAGCGTGTTGATGTTGATAAAGACCTGCAAGAACGAGGCGTTGACCCACCCGCTCACGCCGGTGTTGAGCACGCCCTGCACCCAACGCCCGGTCGTATCGCGGGCGACGAGGCGCATCGGCGTTCCGGAGGGCAGCACGGCGACGCGCGTGCTGGTCGCGTCGGGGGCGACGCGCATATTCAAGAAGGCGGTGTTGACGATGGCGTCAACGGGCTGTTGGGCGTGTGCCGCGCTGGGCAGCGCGAGGCTGATCAGCATCAGAGCGAGGGTAAACAGGGTGAAGGTGCGTTTCATGATCGTGTCGCTTATCTCTCATGTTTGATCGTTTCATCTGTTAACATGATAACGCGCAGCGATCCTCGCTTGTTCCACGGCCGCCCAACGATTGTCTAATCATTGTCCGACGATAGGCCGCTGCGCGTGACAGCGCGCACCAACACCTGCTGCACGAAGGGCGTTTGCAAGAAAGCTGAGCGCAGCTCCGAGCGGGGGGCTAAATCGCGGGCAATGGCGTACAGGCCGCGCGCGGCTTGATGATAGGCCTCATCCTCCCCGTCTGGGTCAACCTGTGACAGCCACAAGTACCCCTGCACTGTATCCCGCCCGCCGTGTTCCTGCTCGTAGTGGAGCGCCTCGCGCAGCATGGGCAAGCCCGTCGGAACGCCCAAGCGCGCCTGCGCATAGCCGAGCCGAATTTGCGCGCGGGCGCACATGAGCGCGTTGTGGCCGCGGGTTCGCTCGACAAGGTCGGCGGCCACTTCCGCTACACGGCCAAACTCGCCATTCAGCAGCAGCATATCCAGCCAGAAGAGCGCCAGCAAGTATTGGCGAAAGTGACCGGGCGGGTTGGTGGCCGCCACCTTTTCGATCTGCGCGGCGGCGCGGGCGGGGTCGCCGCGGCGTGCCAGCAGCACCGCTTGAAATGCCACCAAGAACGTGTCCTCGTCCATCGTGCGATCATGGAGTTGGGCGGCGGCAGCAAAGGCCTGCTCTGCGCGATCATACAAGTGCAGGTCGAGATAGATGCGCCCAATGCTGCGCAAGTCCAACCGCTGCTCGCGGACGAGGCCGAGCTGCTTGTCGATCTCCAGCATTTCCTCGAAGCATATCAGCGCCTGCCCGAAGTTGCCGAGGTCGATATGAATCACCCCCAAGATTGGCAGCACCGCCGCCAGCAAGCGAGGCTGAGTGACCTTGCGTGCGCTGGCTAAGGCTTGTTGGGCATAATCCAGCGCCAGCTTGACTTGCCCTGTTTGCATCTCGAGGTTAGCCAGCTCGATCAGCACGGTGTGGTAGTGGGTGTGGTCGGTGGGGTCAACGGCGAGGAAGGCTGCGGTGATGGCCTCACGGGCGGGCGCGTATTCGCCGAGGGCGGTGTGGGCGGTGGCCAACTGGCGCAGCGCCGCCACGCGCTGCGCAGGGAGCGGGTTACCCGGCATCTCATCAAACAGCCGCAAGGCCGATTGTGCGCTGGCCACGGCCTCGCTGTAGCGCCGCAGCGCTACCAGCGCCTGCGCTTGCAGCGTCCACAGCTGCGCGGTCGGGCCGATGGCCTTCTCACGCGGGAGGCTGCGCCCCAGCGCCAGCGCCTGCTCAACGGCTTTGAGGGTCTCGCTGTAGCGGTTGAACTGGAGGTGGTTCTGCGTGGCTTCAAGGTAGGTATACAGCGCCGCTTCGATCTCGCCCGCCGCGTGGAACTGCGCCGCCAGCAGCGTGAAGAACTCCGGCCGCCCCGCAACCCGCCCGATCATCCACGTGCTGATCTGGCGATGGAGCTGCTCACGGCGGAAGCGCGGAACCATCTCATAGGCCACGTCGCAGTAGAGCGAATGGCGGAAGCTGTACTGCGGGTCACCCTCAAAGGCTGTCTCGGGGTCGCGGGTGATGATGCCGCGGATTTGCAGCAGGTCGAGCGCGTCGCTCTGGTCGCCGTGGGCCAGCTCATCGAGGATGCTCTTCCAGAAGGTTTGACCGATCACAGCGGCCAGCTGCAGCACTTGGCGCACGTCCGGCTCGATGTCGTCGAGGCGAGACTGAATCACTTCCACAAGGCCGGCTGGCAGTTGATGGTACGAGCTGTCGTACAAGACGATGTTGAAGCGCCAGCGGCCGTCACGCCCCCGGTGGAACACGCCGTTGTCGAACAACATGGCCAAGAACTCGATGACGAACAAGGGGTTGCCCTGCGCGCGCTCAACGATGGTGTTGACAACGTGAGCAGGCACGCGCTCAATCGGTTTGAGGATCGTCTCGATCATACGGCGGGTGGTGTCGTCGCTCAGCCGCTCCAGTGTGATGCGATGATAGCGCTCATAGTTGTGCATGAAGTGAGGGTAGATCTGGTCGAAGTTGAGGCGCGCCGCCGTGAGGATGACGAGCGGGCAGTTGGTCAGTTCCTGCGCCAGCATCTCTAACAGGCGCACGCTGCCCAGATCCGCCCATTGCAGGTTGTCGACGACCATCAGCAGCGGCATGTGGGTCTGTTCAATCAGCCCGCGGAAAAACTGCGCGATGGGCAGGTGGCTGCGCGGGTCGTCCAGCCTGCCCTCCGCCAGCAGACGGTTGACGTAGGGGCTGTCGTTGAAGCCATAGCCTGCCAGATAGCCCATCAGCTCGGCGGCTTGGGAAGCGTGCGGGTCGTCCCATGCGGCGGTGATCGTGCTGAGGATGCGCTCGACGATTTCGGCAGAGGTCATCTGCTCGGTCAAGTTGCAGAAGCGCGTCAAGAAGTCCGTCAGCAGGTTGTAGGGCTTCATTTGAAATTCGTGCTGTGCCACCATCTGCACTTGGAGGACGCGGCTGGCCTCGATTTTGTCGATGGTCTCCTGCAGGATTTGGCTCTTGCCCATGCCGACATCGCCCAACAGCAGCACCACACACAGGCGCGCCTCTTGCAGCGCGGTCAGGACGTCGGCGGCGATCTCCATCAGCACGTCCTCGCGCCCGATGAGCGGCACAGTCAGCGCGGCCAGTGACGGCTGCACCAACGAAGACGCGACTGTTTCGCGCCGCCCCAGCACCTCATAAACGAGGATGGGGTCATCAAAGCCGCGCACGCGCAGCAGCGGGCGCGCTTGCAGCTTGAACTGGCCGCGCAGCCGCGCTTGGGTGGCGCTGTCGATGTAGATGGCGCTGGGCGGGGCCTCAGCTTGCAGCCGCGCCGCGAGGTTGGTGGCCGGCCCCAGCGCGAGCAGCTCCTGCCGTTCCGTCGTGCCCACCATCCCGACCACGACGCGCCCTGTGCTGATGCCTATGCGGATCGACAGCTCCACGCCGTAGCTCAGAAAGACGTCGTTGGCGAAGTGATCGATGGCCTGCTGGATGGCCAAGGCGCACGCCACGCAGCGGATCGCGTCGTCGCCGCGGCTGCGCTGTGCGCCGAAAAAGGCTAAGATGCCATCGCCGAGGTACTGGCCGATCGTGCCGTCCCATTCGACCACGAGCTGCGCCATGCGGCGGTGGGCCTCTTCCAGCATCTTCTTGAAGTCGCCGGTGTCCATGGCCTGCGCCATGCCGGTGGAGTTCACCACGTCGATGAACAGCACCGTCACCAACCGGATCTCATCGGCGGGGTTGGCGACGTTGGCCGCTTGCAAGCGCC
Source organism: Anaerolinea sp. (assembly GCA_046719465.1). Classification (GTDB taxonomy): domain Bacteria; phylum Chloroflexota; class Anaerolineae; order Aggregatilineales; family Phototrophicaceae; genus JANWYT01. Next base: position 15,678 of record JBDNCV010000041.1, read on the forward strand.
GCAAGCGATCCAACAGCGACATCACAATGGTCGAGAAGGCTTCTTCCGTAAACAGGGCACGGTGCTCACGCACTTCGGCGAGCGCGTTCTTGAGTTTGTCTACCGGGTCAACGAGTTCGCCAGTCATCCGTGCTGCCTGCCTGCAGGGGCTAGGAGGTTATGGGCTGATGCGCTGGGCGAGGGGAATCCACAAGCCGAACACGCTGCCCACGCCGACCTCGCTTTCGAGCCAGACATCCCCTTGATGGCGGATGACCACGTTCTTGACGAGGCTCAAGCCCAGCCCGCTGCCCTTTTCCTGCTGAGACAAGCTGGGGACGCGGTAGAAGGACTCAAAGACGCGCGCTTGATGCTCTGGTGGGATGCCGATGCCGGTGTCCTGCACGCTGAAGTAGAAACGGGCATCGTCATACCACGCGCGCAGCGTGATCGTGCCGCCGTTGGGGGTGTACTTGATGGCGTTGCCGACGAGGTTTTCCATCGCTTGGCGCAGCAGCACCGTATCGGCCATGATGAACGCCTTCCCGTTGAGGCGCAGCTCGTGCAGCAGGCTTTGCTGCTTGGCCTCAGCCGAGAGGCGCGTGTTGACGATCACCTGCCGCACGAGCGATTCGGGGTCGATGCGGGCTTGCAGCTCCAGCGGGTTGCTGCGCACGCGCTCGACTCGCAGCAGGTCTTCGATCAACATCCCCATGCGATCCACCGAGCGGCGGATGATGTCGACGTATTCCACCACCGGCGAGTTTTCGTCTGGCGTATCCATCAGGATCATGTCGGCGTAGCCCGTGATGAGCGCCAGCGGGCTGCGCAGGTCATGCGTGGCCACGCGCAGCATCTCATCCTTGAAGCGCGCGAGGTCTTTCAGCTCAGTCACGTTGTGCATGACGATCACATAGCCGACATCGCCGCGCATCGGCTCCACCCAGTGCGACATGGTGACTTGGAAATCGAGCTTGAGGCGGCGTGAGCGCGTCTCGAACGACCATTCTTGCGTGCCGGGCTGCGATTGCTGCAGCACGTCGAGGATCGGCTCGAACACTTCATCCACCTCTAGATAATCGCGCAGCGGGGTATGGAGCGTGGCGGCGATGCTGGCCTTTCCCAGCAGGGGCAGGGCCGCCTCGTTCGTCAGCACGATCTCCCCGCGCCCGTTGAGCACGATCAACACATCGCGGATCGACTGGAGGATGGTCTGAAATTGGCGGCGCTGCTGGGTCTGAATGCTGAAAAGCTGCGCGTTGCGGATCGAAATGGTCGCCAAGTTGGCCACAATCGTCATCAAGCGCAGGTGATAGGGGGTGAAGTGATGAGGATCTTCATGGACGAACGTCACCACCGCCACCACGTCGTCCTCGTCGAGGAAGGGCACGCACATCGCCGAGCGCACCGGGATCGGGTCATCGGGGAAGACGATCCAGCGGTCGTCTTGGCTGGTGTCGACGATGATGTCACCGCGCCGGTTGCGCTTGACCCACCCCGCGAAGCCCTCATGCAGCACCTTCGTCACAACCTTGATCGTTTCGTTGCCCTCAAGGTCGCGCACGGTGAACACGTGGTTCCAGTCGACTTCGCCGTCAGTGTGCAAGAACATGCTCACGCGGCTTGCGCCCACCGCCCGCGCGCACAGTTCGATCACACGGCTGAGCACAGCGTCAACCTCGGTGTGGTTCAACAAGCTGGACACTTCCGCCAGCAGCTCAAGGTCAGCGAACGTCGGTTGCATAGGGATGCTCAGCCACAATCATAGCGCGAATCTTGCATATAAGTGAACCACATAACGGGCAACTTGACAAACCTCGTTGCTGACCCTGATTGTAACACGCAGGGCGCTAAGTGACGACGCGCCTCAGCACAGCGTGAGCTTATCCTATGAAAAGATAAGATCGGGCACGATAGACCATGCCCGATCTCGAAATTCAGTCGGCGTACCGCCTACGAACGGCTGCCGTCGATGGGGTAATCCTGCGGCAGCTCTACGGGGTAGTGCATGCTGCCCGGGTGGCGCTCAAACACCAGTTCGCCGTTCTGCTCGTCGATGATGACGGCATCGCCCGGGCGGAAGTCCCCCTTGAGCAGGCGCACCGAGAGCGGATTCTCGACGAAGCGCTGAATGGCGCGGCGCAGCGGGCGCGCCCCATACTGTGGGTCATAACCCTTCTGGGCGATCCAGCGGCGCGCGGCGGGCGTCATGTCGAGGCCGATGCCGCTCTCCGCCAGCCGTTCCACCAGCACCTGCATCTGGATGTTGACGATCTGCTCCACGTCCCGCATCGTCATCGGCGCGAAGATGATCACCTCGTCGATGCGGTTGAGGAACTCCGGCCGGAAGGTATCGCGCATGGCCTTTTCGATCTTCTGATGGTCGGCGATGGCTGATGGCTCCGTCGAGGCGAGGAAGCCCAGCGAGCCGCTCTTGCGCACGTACTCCGTGCCGAGGTTGCTCGTCATGATGATCACCGTGTTGCGGAAGTCCACTGTGCGGCCCTGCCCGTCGGTCATGCGCCCATCTTCGAGGATTTGCAGCAGCGCGTTCCACACGTCGGGGTGCGCTTTTTCGATCTCGTCGAACAGGATGACGCGATACGGGCGGCGGCGGACGGCCTCCGTCAGTTGGCCGCCCTGCTCATAGCCGACATAGCCGGGCGGCGCGCCGAACAAGCGGCTGGTCGTGTGTTGATCGCGGTACTCGCTCATGTCGATGCGCACGAGCGCCTCTTCATCGTCGAACAGGAACTCGGCCAGCGCTTTGGCCAGCTCGGTCTTGCCGACGCCGCTGCTGCCCAAGAAGATGAACGAGCCGATGGGGCGGCGCGGGTCTTTCAGGCCGCTGCGGGCGCGCCGGATAGCATCCGCGAGCGCTTCGATGGCCTTATCTTGGCCGACGACGCGCTGGTGCAGCGCCTCCTCCATGCGCAGCAGCTTCTCGCTTTCGGTCTCCAACATATGCTGAACGGGGATGCCCGTCCACTGCTGGATGACGTGGGCGATGTCGCTGTCTTCGACGGTTTCATCGAGCATGTTCTCTTGCTGCCACTGGCGGATGGCGTGGTCGTATTCCAGCTCCATCTGTTTGCGCTGCGTCTTGCAGATGGCGGCGCGCTCATAATCGCGCGCGAGGCTGGCCGATTCCTCCTCGGCGATGAGGCGGTCGATGGCGAACTTCATCTCTTTGAGGCGCGGCGGCATGCTGTAGAGCGCCACGCGCACGCGCGCGGCCGCCTCGTCCAGCACGTCGATGGCTTTGTCCGGCAGCTTGCGCTCGGTCAGGTAGCGCGCAGAGAGGCGCACAGCGGCCTCAATGGCTTGGTCGCTGATGGTGACGCGGTGGTGCGCTTCGTAGCGGTCGCGCAGGGTGAACAGCATCTCAATCGTGTCGTTGATGCTCGGCTCGTCGATGAACACCGGGGCAAAGCGCCGCGCCAGCGCCCCGTCCTTCTCGATGTGCTGGCGGAACTCGTCTAGGGTGGTCGCGCCGATGGTTTGCAGCTCGCCGCGGGCCAGCGCAGGCTTCATCATGTTGCCCGCGTCCAGCGACCCCGCCGATGCGCCTGCGCCAACGACTGTGTGCAGCTCGTCGATGAACAGGATGATCTCACCGTTGCTGCGCATCACCTCTTCAATGGCCGTCTTGAGGCGCTCCTCAAACTCACCACGGAAGCGGCTCCCTGCCAGCATCCCCGCCAGATCAAGGCTGAGGATGCGCTTGCCCATGAGCGGCTCGGGAACGTCGCCGCTGACGATGCGCTGCGCCAGCCCCTCGACGATAGCCGTCTTGCCCACGCCCGCCTCACCGATCAGCACAGGGTTGTTCTTCGTCCGCCGCGCGAGGATCTGCATCACGCGCAGGATTTCCTCGTCACGCCCCACCACGGGGTCGAGCTTGCCCTCGTAGGCCATTCGCGTCAGGTCGCGGCTGTACTTTTCTAAGGTCAGGTAGCGATTTTCGGCTTGCGGGTCGGTCACACGGGCGCCGCCGCGAATGTCCTTGATCGTGTCGGTGACGCGCTCGCGCGTGATGTTCAGGTCGGCCATGAGGCGCGCCGTGTCGGAGCCGCGCTCGTCGAGAATCGCGAGGAAGATGTGTTCGGTGCTGATGTACTCATCGCTCAGGCGCAGCGCCTCCTCATTGGCGAGGTCGATGATGCGCTTGAGGCGCGGGGTGATAAAGAACTGATTGGTTCCCCCCTGCCCGTAGATCGTGGCTGAACGCCGCGTCGTCCGCAGCAGCGCATCCACGCGCTGGCGCATCTTGTCCACGTCAACGCCCATGCGCTCCAAAATTTGCGGGATGACACCGTCTTGCTGCTCCAACAAGGCCAGCAAGATGTGTTCGGTATCGACTTGGCTGTGGCCGTAACGTTGTAGAATCTCGTAAGAACGCGCCGCTGCATCTTGGGCACGTTCTGTAAAACGGTCGAAACGTAACATATGGGATGGCCTCACTGTCGAGCAATAGGCTTAATTGTAGCGCAGTTTTCGCAATCGACTGAGGAAAAATGCGCCGCGCGCCCTATGCTCTGTTAACGGATTGCAACCTAAGCATACGGCGCACGGTGTAAGAAATGCGTTGAAGTTGTGTTAACGCCTTGTAGGAAGGGCAGACGTTAGAGCTGATTCAAGAAGCGGAAGGTCTCAATAAACGACAAAGCTATGCTGTTGTGTCGATACAGCCCGGGGTCGCCCAGCGTGTCAAGCAGATAGCGGCTGTAGGCCGGGTCGTCGGCCACGGTTGGGTTGCTTAGGTTGACGAAGCTCATCTTCCACGCGCCGAACGCGCGATCCGTGATAGGCTGCTTAAGCACGGTTACCACGTAGTGATGCCGCTTGTCGCGGGCGATGCGCTGGTAGGTGTGCTCCACGTTGGCGCGCGGCCCCTCCAGCACCTGCATAAAGTTCCCATTGTGATACAAGAGCAAGCCTGTAATCTCGTCCGCGGTGTTGTTGCGGCGCGAAACCTCTAAAATGTCCAGCAAATCCTTTTCGGTCATTGGCCGAGTCGCCATACTGGTATACACCAGTGTGATCAGTTCATCGAATTTCGTTGAACTAGCATTCATAAAAGCACCTCTGAGACTCACCTCTTACGGTTACTTTTATTTTCAGCCAATTCTTTGGCAGAAGAATTAAGATTCGTAGCTACGATTGTAAAGATTTCACTACAAAATCCGCTGGCCAAACACCCCCGCGACCAGCTCGACTGCCAAGCGAGCCGTCTCGTTGCGCGCGTCGAGGATCGGGTTCACCTCCACCACGTCGACTGAGCGCACCTTGTGGCTGTCGGCGAGGATTTCCATCATCAGGTGCGCTTCGCGGTAGCTGATGCCGCCCGGGACGGGCGTGCCGACGCCGGGCGCGTGCTGCGGGTCGAGGCCGTCGAGGTCAAGGCTGAGGTGGATATCGGTGAACTGGTCGAAGTAATCCATGATCTCCTGCCCGATGCGCGCCATGCCCACCTCGTCGATCTCGCGCATGGTGTACACGCGGATGTCCCCCCGCGAGAGGCGGACGCGCTCGCCCTCGTCGAGGTCGCGGATGCCCAACATGACGATCTGAGACGGCTTGAGCTTGGGGCCAGCGTAGCCGATGTTGGTTAATTCGGGCAGGCCGTCCCCCAGCAGCGTCGCCACAGGCATCCCGTGGATGTTGCCGCTGGGGGACGTGGCGGGCGTGTTGATGTCGCCGTGCGCGTCGAACCACAGCACGCCGAGCTTGGGGTGCGCCATTGCTGAGATCGTCCCGATGGCCATGCTGTGATCGCCCCCGAGGAACACGAAGCGGTCGTTTTCTGGGCGGTACGCCTGCACGCGGTCGTAGATCTTCTGGCACACCCGCGCCACCTCGTCGAGGTGGTGGCTGAGGCCGTCGGATGGGTCATGGTCAAGCGTCAGGTCGCGCTTGTGCAGCTCTTCGGCTTGGGCGGTGTAGACGTTGCCGCTGTCGATGACTTCGTAGCCCAACCGTGTCAAGCGATCTTGCAAGCCAGCGTAGCGGATGGCGCTTGGCCCCATATCGACACCGCGCCGCTGCTGCCCCAAGTCCATCGCCGCGCCCAAAATGCGAATGCGTCTGTTCATGGTGTCCCCCTTGATGTGTGTGCAGCTCGATGGTATCGCAGTCGCGCACGGCGTGCTATTGCCTAGCCGCGGGCTAACCTCAACGCCTGCCGCAGGCGCAGCTCTAGGTCGAACAGCATGATAGCGGTTGCGCCCCACACCTTGTGCCCGCCAACATGGTAGTAAGGCACGCGCACCGTGTAGCCGCTGATGAGGCGCGTTTCTTCTTGTTTGACTGACGGGTCAAGCAGCTCCTCAAGCGTCAGCGTGAGCACTTCGGCCACTTCGGCCTCGTTGGGGCGCAGCGCTGACAGCTGCCTTAGATACCCTACGGAGGGATAGACGTTGAAGTTGCTGGGCGGGATGTAGACGGTGGCGAGCATCCCCAGCACTTCAATCGGCTCGCAGATCCCTAACTCCTCGCAGGTCTCACGAAGCGCGGTTGCTGTGAAGTCGGGGTCGTGCGGGTCGCGCTGGCCGCCCGGGAAGCTGATTTGCCCGCTGTGGCCGCGCAGCGACTCTTGACGGCGCGTCAGCAGCAGGTGCAGGCGGCCATCAGCGCGCGGGGTGAGCAGCGCCAGCACGCCGGCCTCGCGCGGGGGGGCGTTCGGCGGCAGGCCGCGCGGCACAGGCGACATCGCAAACCGCGCCCGCTCGGAGACTTCCGCAGGCAGCGCCAGCGCGCGGCGCACGTCGTCTAACCGGATCATGAGGGCTGCAGCTCGTACCATGCGTGCAGGTTGTGCGAACGCCGCGTGAAGATGCGACCGACGGCCACCTGCGGCGGCGCCTCGCCAAGTGGGATCAAGCGCAGGCGAAGCTGCGCGCTGTTGGGGCGCTGCGCGGCCACCCACTCATGCATGAGCGCTTGCAGCAGCAGCAGCGCCTCGCTCCCGCCGAACACGTGCGCCGCGCCGGTCTCCTCAAAGGAGGCGAACACCGCGCTGCCGGGCAGCAGCAGCCCCAAGCCGCGCCCGCTCAGGCCGTAGGGCTGGGCCGATTCCGCCACGCTGTAGGTGAAGAAGGTCGCTTCGGCGGGGCGGTAGAGCATGAGGAAGAACTGCAAGCCGCGCCAATAATCGGCTGGGGTGAGGCGCGGCTCGACGTTGACGAGATCGTGATCGGCGCTCATCAGGGTGCGCAGGCGCGCCGTGTCGAGCTGTGACGCGTCGTCGCTGTACAGGATGAGGCCGGTTGGGCCGACGGCCACGGCAAGGCGCGGCGAGGCTTCCTCCCCGCGCATGGTGACAAACGCGCATGGGCGGTTGTCGTGGCTCAGCAGGCTGCCATCGGGCTGAGGGCGAAACGCCGCGCTGACCTGCACGCCATCTAAGCTGATCGGGACGACAAGGACGCCATCCGGCTTGAGCTGACGCGGCCATGCTGGCGGCACATCCCACACGCCGACCGTTGCCAAGATGCGATCATACGCCGCGCGCGGCAAGTAGCCGTAGGCTCCATCCGCTGCCACCACGCGCACCCCCATCACCTTCGCCCGCAGCAAGTTCTTCTTGGCTTGCTCCGCTAAATCTTCCTCCACTTCCACGCTGGTGACGTAGCCCTGCGGGCCGACGATGTGGTGCAGCAGCGCGGCGGTGTAGCCGCTGGCTGTGCCGATCTCGAGCACGTTGTGGCCCGGGCGCGCCCCAAGCTGCTCCAGCATGATGGCGATCATGGTGGGCTGACTGCATGAAGAAATCAACCGCCCCGACTGATCGTACTTCAGCGGGACGGCTTCATCAGCGTAAGCTTGTTCGAGCGGCGTCTCAGGCAGGAAGAGGTGGCGCGGCACTTTGAGGAAGGCTTCATACACCCCCGGCACGCGCGCCAGCCCCTCTTTCCAAATCGCCGAGATGAGATGACGGTGCAGCTCCTGCGGTGGTTTAGGCGTGGGCATACCATGCACGCCGTTTACGCAAAGAGACGCCCGCATCAGGCCCACTGCGGCTAGCGGTGCGAACACGCCCCCGGCTGTCGATGTGCACTTGACCAGCCTTCTGCAAGCGGGCGAACTCCTCAGGGGTGATCACCGGGGCAGGTTCCCCCCCCAAACGTTCAACGCGTTCGTCCAAGTTGTCGTCGTCGGGCGTGTTGTTGTTTCTGTCAGTCATAGGGTCGGTCGGCGGCGCAGCGCCACCACTCCTTTCATCAACAAACGGGTGTACCTTGCTGCCACCTTTCAGTATAGAAAATTTTACGAAGGCAAGTCAACCAGACAGGATAACGATGTGCTGAGAAGTTGGTCTATCTTCTATAATGTGTGTTTGCAACCCAATTCCTAGATTAACTTGGACGGCACAGTTTAAGGAGAAACTGTATGCAGTTTTCGAGTCTTCAGTGGCGTTGGAATGGGCTGGCGATTGTGCTGCTCATGGGGCTGGCGCTGGGCTTGGTGCTGCACACGCGCCAGATGATCATGCACTGGGACGAGTTCGGCTCGTATGACTTCACGCGCTACCCGTTGATCGAGGTTGTGCGCATGGAGCACGACATTCACGTGCCCTTATGGTGGCTTCAATTTTGGGGCTGGTGGCGCGCCTTCGGCCAGAGCGAGGCGGTAGGCCGCTGGAACAGCCTGCTTATCACTTTTGTGACGCTGGCGCTGGCCTATCAAGTGGGCAAGCAAACTTTCCGCAGCCCGTTGATTGGGTTGGGAGGGATGGCTGTAACTGCGCTGCATCCCTTCCTCTTGCGTCACACGCTGGACATACGACCGTACCCGTTGGTGGTGCTGCTGGCGCTGGCGAGCCTGTGGGCGCTGCTGCGCTGGCTGCGGCAGCCCACCCCTGCCCGCGCGCGCCTCTACGGGCTGGTGGTAGCGCTCATGCTCTACACCCACTATTACACAGCGCTGCTGGCGCTGGCGCAGGGGGTGTATGCGCTGCTGACGCACCGCAGCCGAGCCGCATGGGGGCAGATGGCGCAGGCCGTCGGGATCGTGCTGCTGCTGTTCGGCCCGTGGCTGCCTACATTGGTGCGGCATTATGAGCACTTACGAAGCGTTGTTCGCCCGTTGGACGCGCGCGCCGCGCTCTCACCTTACCCGACCATCGTCACAACGCCTGAGACAGTGCAGCAGTTCATCGACCTCAACACGCTGGGGGTGGGGGCAGGGCTGTTGTTGATTGGGGTGCTGGCGCTGCTCCTGCGACGCTGGCGGATCGAGGCGGGGCTGGCACTGGCCGCGTTCGCGCTGCCAACGGCGGCGATTTTCTGGCTCAATATCAACGTTAGTGTAATGGTCGAGCGCTACATGGTGTTTGTCGTCTGGGGGCCGATCTTGCTGCTGATGGTGGGCTGGGCGCTGCTCGATGGGCGGCTGCGTTGGCTGCGCCTGCCGGTGATTGCGCTGTGCGTTGGCGGGGTGGCGGCTCTTGCCCCGGCATGGCACAAGGTCTACCCGCCTGTGCGCGCGGTGTGGCACAGCATCTACGCCAATTGGCAGGCGGGCGATGTCCTCATCACTGACAACTTCGACGACACCCACAAAATCCTGCGCGCGGGGCATTATTTGCCAGCCGGGTTTGCGGGGTTTGAGACGATCACGCCCGAGGAGGCCATCGGCCATGCGCGCGTGTGGCATGTGACGGACAACATCTTCGACGGCACAGTGAGCGCCCACCTTGACTTCCTAAAACAACACTTCACGATTGTGCGCGTCTATGGGGAGTGCAGCGCGCAGCGCTGCTTCGTCGGCCAATTGTTAGAGCCGATCGCGCCTTAGCCCGCGTTCTGGTCAGTCTCCTCCTCGACCAGATCGCCCGCCAGCCCGGCGAGCGCGTCCAGCGATAGGCTCTGACGGCTCTCCATCGCCAACCGCACCTTGTCGCCGCAGACGAGGCACTGTGTGTCGCGCTCGACGTTGACCCATAGGCCGGTGTGCGGCGCGCTGATGTCGCCGTCGACGATCTCAATGAAGTTGTTGGCCAGCAGCACGGTGTTCCCCGGCATGTCCTCATGAACGGGCGTGCCGCGCAGCAGCTCGTTGAGCACGATGTCGGTCTGCACACTGGCGACCTTCACCACGTGGATCCATAGGCCCGGCTCGGCCTCGAGCGTGCCCTGCGCACCGATCATGCCGTAGTCGAGCTGCTGGGTGGCGGGGTCAACGCGGACGGCAGCGCTGCCGCGCACCTCGGCGCTCCAGCAGGCGTAGCACGGGCCATCATAGGGGCGGATGATGACGACATCGCCGCCCTCGCCGCGCTCATACACGCCAGCGTAGACGGCCGTCACGCGGCGCTTGAGGCACGCCTCGTTGATGAGGTACTTGGCGTTTTCGCCGTCTACGCCCACCACCAGCAGGTCGAGGCCGTCGAGGGCGTCCATGTGCTGCTCGATGCGCCCCTCGATTACGGTCACCGTGGCCTGCGGGTTGCGCTGCAAGATGAGGTCAGCCACTGCCGCGGCCTTGTTCTGGCCGATGTAGCGCCGGTCGGCCACGTGGCGGGTGATGTTGGCTTCCTCGATGATGTCGTCATCTACCAGCGTAAAGTGACCAACGCCGCTCATCGCCAAGCTGAGCGCGACGAAGCCGCCCCCACTGCCCACACCGACCACGCCCACGTGGCTCTCACGCAGGCGCTGGAGGTTGTCTGTGCCGTAGAGTTTTTCAACGCGGTTCCATGTCATTCCACATCGTCCTTTGCAGGGTCATCGGTTGGCGGGGTGGGGCGGGCGATCTTCTTATCTTCAACTTGAACGGGGATGCGCACGGGGCCGCTGGTGGGCGGCGCGGCGCGGCGCGGCGGGGTCGGGTGCGCCAGCCCCTGCGCCGTTTCCACCGCTTTAATCACATCGACCACGAAGGTCTCATGTGTCCACTTGAAATCGCCCAGCGGGGGCGGCGGTGTGCGCTGCTCCCACAGGCGCTTCCAAATATCGTAGATGTACATGGACATGTCGATGTCTGTGAACTGGCTGAGGTAGACGCGCGGCGGCGTGCGCGGGTAATCCCAATCGGTGACGACGAGGTAAACTTGGCTCGTGCCGGGCCGCCCGATGATGAAGCAGATCTCCAGCGGCGGCTTGTCGTCAGTGTTCCACAGCACAAAATCGCCCACGCGAAAGTAACCGTTGACCTCCAAGATGTCGAGTTCGTCGTTGACGAGTTCTTCATCGAGGATGTGCCACGGGTAGGGGGTCAGCTCTGGGAGTTGGTCATCGGGGACGATGCGCGGCGTGATCGGCTGGAAGAAGCGGCTGTCGCGGTGGATGTACCACCAATCCATACGGAGGCTGGTTCCATCGGGGAGCGCCACCGTGAAGTAGTTGACCTGCGCGCCTTCTTCGTTCGTCACCGAGTCGTGCCCCAACGTCACAATCGGGACGAGCAGGAAGTCGAAGTCGTTCTCCTCATCCTCCATGAAGCGCAGGGCGGTCATTAGATCGCCGCCAGAGGGCTGGATCATGAAACCGGGCTGCTTGTGCCAATCGCCCATGTGCCGCAGCGGTTGGTTCCATCTGGGCTGAATGGGCCGCCCGCGCAGGTCTTTGCCCATCTCGCGGTAGGTATCCCAGTTGTCCGAGAGCCAGAAGAAGATGTCCTGCTGAAGCTCATCACCCTGTTCGAACATGTGCGAGCGGCGGATGGCGTTCTCGTCGGGGCTGATGGTATCCAACACGTAGAGCGTCGGCATGCTTTCAGGCGTGTCATCGGCGGGGACGACGAAGCCCACCATCGTTTCGCCTGTCTCATCGGCGAGGTAGTGATTGGCCGCCTCGATGACGCGCTCCACCACCCGCCGAGCGATAACCAAATTCGGTACGATTCCACGACTGATCATGGCGAGTCCTCGTATGCGCCTGCCCAAATGGTTGAATTCCCCGGCGACTGCGTCCCAAAGCGGCGTCATTCCACGTCACCGATCTCTGCGGCGCGGCAGCGGAGAGTCGGGCCGGATGCGCTCCTCGATCCCCGGCCAACTGCCCGTCGTGCGCCATGTGTAATAGGAGTACAGCCACTCCACCGCCCAGCTCGCCACGGTGACAGCGGTCGACTTGGCTGGGTTCCAGCCGTAGTTTTCGCCGTCGCGCGGGTTGAAGAGGCACAACTGCCCGTCCTCGTACTGGTGCTTTTCGCTGTAGATGCGCGGGCGCATGCAGTACGCCTCGGCAGGGCGGTTGGGATATTCTTTGGGATACAAGATTTTGAGGGTGTGCGCTGGGTCGGGGACGACCGTCAGGTTGATATTGACCGTGCCCTGCCAATACAGCAGCCCCCCGAAGGGCGGAACCACCAGCTTGAAGGTATTGCCGAAGGTGACCTTCATCGCCTCGACCTCCATAATGAGGCGCGGCGACACTTCTTGTTTCGTGCCCCACCAATTGCTCACGCGGCAGTCTCCATGTCTTTCTAAATATACATCTACGCATTCAGACGCTGCGAGTTGCACCTATTCTATCATGACCTTGTTGAAACTGAGACAGTTCTAAACAAGCGCCCAGCTCAGGGTGCAGCGGTGCGAGTACCAAGGGGCGGGTAGGGGCAAGGGCCTCATCCCCCAACCCCCTTCTCCCAAGAGAGAAGTGGGCAAAAGTCGGGAGGGTCTAAATCACCGGTGATGGCCCTGCCCCCTGCACCTCACCCCGTGTGCTAGGCGTTACCCACATCGTTGAACGCCGGAC
>JBDNCV010000042.1:0-27005 GCA_046719465.1 Anaerolinea sp.
ACACCCGCGAGGACATGGCCGCGCTGTCTGACTTGTTATACGCCGACGATGCATCCATCGGCATCACCAACTATCGCATGTCGCTTGAGGACATGTTAGCAGAGTACTTCGACGGGCACTACAACGTTGAGGCTTCAACGCGCCTGCTCATCACGCCCGAGGGGCAGGTGATCGCGCGCGCGGAGGTCTACGACCAAGCCGAACCGCCTGTGCGCAACACGCTGGGCGTGACGATTGCGCCGGAACATGTGGGGCAAGGGTTGGAGGAGGTTTGCATGGCGTGGGCGCTGCGCCGCGCCAGCGAAGCCATCGAACGCTGCCCACAGGAGGCGCGCGTGGTAGTGCAGTCGTGGGTTCCTGAGAAGCACGCGCCCAAAAAGGCGATGTTCGAGGCGGCAGGCTTTCGCGTGGTGCGGCACTTCTTCCGCATGAAGATCGACATGACCGAAGCGCCGAGCGTGCCCCCGCTGGCGGAGGGCTACACCTTGCGCACGATGCGGATGCCCGATGACATCGAGCCGTACATGCGCGCGCGCGTGGACGCATGGCGCGACCACTGGGGCTATGTCGAACAACCCTTTGAGAAAGCTGTGGAGCAGTTCCGCTCGTGGGTGGAGAACGACTCCAAGTGGACGCCTGATCGCGTGTACCTCGTCATCCATGATGCCAGCGGGGAGGTGGCGGCGTTCTGCAACACGCGCATCGAGGAATGGGGCGACCCCACCGTGGCGCACGTGGCAGCGCTCGCCACACGCCGCGCTCATCGCAAGCGCGGGCTGGCCAACTTCCTGCTGCGCCATACCTTCCGCGCCTACTGGGATCTGGGCAAGCCCAGTGTGACGCTCTATGTGGACGCTTCCAGCTTGACGGGCGCGCTCAAGCTCTACGAAGACGCAGGCATGCGCGTCGACCAAGTTGAGGCGACCTACGAGTATGAGCTGCGCGGCGGGGTTGATCTCACAACCCGCTAAATCAACCCGGCCTGCTTGTACCATGCGTAGGTATCTTGCAGGCTTTGGCGCATGTCGATCTGGGGCGGGCCGAAGGCGCGGTGCGCCTTCTCGCCGTTGAAGTAGACGAACTTGGCGCCAAGCCGGACTTGGTTGGCGTCAATGGGGGTGCGCACCCCCAACGCGCGCAGCCCGTCGATGGCAGCCGCCGCGGGCGGCAGCACCCAGTTGGGCAGCGTGAGCAGCGGTGGGCGCACCCCGATCACCTCAGCAATCAGTCTGAACCACTCATGATAGGTGTAGTTGGCGGTCATCAACACGTAGCGCTCGCCGCTTTGGCCGCGCTCCGCCGCCAGCAGGTGATAGCGCGCCACATCGCGCACATCAATCACCGAGACGCCGCCGTGCGTCAGCGGCGTGAGCATGCCGTAGCGCTTGAGCTGGAGCATGAACGTCCCGCTGATGACGTTCAGATCGCCCGGCCCCATGATCACCACGGGGTTGAGCGTCACCACGTGCAAGCCCTGCGCCGCGTAGCCGCTGGCGATCTCCTCGGCCAGCTTTTTGCTGTAGCCGTAGGGGAATTTTTCCTTCGGCAGGTTGAAGGGAACGGCCTCATCGGAGGGACGGTCGTCCAAAAAGCCGAGCGCGGCCGCGCTGCTGGTGAACACCACGCGCTGCACGTCTGCCTCTTGCGCCGCTGCCAGCACGTGGCGTGTGCCCTCGACGTTGACCTCGAACATGTGCTTGACATCTGCCCGCCAGTAGTCGGCCACCGCCGCCACGTGAAACACCACGTCTACGCCCTCACAGGCGCGGCGCACGGCCTCGCGGTCGGTCACGTCGCCGTGCGCAGGCTCATACGGGATGCCCTCAAGGGCTTGGGTGCGGCTGGTGGGACGGTGCAGCACGCGCACTTGATCGCCGCGCTCGGCAAGCTGCCGCGCCACATGCGACCCCACAAAGCCCGTCCCGCCGGTAACCAGCGCCTTCATGTGTTCTCCTCGCTGTGCATAATGTCAATCCAACTCATCAGCCCCTGCCACGCGCCAAAGTCGGCGTAGTAGGCGCGGATGTCTGCGTCGGTGAACGCGGCGCGCCCCGTCACACGGCGAAACGCCGCGCGGCATTCGGTGTCAATCGCCAGCCGGTCAAAGTGCCCCAGCAGCCGCAGCACCGTTCCGGCGGCGTAGTCGCCAAAGCCGCGCAGCCCGCGCACCTGCTGATACAGCGCATCGCTGTCAAGCGCGCGCCACGCCTCCACGTCGAGGCCGTCACAGATGCGCCGCGCCAGCTCATGCAGCGCTGCCGCGCGATACCCCAAGCGCGCCCGCGCCGCAAAGTCGTCGAACGGAACGGCCGCGATCTGCTGCGGCGTTGGGAAGGTGTGTCCGCCGTCGTAGGGTGTGCCGAAGGCGCACACCCGCGCCGTCATCTGCCGCGTTTGCGCCCATGTGGTGTTGGTGGTGAGCAGCGTCTTGACGAGGTCTTCCCACACCGTCGGCGCGACGAGCAGCCGCCCCCACGTGGGCTGTACGCGCCCTGCGTAGCGCGGATGCTGTCGCAGCAGCGCGTGAAACGGTTCTAGGTTCCAATCGAGGCTGAACATGCGCCGCACCGCTTGATCGATCGCCGTGGGGTCGGCGACTGGCTCGCTGGCTGACCAGCGCAGCGCCTCACCCTCCGCGCAGATCGTCACATGGCTGGCGTGGCCATCGGGGAGGGTGTGCAGCCGCTCTAGCGCGCCGCCCTCATAGCGAAACGGCGCGAGCTGATACCACCCGTGCGAGGTCACAATATCATGAAACCACGTCATAGCATCGCCTTGTGTACGATGCAGCATTGTAACAGCAATCGGCGGCGCGCGTTAGCGGTAGAGGATTTCGACGGTTACATCGCTGACCATCTCAAAGCGAAACTCAATGATCTGCCGGTCGAGCGTGTAGGTGGCGACCGGCTCAGGGCTGACGCGCACCACCTCTGCCCCCTGTGGCATCGTCACTTGCACGCTCACCAGCTCGGAGCGCACGCCCGGCTGCTTCTCAATCAGCAGGCGGTAGCGCTGGAAGTCGCCGAGGGTTTCGACAACGTCAGGACTGGTGTAGGTGATCTGGATGCGCTGGCTGGTGTCGAGCGGCACGCTTAAGCGCCCGACGAACAGCGTGTGATCCGGCAGCAGCACCTGCTCAAAGCGGCGCAGGCTGTCGGTCACGCTGCCGAGCAGCGCGTTCGGCGGCACAAAGAACTGCGCGAGGTTGTTGTAGTTGACTGGCCCGTGGAACTCGGGATTGACGGCAGGATCGTTGGCAGCGACGGCAGCAGGGTAGTCGTACAGCACAGTCAGGCGGCTGTCAACGCTGCCGTTGGGCTGAATCTGCACGTCGTAAGTCGTCTGGCGTCGGATGGAGCTGTTCGACTTATTGCCGAGGTTCGTGTCTACCACCATGAGATAGTCGCTGCTGCTGCCTGCTGACTGCCGCCCTGACCAGCCGAGCAAGTCCATCGCGCGGTTGAGGCGTTCATCGGTGAAGTAGAGCATAAGGTGCTTCTCTTGCAGGGCGCGCAGCAGCACGCTGAGGATGGCGGCGCTGCGCTGCGGGTCATTGGTCATCGCCTGCCAATCGCTGAAGATTTGGCGGTAGAGCGCGGCGAGGAAGCGCTTGTGTGGCGTGTCGCCCTCACCAAACGCGCGGATGTCGTAGACCACACGGCGGAAGTTCTCGGGTGTGACGGTCACGCTGAACTCTGGCACGCGCACCTCGCCCAGCGCCCCTAGAATGTACTCGAACGCGACGATGTTCACCGCGAACGCCCCCTGCACGGGCGAGCGCGGGTTGTTGCCGTTGTTGTAGTACCACATGGCCATCTGCGCGGTCGTGGGGAAATCTGGCGACCAACTGCCATCCCACGCGGCGAAGATCGGGCGGCCAAATTGCAGCCACCAGCCCGGGATAGGGATCTGATTGCTCATCGCCGCTGGCGGCGGGTTGGGGGTGGTGGTGGTGGTGGCGCTGTAGTTGTAGTCCACAATGCGACCGTTGCGCACCATCAGCCAGCCGTAGGTGCTGATGTAGCCGCCAGAGGGGCGAATTTCATCGCTGTTGCTCGCCAGCACCAAGTAGCTTTGATCGCCTGCTAGCCCCAACGCAGATGTCAACAGGTCGGGCGCGTCCATCAGGAGGCTTTGAATCTCGCTGATTTGGACGTAGTAGCTGTTGATCTGCTCGAGTTGGAGCAGCGCTGCGAGGGGCAGCGCGTCGGCGCTGAGGGCGTTCACGATGCGGTTGGCGCGCTCGAGGTGGAATTGGGCTTCAAGAAACTTGGGTCGCCCCAAGCGCAGCAGTTCGACGATGCGCTCGCCGGAAGAGATCTGCGTCACGACGGTGTCATCGGCGCGCCCGCCCACCAAGAAGAACACGGTCGGCTGCAACCCGTCGAGGAGGGCATCCGCCGCCAGCGTCAGCTCCCGCGTGGCATCCAGCGCGGCGACGGTTGCTCGCAGCCCAGCGTCAAGATTGGCGACAGGGCGCAGGAAGGCGGTTTGGCTCGCGGCGCTGGCCAACGTGCGCGACAGTTCATCCACGCTCGATTGCAGGCGGTTGAAGTCGTTCAGGGTGATGGTCGTCCCCGGGCGATTGAACACCGTGTTGACAACGCGCGTTACGCTTGCCACCGACGATTCGACACGGTTGGTCGCATCTGTCACCAGCACCAGCGCCACCACACCCAAGACCACCGCGCCGACGATGAGCAGCAGCAGCGCCCGCGCGAACAACCCGCGCAGGTTGATCTTCTTCGTCAACCGGCGCAGCCAGCGCGGCCCCCCGCGCGATGAGCGCCGCCGACGGCTGGGCGTTGGCACAGCCTGCGCCACCGGCATCGGCTGCGCCACAGGCGTGGGAGTGGTCTCTTCTGAAACGCTCATAGGTGCTGCGCCTCACTTGTCGCTTCCTGCGTTGGATGCGCTTCCCCGTTGACTGTGGTCAAGGCGAGCGGCACTGAGTGCATCATAGCACGCATCGCGCTGAGAATGTCAGAGGTAGTCTGACAGCGCTGCGCGATCAGCGCGTCGAGCCGCTGCATGAACTGCTCACAATTGAGCGTGTTGTCCCATGTGCGGATTTTGATGATCGACGGGTGCGGCGTCGGCTCTGGGCATTCGCGCTCAGAGTAGAGTTCTTCGTGCATCTTCTCGCCCGAGCGCACGCCCATGAACTCGATGGCGATGTCGGTATAGGGCCGCAGCCCGCGCAGGCGGATCAAGCGCTCGGCCAGCTCAACGATCCGCACAACCTCGCCCATTTGCAGGATGAAGATGTCATCCCCACGGGTAAGCGCCGCCGCGTGGATGATGAGGTTGACCGCCTCGGGGATGGTCATGAAATAGCGCGTCATCTCAGGGTGCGTCACTGTGACCGGCCCGCCGCGCTCGATCTGCTGTGTGAACGTGGGGACGACGCTCCCACGACTGCCGAGGACGTTGCCAAAGCGCACGGATGTAAACAACGTGCGGCAGTCCCGCTGACACATTAGATTGTGCAGCAGCAGTTCACACAGGCGCTTGCTCGCGCCCATGATGCTGGATGGGTTGACGGCTTTATCAGTTGAGATGAAGACGAAACGCTCGATATGGTGCTTCAACGCCTGCTCTGCCACGACGCGCGTGCCGTGCAGGTTCACGCGGATCGCCTCGGCGGGGTGGCTCTCCAGCAGTGGCACATGTTTGTACGCTGCTGCGTGAAAGACAATCTGTGGATGGTAGCGCTCAAAGATGCGCTGCACTTGATCCTCAGCGGTGATGTCCCCAAGGACTACCTGCACGTTGATCGGCTTTTTCAGCGCCAAGATGTCGATGTAGAGGTCGTGCAGGCCGCTCTCGTTGTTATCCATCAAGATGACCTGCGTCGGCGCATAGTCGAGAATCTGACGGCTCAACTCTGAGCCGATGGAGCCTGCTGCGCCCGTGATGAGGATGATCTTGTCGGCGATGAGAGTAAGATCAACGTTGTGATGCTTGCTGATGACGCTGCGCCCGAGCAAGTCCTCCGGTTTCACGTCGCGCAGCAGCCCCACATGGTGCGTCGCTTGAAACTGGCTGATGACATCTGGCACCACTTTGATCCGCGCGGTGGTGCGCTCGCACTGGGTGAGGATCTCGCGGAAGGCAAGGCCGCTGATGTTGTGGATGGCGACCACAATGAGGTCGATTTCTTTACGGGGGGTAATCGACTGAATGCTCTGGCATGTGCCCAGTACCGGGCTGCCCTCCACGAACATCCCTTGCTTTTCGGGGTCGTCGTCTACAAACCCAACGACCTTGAAGCGACGGTTGGCGCTCCCATGTTTGAGCGACAGGGCGATGGACTGGCCAGCCTCGCCTGCGCCCACGATCAGCACGCGCTCGCGTGTGTCTTCGGCGCGGCGCAGCCACACTCGCCAGCGCCACACCAAGCCACTCACAAGGCGCGACCGGTAGCGAATCCCTACAAAGCCAACGAATGCGATCAAATTGCCGAACAAAACCGTAGCGATGGACAGTGGACGCGGGTTCGCGATCAACGCCAGCAGCGCCAGCAGCAGGGTCGGCGCCACCGCGGCGTTGATAAGCAGGGTGATGCCGTGGCCGCTCGTACGCTCCCAGATGCGACGATACACGCCGAAGATGTACAGCGACCCTACCATCGCCGCTGCGGCCAGCGCAATGAACCATGCGTTGAGTGCGGGGTCAGCAAATACACGCTCGGTGTTGACCATATAGACGATCAAATACGCGAAGACGCCAATCAGCACGTCAATACTTATACGGCTTAGGCTGTAGAAGTATCGCTCGAGGCGGTTATGAAAACGCTTTTCGCTGCTCACGATGCCCCCTCTGGCTAGCTATAACGTCAACTCAGTAACTACAACTCGATGTCATACTACTTTGTAATTAATTTTAACAATATAAAAAACGAATTTTTGCGTACAATTACGAAACGGGGCACCACAATGTAATAGTTCTTAAGAGAATGAGTCCATAAAGCAGCTGGCTGCTGTGCTATCCCCAGCACAGCAGCCAGCTTTTACACCTTCCCGCGCGACTGCGCTGGTGCTCCCACATTTTGTGGCGTGTAATAATAGCCATAGTAGTAGCCGTACTCTTCATCGCGTGGGTTGATGCGGTTGACAATCACCCCCGCTATCGGGATGTTGAGCTTGGTGAACTGCTCTTTGGCGCGCAGGGCAGCACCGCGGCGCGTCTTGCCGCAGTCGATTACGAGCAGCACGTCCGCCCCGATGGTGGCGGCTAGCACGGCGCTGTCGGCAGCGGCGAGGCTGGGCGGCGTGTCGATGATGATTACGTCAATCGTCGGCGACGAGCGCAGGGCGGCGATCCACTGGGTCATGATGGCGGAGCCGAGGATTTCCGTCGGGTTGGAGGGCACAAAGCCGCTGGTGAGCACGCGCAGCTTGGGCACGCCAGTATACTGCACACATTTGGCCAACGCGGGGAAGCGTGCCTGTTCGCTGGCGGTGGGGTCATTGTTGGTGAGGTCGGGCGTACTGAACAGCAAGGTTGTCAAGCCCACTGTGTTCTCAAGCTTGAAGGCTTCATGCACGCGTGGGCGGCGCAAGTCCGCGTCGATCAGCAGCACTTGCAGCCCGGCCTGCGCCATGGCAATCGCCAAGTTGACCGTCGTGACTGTCTTGCCCTCTTGGGGGTTGGCGCTGGTCACGACAAACACACGCTTGTGATCTTTCGACTCTGAGAACAGCATATTGGTGCGCGCGGTGCGGTAGCCCTCGGCGATGGGCGACATAGACGGATAATTCGTCAGCAGCATCTCATCGTATCTGTCTGGGCGCTTGCCAAAGCGGACAATGGCCCCCAGCACGGGCACGGCCAGCGTCTGGGTTGCGTCCTCGGTCGTGCGAATCGTGTCGTCGAGATACTCGATGAGCAGCACGACGCCGAAGGCCAGCGCCACACCGACGATCGCGCCCAGCAGGACGGTCGTCTCAATGCGACTGCTGCTCTGTTGAGTAGGGATGCGGGCGCGTTCCACGATGTCCAGCGCGTTGGTGCGCTGCTGGAGCGAGGCAATCGTCTCCGTAAAGCGGGCGATGTTGGCCTGTGCGCTGTTGATCTGGTCGATGATGGCGTTGCGCTGGATGGTCAGCGCTTCGAGCTGCTGCGGGGTGGTCGTGCTGCTCAGCTGCGCGTTGACTTGGTCGAGCTGCTGGCGGCTCTGCTGCACTTGTACGGTCAAATCTTGAATCTGAGCGTTCAAGAACGCCACCTGCTGCTGCTGCTCCGGCGTGAGGTTGGTCGGGCTTTGGGCGATGAGCTGCTCTGCTAGTGTGTTGGCCAAGTCCGCAGCGACCACCGGATTATCCGAGCTGACCGTGACAACCAGCAGCGATGTCCCGGGCAGGATGCGGGTGGTGATGCTCGAGCGCAGGCTGTCGGGGGAAATCGGTAAGCCGAGCGCTTCCACGGTCGCTTGCAGCACGTTGAACGTTGTCACGAGCTGGGCGTAAGTCTGGGCAAGGTCGATGCCGGTGCGGATGTCACCACTGTTGGGGTTGGGGGCCTCGATAAAGCGCCCAATCGACAAGGTGGTGGACGCCTGAAACACAGGGGGCCGCCGCACGTTGACGACAAAGGTGATCCCTGCTGCGACAAACCCTGCCAGAATCAGCAGCCATGCCCACTTGCGGACGAGGCGAATGTAGTGCGTGAGTTCCAATCTTGATCCTTACCTGCTTGTAGTCATCCAGCCGTTACGACACACGGCAATTACAAATAATCATAGGTAAATGGTCGACGGCAGGGCGAAAAGACAACAATTCTGAACAGAAACGCGCAGCGCAAAGGGTGCGATGCCATCTTGAGCAGGCGCACCCTTGTTCGGTTTGTTAGTTAATGGGCGGGTCGAACGTCTCGAAGATCGGGAAGGGCTGCCCGATGCCAGACGGCGCGATGATCACCGGTGGCTGCAGCTCATACGGCAGCAAGAAGCTGGGGATGCCAGCGAACACATTCAGCCAGTCGATGATCGTTTGGTTGATCAACGCGCGACCGTCAGCCACCTTGTCGAGGTAATCCTGCTTGAAGCGGGCGAAGTTGGCGCGGAACTGCGGATCCACCACCGCGGAGAAGCGACCGCGCGGGTCACGCACGAGGCAGACATTCATCTCGAAGAAGGTCGTTGGCGTGACGGCAATCGCTGCGTCCAAATCGTCGGGGTTGGCTGGGTCAACCAGCAGCGTTGTTCCCATGACGGGGATCACCTGCAAGGTGTAGCAGCCGTTGCCCTGAGGGTTCGTTAGGTTCAAGACCAGCGCGGAATTGATCACCATGTCGATGCCATAGGCTTGAATTTCTGCTGCGACCGCACCGGGCGATTGGATAAATGTGCGCGTGTCGACGTTGGCGCAGTTATCCGCTGGTGCGATGAGGAACGACTGCATCGGGGTGAACTGGCCCGGGTTCAACACGGGCAGATCAGCGACCGCCGAGTCATCGCTCAAGCTGCTGGCGGGAATCCACGCGCTGACGCGGCGGCCAAAACCAAAGGGGTAGGTGAAGGCGATGCGCACGTGTGAGCCGCTGGCGCTGCGCACGTCCATCTTGACCTCTGTGCCTGCCGCTAATTGCCCCACCACTTCCGAGGTGCGGTTGCCGTAGTTGGGCGGGAAGCTCAAGACGTCAGTCACCGCGCTTAACGTCCCACTGACCGCGGCCAGCTCGTCGAGGAACGGCTCCCCCACAATGTCGCTGGTGTCGGCCACGGTCACCAACCCCGTTGTAACCATTACAAGGTTGTCGTTGACGAACGTGGCGGGCAGGTTGGCCATCATCCGCAGGTAAGCCACGGGGAAGTCGCGGCTGGTATCGCTTAGCGAAATCATGTCAAACTCGCGGTTGAGGATGCGATCCCCAGCCTCAAGCCGTGATAACTCCTCTTGGAACATCACGACGGCGTCGCTCTGTGCAAGGCAGAACGTGTTGGCGTCCACCGTCTGGCAGGAGCGGCCAACGATGGCCATATCGCTGTTGGCCGCTTCGCGGCACAGCGACTGCCGAGATTGGGCAGAAGTCACCAATCCGAGCGAAAACAACAAGGAGACAGCAAAAAGCATGGGTACGACAGAGGATTGACGCACGTTAATAATACCTCCATCCTTAAGATAACTTCGATAATAAGATTAACATACTAAATACGAAAAGTAAAGCAATATAAAAGTGAAGGGTTTGTAAAGAAATGCATACGTGATCAAATTTTTAAGCTAAATAGCGATTTGCTACGATATTCGCGCGGCAGCATTTTTTCCTTGCAAAGGCGTGTGCAAAGCCCTAAACTCCAAACGCTTTGATCACCGTGTGGAATGCCTATACGATGGGCTACGTCTATCTTGTATACAGCAGTTCGCAGCAGTCGCTGGCGCTCAAAGCGCGCAGCCAGTTAGAGGCGCTGCGCGTGAGCGTGTGGGTGCGCGATCCTGCGCTCGACCGCAGGCGCCCCAATGAACGCGTCATGATCGAGTCGGCGTTGGCGTCGGCATCGGTGTTTTTGCTGGTATGGCATGCTGCCACTGACCAAGCGACCCCGCAGGCGCGGATCATCTTGCAAGATGTGTCACAGGCACACGAGCGCCGCCTGCCGATTCTGGTCTTGGAACATGAGCGCGACCTGCCCACCATTATCCAGCGAGTGCGCGACCTGCTCCCCAATGAAGCCGGCGTCCCCCTGCCCATCCCCTACGATGTAGGCGACGAGCAGCGCATCCATACGCTGGTCGCGGAGCTTCAGCGCCCGCAGCGCCGCCTGATTGTGGCGAGTGTGATCGCTGTGCTAGGGACGATCATCTTGATTGGCTTGTTTGCCATCATCCAGAACAACTTGCAAGCCCTAATTGAAGCGCCGGAACTGCCCACCCTGATTGCCACGGCGACCGACACGCCCAGCGCCACACTCACCCACACACCGCCGCCGACGGAAACGCCGCCGCCCAGCCCCACGCCGACGGAAACGCCGCCGCCCAGCCCTACGCCGACGGAAACGCCGCCGCCCAGCCCTACGCCGACGGAAACGCCACCACCCAGCCCCACGCCGACTGACATCCCGCCGACCGAGACACCCAGACCCAGCGACACGCCAACCGCGACTCTCACCCCCACCGCAACCCCCACACTGACCCTCACGCCGACCGCAACCCCGACGCCGTTCATGCTTTTCGCCACCAACACGCCTGCCTCATGACTCGCATCCTGATGGTGTGCCGCGCGAATATCTGCCGTTCGCCGATGGCCGAGGTGGTGATGGCTGACCTGCTGGCGCAGCATCAGCTCTACGATTGGCAGGTGGACTCGGCTGGGACGCATGCGCTGGTCGGCGCGCCCGCCTATGAGCGCACCCTTGACGTGTTGGCGCGGCGTGGGCATCAGCGCCTGCCAAGCTTGGCACGCCAGCTCGAATGGGAGGATTTGCAGCGCTTCGACGTGCTGCTGGCGATGGATCGCCACAATCTGGGCTTCGTGCTGCGGCATCAGCGCGGGGGGCGGGCGCAAGTGGGCTTGTTGATGGAAGCTGCCGTCGCGGCTGGCCTGACGGACGACGCCAACGTCCACGACCCTTACCCCGATGGTGACTACGACTACACCTACGAACGCCTCGCGCAGGGCTGCGCGGCGTGGCTGTGGGGGCAGCTGCGCATGGGATGAGCTGATCTGCTCAGGCCGCGCTCACACAGGGCGCAGCACCCCCCAAGGCTGGGGGGGGTGCCCTGCGCAAGTGGCCGATGTTGCGCTAGAATGTGGCGCGTTTGGCGCGCTGTGCTGAACACCTTTTCCACTTTTTATCTCGTTGACGAAGGCAAGGCCACGGGGGCTATATGCTGCTTTATCTGGGTATGATCGGCTTAGGCATTGGCGGGTTATGGTTCGGCGGTGATTTCTTGGTGAAGGCGGCCTCACGTCTTGCCACATCGTTCGGTGTGCCCGCGCTGCTGGTGGGCTTGACGGTGGTCGCGTGGGCCACGTCTGCGCCCGAACTCGTGGTCAGCATCAGCGCTGCCATTCAAGGCTCCTCGGATATCGCCATCGGCAACGTCGTCGGCTCCAACATCGTCAACATCGGCTTGATCATCGGCCTCTCCGCCTTGATCTTCCCGATCCGCGTCAACTGGGATTTGATCGTGCGCGAGATGCCTATCATGATCGCTATCTCCGTGGCGGCGTTTGTTATGGCGCTTGACGGGGTGATCAGCGTAATCGATGGCTTTCTGCTGTTCGGCGGCTTCCTCGCCTATAACGCAATGCAGTACCTCATCGTGCGCTACAAGCGCGACCACAAATCGCCCGAGCTGGCTGAGATCGAGGAAATGAGCCAGCAGGCAGGCACGGTCAGACGCTCCGTGGAGGTGCTGCGGCTGCTAGCAGGGCTGGCCGCGCTGGTGATCGGCGCACAGCTCACTGTGACGGGCGCGACCGGCGCAGCGCGTCAGATCGGCGTGAGTGAGCTGGTGATTGGCCTCACGCTGGTGGCTGTGGGCACATCGCTGCCGGAGCTGGCGGCGTCGTTCGTCGCGGCCCTGCGCAAGCAGAGCGATATCGCCGTCGGCAACGTGGTCGGCTCGAACATTGCTAATATCCTCGCCATCCTCGGCTTGACGGCCATTATCCGCCCTATCAGTGTCGAGCAAACGCTCATCACCTTGCAGTTTCCGATCATGCTGGCGTTTGCGATTGGAATGCTCCTCCTCGGCTTCAACCGCGTCATTGGGCGCGTCAAAGGCGGGTTGATCCTCGCGGCTTATATTGGCGTGGTGGCGGTTACATTCGTCAACATGTGAAGCAGAATCGGTGAGCGCGGCGGGCGTTTTTCTTCTGCTCGCCGCGCGGTGGCTACCAGCCGATCCCGGGCGTGCCGGAGGGGTTCTGGGGCTGATCGTTGAAGCGAATCTCAAAGTGCAGGTGCGGGCCTGTGCTGTTGCCGGTGCTGCCAACCAGCCCCACCACCTGCCCCACGTTGATGAACTGACCGCAGCGCGCGTTGCGCTGGGACATGTGCGCGTAGAGCGTGCTGAACGGGCCATGCGCCAGCACGACCGTCTCACCGTAGCCCCACGTGCTGAACCCGCTGAACAGCACGGGGCCGCTGTTGGCGGCAAAGATCGGCGTGCCGACCGCAGCGGAGAGGTCGATGCCGGTGTGGCCAACGCTGAAGCCGCGCACAAATGTCCCATTTGGCAGCGGGTTGCCCCACGCTGCGCCGCCGCCCGGCTCCACTTGGCCGCAGCTGCCCGCCAGCCCTTTGGCGAACGACACCGTGCGGATGTTGCCTTGCGCGTCCGTCTCGACTTCGCTCGGCGGGTTCCACGCGATGAGCGGCCCTTCGCCGCCCGGGATGAACAGGTTTAAGCCGCCGGGCAGCACAGTATCCGGCGACATGTCGAAAAAATTGGTGTACGGCGAGTTGAGCAGCTGCTGGACGGGCACTTTGTACTGCTCGGCAAGGCGGGCGATGGTCTCTTGACGTGTGCCGAGGACGACGTGGCACGCGCCATCGACCGGCGGGATGCGCAGGACATCGCCCGGGCGCAGCACGAACACGATGCGCCGGTCGTTGCACCACGCCAGCGTCTCCGCGCGCAGGCCGTAACGCCGTGCGATGGTGTCGATCGTGTCCCCTGATACCGCTGTGTACTCGATAAATTCGCTGCGCGGCCGCTCTGGGATGAAGGTGTAGGGGTTGAACTTCAGCAGGTCGCCAGCGTTTGGCTCGCCAAGCTGAGCAACAGGCGTCTGCAAGATGAGCGCGATGCGCTCGGCGTTGAGGGTGGGCGCTGGCCCCATTACCTGCGGCATGGTATCAGGTGGGAGCTGCGGCAGTGTGCTGGTGGGTTGAGGCAGCGTCGCATCGGTGGGCAGTTGGACGACCGATTCGAGCGTGGGTGCTTCGGGCAGCGGTGGCGTCTCAGTGGGCAGCACCAGCACGATCACCGCGAGGCTGGTGAGCACCGCCGCGCCGATCAACAACAGCAGCCCCAACGCGCCGCCACGCTTGGGCGTTGGCTCGGGCTGGATCGTCACGGTGGGCTGCGTATCGTCGAAGGGATGGGTCATGCATCATTCCTTAACACTGTCTGCCGCGCCATGCTACACCCACGCCGCTGCGGAATCAACCGGAGGCTTGGCTGGGGGATGCAGCGCATCGCCGCTGCATGGTGGGTGTTGGTTGTGCGCCACGGAGAGGGCATGCCCTGTCCCTACAAATATTGTGGTGGTGTGTTAAACTCCTTGACTGTCGTTCAAAAAAGGTTTTTAATGATAGGAGCTGATGAAGGTGTGTTAAGCGCATCATCAGTTTGTTTGACAACTGCACGAAAAGAAATGGGAGTGTCTAAGGTCGCAGTGATGCGCCATCTCGTCTTGTTCGGTTGGCGTTACAAGGCCTCATCCCCCAACCCCCTTCTCCCACTAGAGCTAGAGAAGGGGGCAAAAGTCCCCTCTCTGCGGGAGAGGGGATTTAGGGGTGAGGCCTCACCATCTGTTTAGGTTTAGACACTCCCAAAGAAATATACCTATTGACAAACGTTGTATATATACAACAAAATATAGTCAAGAAAAACAAGGAGATAGATATGAGCAAGCGATGGTGGGTGGTTTTTGTGGTGCTGCTGCTGCCGGTGATGGCGGCGGCGCAAGATCTCTATGTTGACCCGACGGGGTCTTTCCAATTTCAACTGCCAACCGGCTGGACGGTGGACGAACGCGACGGCTTCATCATCGTCAACGCCCCTAATGAGGAGATCATCACTGCCGCGAGCGTTGAGGACACCGACGACATGATGGCGTCTATTGCGCTGCTCTGGGCGAAATATGACCCCACATTTGACACCAGCGCAACCCTGCAGACGATTGACGTGCCGGAGAACCAACTACAGGGTTTTGAGGCGGGCGTGACGGTCGTCTATGCTGACGGCACAGGCGCGGACGGCGCGTTTATCGCAGCGGGATCTTTCATTCTAGAGGGGCGTACCTACCCCAGCATTGTGATCACCACCCTCTCTGCGCTTCAGCGCCGCTTCTCGCAGTACTTGATTTTCTCGCAGTCGTACCGCGCGACCAGCGCGGTCGAGGCAGATGCGGATGCAGGCCAAGCCCAGCCGTGGGATGAGGCAATGGCGGCGAATTTGCGCGCATTTATGGCGGAGGCGCTCGAAGACCTGAACGTGCCCGGGGCGGCGGTGGCGATTGTGCAGGATGGGCGGGTTGTGTTTGCGGAGGGCTTTGGCACGACAGGCGAGGGCGCAGTCAACGCCGACACTGTTTTCTTGATTGCGTCGCTCAGCAAGAGCATGACTACGCTGGCAATGGCGCAGGCCGTCGACGCGGGCGTCTTCGCATGGGACACGCCGGTGATTGAGGTGCTGCCGACCTTTGCGGTGGCCGACCCTAACATCACCCAGTCGATCACGATGGAGAATCTGGTGTGCGCGTGCAGCGGCGTCCCGCGGCGCGACTTTGAGATCATCCTCAACACCTTCACCGCCGAGGAGATGATCGACTCGCTGGCGACGTTTGAGTTCTTCACGGATTTCGGCGAGGCCTTCCAATACAGCAATCAGTTGGTGGCGGCGGCGGGTTATCTGACGGCGCTGGCGCGCGGCGGCACGCTGGAGACGCTCAATGAAGACTTTGCCGCCATGTTGGAGGCGTTCTTGTTCGAGCCGCTCGGCATGACGCGCTCGACGCTGCGGGTTGAAGACCTCGACACGTTGGGCAACGTCGCACAGCCCCACGGTCAGTCGCTCGAGGGCTTGCGGCGCTTTGACCTGAGCGGCGAGGAATGGGTGGCATCGATTGCGCCGTCCGGCGGCGTGTGGTCAACGGTCAACGACATGGCGCGCTACCTGCTCATGGCGATCAATGAGGGCGAGCTGGACGGCGTGCGCGTGGTGAGCGCCGACAACCTCACCCACACGTGGCAGTCTCAAATTCAGATCAACGCCGCAACCGAGTACGGCCTCGGCTGGATCCTCGGCGAATTTGCGGGCAACTCGTTCATCTTCCACGATGGCAACGCGCTGGGCTATACCAGCCTGATGGGCTTCCTGCCGGAGCAGGGCGTGGGCGTGGTGGTGCTGGCCAACGCTGCCTACAGCCCGCTGCCGAATTTGGCGCTGACGCGCGCGCTGGAGCTGATCTACGATCAACCTGATGAGACGACCGCTGCGCTGGCCCAAGCCGCCGAGCAGGCCGGTGCGCCGACGATGTCCAGCGGCCAGCAGTTCAACGAGCAGGTCGATACGAGCTTGTTCGAGCCGTTCGTGGGCGAGTGGGCCAACGATGCGCTGGGCGACTTGACGCTGAGCATCGACGGCGCGGATGTCATCGTCGACTTCGGTGAGTATGCCTCGCGCTTGTGGGAGCTGATCCCGCAGGCGGCCACGACTACGACGGAGACGTTCTATGTGACGGCGGATGCGCCCCTTGCTGGTCAGGTGATCTTGCGCTTCCGTGAAGGGGAGACGCCGCAGATTGTCCTCGGCGCGGGGGCGATTGAGTACACGTTTAGCCGTCGCTAGGCCGCAGCTCCGCAAACAGGGCGAGGTAGCGATCTGCCACGCTCGCCCAACTGTAGTCGCGTTCGACGAGTTCACGCCCTGCCTGCCCCATGCGCGCGCGCAGGGCGTCGTCGTCTAGGGCGCGCAGCACCAGCGCGGGCAGCTCTTCTATTTCACCCACCAAGGCGCTTTGTTCGTGCGTCACGTGGATTCCCTCCACGCTTAAGGGGGTTCCCACCACCGGCAAGCGATGCGCGAGCGCTTCAAGCACCTTGTTCTTGAGGCCAGCCCCCACGGTCAGCGGGGCGACGAACACCGCGGCCTGCTCCATGTACATGGTCATGTCGTCCACATAGCCGGTGATGCGGATGTGGCTGCCGGTGTACTGGCGCAGCTCGGGCGGCGGCGCGTTGCCCACCAGCCACAGCTCCACGTTGGGGTGGCGCTCGTGAATGATGGGCAGCATTTCTTTGATGAGATATTCAGCCGCTTCCACGTTGGGCGCGTATTCAAAGTTGCCGACAAACAGCAGCACATCGGGGCGGCGAGCGTCGGGGTCTAGCTTGGGCAAGCGCACCCCATTCGGGATCACCTCGAGCCGGAGCGAGGGCGCAAGCTGCTTCAGCATGGCAGCATCCGGCGCGGCCAGCACCACCACCCGCTGATACGGCGTAAACATGAACGACTCATAAGCGGCGGCCATCCGCTGGCGCAGCCATGCTGCCGGTGTGAAACGCTTCTCTAACACAGTCGTGAGGAAGCGGGCATACGATTCATACGGGGTAATAACCGCTGGACGCCTGTCCAAAGCTGCCGCCACCTCGTAGACTTGCACGCCGCCAAACAGCCAGATCGCGTCGTAGCGCTGGCTGGCGAGGTGCTGCTGCACCTGTTCAAACAGCGCGGGCGACCACGCTTGCGCTGGTGACTGTGGGAAGCGGGACTTCTCGTTCAGCAGCCGCCAGACGTAGGACAGGCCTGAACGACGCGGCTCGCGCAGCAGCGTCACGCGGCGGTACTGGGAGCGGTACTGCGGCAGCAGCGCTTGGTCGCGCTCGTAGGCAGCCTCAATGCTCTGGTTGGGGTCAGGCGGGCACAGGGCGATGAGGTCGGTCTCGACGCCACGCGCCTTCAACTCCGGAACGAGGTTACCAATGATGAGCCGATCCCCCAAGTGCAGCGGGTGCGGCGGGCAGCGTGAGATGAGCAGCAGCGAGCGAATGATAGACACGACCTACTTGTTTTGTGGCTCTGCCGTTTGATTGTACCACTGACCTAGGCAGGCATTTCAAGGCTATTTGAAGCTATCAGAGTCGATATCTTTTTAATCATACTTAGTGCTTAATAAGGTCAAGGTTTCGTTGAATCAAAAACAATTAATTCTTTAGCTCTATAGAATGAAACTCCGCCTATTATTAAAACAATAGCACTTGTTTATCCCGTCATTGTAATCGTGTTGCTTTGGGAGGCCACTCATGAAGAGCTGGTACAAGATGTGTTGGGTCATTTTAACAATGGCCGTTGTAGTCTGGGGTGTCCAAGCGCAGGACGACCGAGGCAATCCCAACGACCCGTCCGAGAATGAGCGCGCTAACGCTTGCTTCACAGGGGGCAGTTGGGAGGGCAAATGCCACAGGACAGACGTCGACTTCGACGGAGACGTAGACGAACAAGACGTCAACTGGATGTGGCGCTGCGGCTGGTATGTCATTCGCGTTGAACGCAAAATGTTAAGTAGTGGTCAGTATCCCCCAGAGTGTTACACTGAACCAGCCTGCCCGTCCATTGCAGGATTTAACGTGCCTAACGTGCCTCCATCGCCTCCGTCTGCTCTGGCTTCCACTATATCTGCTATCTTCGACTTCGTGCAGTCGCGTGGTTTGGTGTTGTCTCCTCTGATACCAGCCAATCTAAAGTCGATTGCTCTCACCTATTACAATCATTCTTCCACCATCATCAGCCCAGACCCGCGCGGCATCACAAGCTTCCCTCATCCTGACTTTCCCTACTCGGGACCTCGCGCGTCGGGCATCAACTACACCATCACGGCCGACATCGGCTTCGATGGTTGCTACGATATCGTCGTTCGAGTGACCTCGGACACGATTAATTTCGTTGAAAGCAATTTAGCCATGATGCTTCCTTGACCAGCACGACAGCATCAACGCTGATGCGTGGGTTCAGGATCGCTTGCCCGCGCTGATGGAGGTTTGGCGGGCGCTGTGATCAAGAGGGTTGTTTGTGGGGGCGCAGCTCGCTGCGCCCCTTTCAATTGACAATCAACTTTGATTTGTCAGACGCAAGCGGCTGCATAGGTTGCGGCGTGGTAGCCATCCCACAGGAAGAGCTAGTTCTTGTGCGCAACATCAGGTCATCATATACCATAAATAGGAACCTCACCTCGAAAGGGAGACGCGATGCTGCGCACGCTGCGGCCGCTGTTGAATGCAGAGTTTCGCTATCAACGTTACCTGATTCAGCAGGGACGGGTCGGCCTTGTGTGGATTGTGCTGGCGGCGCTGCTGCTGATCCCAGCGGCGCTGGCAAGCGTTCATTACATGCGGCTGGCGTGGATCAGCGTGGAGGACGCTCTTGGCGTGGCGCAGCGCGTCGTGGCGTTTGAAGGGATATGGATAGCCAGCCTGCTCGTGGGCGTCATCTCGCTGTACGTGGTGGTGACGCTCATCACCTACGCGCTGGCGGCCAACAGCATCCTGCGCGAGCGCCGCAGCCACACGTGGGATAACCTGCTGCTGACGAACGTTCCCGCGTGGCACATCCTGCTCGGGAAGTGGCTGGCTTCGCTGCGCGCCGTCTTGGGCGATCATGGCTTGTCGATCTTCCTGCGTGTGGGGTTGATAAGCCTGATGGCGTTGGTGCTGCCCGCGCTCATCGCTGGGGCTGCGCCGCTCAGCACGGCGGGGCTGCTGGTGGCGTGGGGCTGGATGCTGGCGGCGGGCGCGTTGGATGCAGGGCTGTCGGCGGTGTTAGGCCTCGTCAGCGCGCTGCCCGAGGGGCCGACCGCCGTGCTGGTGGGGGGGCTGCTGCTGGGGGTGCGGGTCAGCGCAGCGGTTGGCGCGCTGTTCTGGTCAGGGTGGATTGTGATCAGCCCGCCGGTCAGCGCGTTGGGGCTGGCGCTGCTGGGCTGCGCGGCCTACATGGGCATCATCGGGGCGTCGCTGTTCTTCGGGTGGCGGCAGCTCTGAACGGCCTCAGGGCAGGCGTTTAGCGAGGATCGCATAGGGTTCCTGACCATCGAAGAACGTAAGGCCGCGGTGCAGCACCTGCCAGTTCAAGCGCTGGTAGAAGCGCAGCGCCCCGACGTTGCTGCTCATGGTGGAGAGCAGCGCGTTGGGCATCGGTTGCGAGGCCAGCAGCGTATCGTGGAGCTGCCGACCGATGCCCATGTTGCGGTAGAGCGGCAGCACGGCTAGCTCGCACAGGATGAAGGCCTCTTGCAGGGCCGGGTGATCTGCCCCGAGCTTCCCCGCGACGCAGTCATGCCACCACTGGCCGGGCAGGCTCTGCGTCCCCAGCGCGAAACCGATCTCCTCGTCCTCCCAACAGGCCACCACCCCCACAAAGTGCGGCTGCGTCAGATAGTCGTCGAACGTCCAGCGTGCGTCGCTCACGCTGCGGTTCCACGTGCGCCCGTAGATGTCGGCGCAGGCGTCCAGCAGGGCGCTCGAGTGGCGAAAGCGCGTGATCGTCAGGTTCATAGCTCAGCGTCGTCGATCAGCGGGATGACGTAGATCACCGGCTCCTCATAGGGGTGGGCGGCGCGAATGGCCTGCACGACGGCTTTGGCGTGGGCGCGGTCACAAAACGTCTCAATGCGGATTTCGCGCTCGCGGTTGATCGCCCCCACCACGCCGACGTGTGGGTTGGCGCTGGCGTCTGGTTTGAAGCGCCCGTCGCCCTCTGCGAAGAAGGCGCAGTGCGTGTAGTGGCCGGCGCGCCCGCCGCCTGCTGCGGCAATGGCTTCTAACAAAGCATCCGCGTCGTCGGGGGTGATTGTTGTCACGATCATCACACGGCTCATGGTGTACTCACTCCGTATACCCAGCGCGGGTGGAAAGCGTTGTCTGAAATCAAGGTTAGCTCACCGGTGGTCACGTCCAGCGTCCAAATCTGCGGGTTGGAGCCGGTGGCGGTCTGCGGGTCAAAGGGGAAGCGCTGCAAGACGATCATCTGCCCGCTGGTGTCATAGGAGAAAAAGCCGTGGCTGTAGGCCGGATCCACCAGCAGCGGCGAGGCCGCACCCGTAGCCACGTCGATGTCGTAGAGTTGATACCCGCGCGTGAAGCGATCATCAGTGTAGCGGCGAACGATGGTGACGCGCGTGCCATCCGGATGCCAGACCGCCTCGGTGTCGTCCACCTCGTCCTCGGGGTTGGTAAAGTTCACAAAGTCCAGCCCGTTGAGGTCAGCGATCCGCAGGAAAGAGTAGACCTGTCCATCGACGCGGCGGTACATATCCGGGAAGACGAGCTGCTGCCCGTTGGGCGAGAGGCCGCCGACCGTGCCATACTGGCTGGGGACGTACTTCAGCGTTTGCGCCCCCTCGGCCGGGTTGAGGTTGTAGACGAGGATACCCGGGCTGGCGACGTCGCTGCTGTAGAAGGCCAGCACGCTGCCATCGAGCGACCACTCCGGCCCATAGCCGATGAACTGCGAATCGGGCGAGAGCGGCGCGGTCTCATAGGGCTGGCGCGAGTAATCAGCCAACCAGATGCGCACGACGCCGATCCCCGTGCCGATGCCCGTGTTGGCGTTGACGCGCTCATAGGCGATGACGCGCCCGCCCGGGCGAAAGACCGGCGTCCGACAGTCGGCGTTGTCCTGCACGCACTGGGTAAGCTGCGTCACTTGGCGCGTGTTCAGGTTCATCAGCATGATCTCGTGCAGGCCAGTGGGAGCAGTGCGCTCGCTGTAAGCCAGATAGGCGCCGTCGGGGCTGACGCCAAAGTCGTAAATCCCCAGCGGCGCGAACGTCACCTGCTCGGCCGCGGCGGGGTCAGCCACGGGGGCGATCCACACGTTCTGCACGCCGCCCAACGCGGGGTACATGAAGGCCACCGCCGGGCCAATGCGGCGGGGGTCGCTTTGGGTGGTCAGAACGGCCACCAGCGCCAGCACTGCCGCTGAGATGCTCAACGCGGTAACGTCAAGCTTTGTGATCCAACGAGTCATGGTTCAACTGCTGCACTTGCATTGTTTGACCGATTGTAGGGGCAGGCGCTGCTGCTGGCTAGTGCGGGCGCGCTGGGGGAGTGTCTAACTTGGCGGTGATGCGCGATCTTCCCCCTCGCCTTGTCTGGCCTACTGTAGATTTTACTAGCCTTGACCGTGACATCGTGCCGGTTGATCAGGCCTCACCCCTAAATCCCGTCTCCGGTAAAGAGGGGACTTGGCCCCTTCTCTCGAAGGAGGAGGGGTTGGGGATGAGGCCTTGCACGCCGTCGATCACGGCACGATGTCATGCCCTCCACGACCTCCCAGCAGGTGGCGACCGTGCGCCGGACGCTGAAGCATCCGGCAAAAGCGCGCCCCCTGAAGGGGGCTTTAGCCCCCGCGCGCCAGCCAGAGGCTTTAGCCTCTGGTGCACGACCACCTTCTGTTCGCTTCCCGTCGCTTGCGGCCATCTGCCCTTGTGGGTATTGTTGACAAAAACAACGGAGCGCTTCTTTATGACCCTGCGAATCTTTGACGGACGGCGTGTCGTCCTTGCAGTGACGGGCAGCATCAGCGCTTACAAAGCGGTTGACCTCGCCAGCAAGCTGACGCAGGCTGGCGCATGGGTCGATGTCATCCTTACGGATGCAGCCCAGCAGTTCGTCAGCGCGTTGACCTTTCAATCGGTCACGGGGCGCGCCGTCTACACTGACCTGTGGCAAAGCGCGACCGGCGGCGCGCTGCCAACGCACATTGCCCACGTGGGCTTGGCGCACGGGGCTGACCTGCTGGCGGTGATCCCGGCGACGGCGCACAGCATCGCACGGCTCGCGCACGGCATGGCGGATGATCTGCTGGGGGTGACGGCGCTGGCGGCGACCTGCCCGCTGGTGATCGCCCCGGCTATGGACGGCACGATGTACCATCACCCCGCGCTGGTCGACAACTTGGAGGCGCTGCAAATGCGCGGCGCGTGGCTCATCGAGCCGGAGGTGGGGCGCTTCGCCAGCGGCTTAACCGGCCAAGGCCGCCTGCCAGAGACGCCCACCCTCATGGGGCATCTGCGGCGTGTGCTGGGGCGGCGTGGGCCGCTCAGCGGGCGGCACATCGTCGTGAGCGCAGGCGGCACGCGCGAGGCGATTGATCCTGTGCGCTTCATTGGCAACCGTTCCAGCGGCAAGCAGGGCTACGCGCTGGCGCAGGCCGCCGTAGACGCGGGCGCGGAGGTCACGCTGGTGACAACGGTCGATCTGCCCCTGCCGGTGGGCGTGTACCCCGTCCACGTCGAATCGGCCGCGCAGATGCGCGATGCCGTCCTCAAACACGCGGAACAAGCCGACGCGGTGATCATGGCCGCCGCCGTGGCTGACTTCCGGCCGCTGCACCGCGCTGATCACAAGATCAAGAAGCAGGACGGCGTCGGCCTCACGCTGGAGCTAGGCCGCACCGACGATATCCTCATGGCGCTCAAGGCCGAGCGCGAGCATCTGGGCAGGCCGCGCGTTCTGATTGGCTTCGCGGCTGAAAGTGACGAGCTGCTCGCCAATGCGCAGCGCAAATTGGAACAAAAGGGGCTGGATCTGCTGGTCGCCAACGACATCACCGCGCCCGACGCAGGCTTCGCCGTGGATACTAATCGCGTGTCGCTGCTCTACCGCGACGGGCGACAAGTCACGCTTGACCTGATGAGCAAGACGCACGTTGCAGAGCGCATCATCGACGAGCTGGCGCTGCTGTTGACATGACAACCGAAAGGTTACGATGTTGTAACAGGGTCTTGCGCATTGTGTACAATGCAAGTATAAAAATAGTGTAAATGCGCATGTGGCATTGTGCGTCCATTTAAATTTATCTAAACAGTGGCTAAAGAGTGGCCTGTGATTGCGCTCGTAGTGGAAGACGACAAGACGTTGGAAGTCATCTACCGTTTCATCTTGGAGCGTGCAGGCTTTGAAGTCCTGTTCGCCACCGATGGACAGCAAGCAATCAGCATCTTAGAAACAACAACCCCTGCCTTAATCTTTCTGGATATGCTGCTGCCCCATACTCACGGCAGCGAGGTGCTGCGTTACATCCGCGCGACAGAGCAGCTGAATCACACCCGTGTGGTCGTCATCAGCTCGATCCAGAATTACGAGCGCGACATCCAGCAAGAGGAATTCTTGCTCAAGCCCGTGCACGCGCCGGTCATTGCCCGCATTGCCGAGGAAACCCGCAGCAAATTCGTGAGCCACTGCTAGGGTCGCTTGTGCTGCGCGCCCTGCTGCGAGCCTCGGCGTTCTTTTTCTTCTTTTGTTGGATTGCGCTGCTAATCGTCTACATCCTCGGCTTTGGGCTGCCGTCGGGCGGCGTGTTAGACGTGACGACCCAGCGCCGTATGCTGATGGACTATGGCCTCGGCTTGCGTTTTGAGCTGCCGGTGGCGCAGGCGGTCTTTTCGCCAGATCGCCGCCTCTACCTCATCACCGAAGTATTAGCCGAGCCACCGCAGGTGACGTATCGACTGCGCGCGCTGCACGACCCGCGTGATGAACTGCTGTTCAGCGACGACAGCGGCATCGTGCGCGGCCTGCCGAGCTGGTCACCCGATGGTGAGCGCATTGCGTATCTACAGCAAGCCGACGAGAGCAGCGCGCTGGTGGTGTTCCGGCTGGCAGATCGGCAGGTTGAAGCGGTGCATCCTGTGCCGTACCCGTTGGTGTCGTCGCTGGCGTGGTGGCCAGACGGCTCTAAGCTGCTGACGGCGGCGCTCATCGATGGGCAGTATGACCTCGTGACGCTCGACCGGCGCGATGGCCGGTTGACGCGGCTCACCCATACGCCGCACAACGAAACGTTCCCGCTCATCACCCCCGATGGCCAGACGATCTTCTACACCAGCAGCGCGCTGGGCACGCTGGCTATCTTTGTGATGAACAGCGACGGCAGCGCCCCGCACCCGCTCATCACCGGCGAGGCGCTCTACACCGCCCACGCTGTATCGCCCGATGGCCGCTGGTTGACCCTCAACCGTGTAAGCGCCGAGCGCGGCGTGGAAGGGCTGCGCTTTGATCGTTGGAGCGGCGCGCTGCTGCCCGCGTTTTCGGCGCTGCCTGCTGCTCAGTTAGGCTGGTGGTAAGCCCTTTTTTTACAGCTTTTTTACACTGATGAGGCTATTGGCCTGTCAATGTTCATAAAAGAGCTATAATAAGAATAGTCTTTTAATGCAGTGTAATGGCACGTGATCTCGACAACAACAACGATTATTCAGCGGTTGCAAGACGCTCTTGACCAAGCAGGCGAGGGCTTACCGCGCGTTGTGGCGCTGAATAATTGGAGTTGGGAGGGGTGGTGCTACAACCCTGAGCTGGCATGGCAGCGCGCCAACGAGGCGCGGCAGCTCGCCTATGCGCTTGTGGCGGAAGGGCAAGACGTGTGGTCAGCGCTGGGCGACAGCCTGCTGTGCATCGCGCACTTGCTCATGCGGATGAACCGCGTTCATGAGATCACCTCGGAAATTGCTGATGCCGCTATGATGTTCAGCCACGCCTCGAACGCCAGCGGCATGCTGCGCTGTCATTGGCTGCAAGCGCTGCGCCACGCCTATTACAACGAAGAACAACAGGCGTTAAGCCTGCTTCAGTCGCTGCTGCAAGAGCCAGCGATTGCCCAGCATCCGCTCGTGTTGGGCCGCGCGCAGATGCTGTTGGGCACGCTGCTGGCGCGCATGGGCGAGGGGCACACTGCAATTCGTTATTTGGAGGCGGCCAGCAATACTTTCCAAGCGGCGGAGCATCCGCTGCTGCGAGGGCAGACGCTGGCCTCATGGGTGGTGGCGCTGCTGGCGCATAACCACCCGATGGACGTGATTCAACTGGCGCACAGCGCCCTGCCGATCCAGCGTGAACAGATGGACTGGTACAGCCAATCGCGGACGATCCGCTGTTTGATTCGGGCGTATTTGCGGCTGGGCGATGTCGCTAACGCGCGTCGCTATCTGGATGGTTTTGCCATGATCTCCCAGTACATTCAAAGCATCCTCAGCCCCCACTACGGCCTGATGCTGCAAGCTGAGGTCGAGTACTACAGCGGCAACATCCAGCAAGCGGATGCCTATATGAGCAGCGCGATGCTCATGTTGAGCCGCTTGCGGAACCCCTATGAGATCATCGAACTGCGCGAGACGGCCGCGATGATCTACCAAGCGCAGGAGAACTACGAGTGGGCGCTGATGCACATGTACGAGGTGCGCCTGCTGCAAGACAAGCTGTTGAAAGAGGCACGCCAGCACTACGCACGTTCGGCTCACATGCCGCACATGATAGACATCTTCAACCGCACGATGGAACAGCAGCAGAACGAGACGGCCGAGCTGAAGGCGCGCCTCGACGAGCTGAGCCGCCTGCTGGATATGTTCAGCGAGGTCAGCAGCAACCTCAACGTGGGCTATGTGACCAGCCTTGCGCTTGACGCGGCCATGCGCCTCGCCAACGCGGACGCGGGCTTCTTCGCTATCTCAGATGAGGGCACATGGCGCATCCAGAGCGTGCTGGGGGCGTACAGCTCGCTTGACTTTGAAGTCTCGCAGACGCTGCAGCCCGCGTTTGAGTCGCGCCGCGTGGTGGTGCTGGCCGCGGGGCAGCTCGACATGGACGGCCTGCCAGTATACCCCGCGTCTAAGGTTCGTATCCTCATCCCGCTGCACATCGGCGACCGGCTCGTCGGCCTGCTCGTGGTGGAGACGGCCAACCCGCAGCGTTTCAACAACAACGTGTATGAACTGATGGAGACGATTCAGAGCTTCGTTGCCATCGCCCTAGACAACGCTCTGCTGTATGAGCGCCTTGCCGAACAGAACCACGAGCTGGCGACTTCGCTGGCGCGCGTCACCCGCCTTGAAAACTTCAAGACCGACATGATCCGCTTGGCCTCGCACGACCTGAAGCAGCCGCTGACGATCCTACGGCTGTACCTGTCGATGATCCAGCACACCACCGCACACCACCTGACCGACACGCAGGTGAGCTACTTCGGCGCGATGCAAAACGCCATCAGCATGATGGATCGTCTCATCACGGATATCCTCTCGCTGGAACGCATCGAGGAAATTGCGCTGAACCCGCCCAACACGATTTTTGACCTGCTCGAGATCTGCCGCGAGCAGGTGCAGCTGGTGCAGGTGCAGGCCGCTGACCGCCAACAAACGCTGACGTTCATTACCGACCTGCCGCAGGCGCTGGTGTGTGGCGATCAATCCCAACTGCGCGAGGCTATCAGCAATTTGATCGGCAACGCGCTCAAATACACGCCAGCGGGCGGGGTGATTCAAGCGCGGCTCTACACGAT
>JBDNCV010000043.1:0-26947 GCA_046719465.1 Anaerolinea sp.
TCCTCCGGCCATGGAGCGAAGCCGACTGTGAGCAGTTCTATCAAAAAGTGAGCGCCAAGGCTGGGCGCATCACCCTCCCCATCGCGGATACGCAAGCGCGCTGGTTGAAGCAAGCGCGGCTGCTCATCCCGCGTGAAGTCGTCTTATCGCTGCTGCACCCCGACGCAGCCACGCCCGGCGAACGCATCACAGCCTACCTGACCCAGTCCCTCGCCAACCTCGATGTACTGTATTTGAAGCAGTTGGCCAGCGCTCAACTGCGCTATGGGAGCATTCGCCCCGAGTATCTGGTTGACGCCGCTGATGAACCCGCCGAAACCAACAACGCCGCAGAAGCCAAAAAACAAAGCCAACTGCGGATCCAAGCCATTAGCCAGCAGCGCAGCCAACTGCTTGCGCTCGTCAAGGCTGATGTCTTGGTCAAAGGCCGCAGTGGAGGCTTCCGCTTTGCACAGCCTGCGATTATGGCCGCGCTGGCCGCGTCCTCTATCACGCTGGAGCAGGCGCTCGCTCACCTCGATGATCCCGACTGGGACTTGGTCATCTGCTACGCCACCGGTTATCTCAACGCCGAGAAGTTGGTCGCTGTCGCCCTCGAGTCCGAAGCATCGATTGACCTCAGCCATCTGCTGCGCCCTGCTAAGTGGCTGCTGTTCGCCGGTCAGTCCGAGTGGCGCGTACCCTACCTGCGCTTGCTCGCGCATTGGTTGATGCAGCCGCAGCAGTATCTCTACGCACGGCAGATGATCACGGCGGCGCTGCTCATGAGCGGTGACCCCACTGTGAACCTCGTGTTCCGCCGTATGCTGAGCAACCCCAACCCCGATTGCCGCCAAGTGGCCGCTTTGGCGCTCGGCGCGCTGAAGGACGTCGAGGCGATTAAACCGCTGGCAGAGATTATCAAGAACAACAACGAGGAACTAGAAACGCAGATTGCAGCGACGCTGGCGCTGGGCGCGCTGCGCACCGAGGCCGCCACCAACATGCTGATTGCCATCCTGAACCAGCATTACAGCTCTGACGTGAAGCGCGCCGCCGCCGAGAGCTTGGCTGCGCTGCCGGAACTCGGCTACCCCGTGCTGTATGATGCCATTCGCTCCAAGGATGACTATGTGCGCCGCGCCGTCGTTTGGGGGCTGGGGCGCATCGGCACAGACTGGGCGCTCATTGCACTCAATCAGGTGTTCCTCGACGATCGAGAAGAGTACGTGCGCCTTGCTGTGCATCAAGTGTACGCTGATCGCTATGAAGTGGGGGCGCTGGGCATCCGCAACTACCCCCCTGTTCCTAAGATCGAGTGGATACAAACGTGGGCGCACCGCGCCATCTCCAACAACATCATTCCGAATACCCACGAGACGCAGCCGCTGGTGCTGGCGTCGATGCAGCAGCGCAAAGACCCACAGATTAGCGTGTTCTTCGTCATCCTCGCGGGGCAGCAGGGCTTCTTATGGGCAAACAACGCGCTCTACAAGGCGCTGTTTGACCCGCAGCCCGCTATCCGCGATTATGCCTATCGCAGCCTATGTGAATTGGCGCAGGGCTGGGGCATACGCCTGCCGCTGCCCCTGTGATGCGTTCATGGCCTGCGGCGTGTCAGCTCAGGCCTCAGGGGTCGTCTCTGCGGTGGGGGTCAGGCGCAGCGGCGGGGTCAGAACCTCCGTGCCTGCCGCACAGGGGAACAGCCGCTCCGAATCGGTGTGAAAGACATAACGTGTATCCCCAGCTTGCAGCACGATACGATACCCGGGGACATCCACTAGCTGGTAGGTTTGACCAGCAAGCGGGCAGCCGAGGCTGGTATCCCACCAGCGAAAGGCCTCGACGCTCGTCCAAGTCACTCGCCGAGCTGGCAGGTCAAGCTGTGCTGCCACAAGCTGCTGAGCAAGGCGCACCAACTCCGCAGCAACTGGATCAACAGCCAGCAAGAGCGCGTCGCGCGCTTCGCTCGTCTCGCGGCAGAAGCGGTAAGGAGCATCACCCTGCTGCTGAAATTCGTAGACAGTCGTCCCGACAAGGAAGAAGACGCGCAGCCCACTCACACGTCCGCTTGCATCTGGCTTGTGGCAGCGGGTTGAAGCAAACGGCCAGCGCGCTGCTTCTGCGTTGACCCAGCGTACCATGCGCACGTCCACTTCAAGCGTTTGGGCAAGCAGCGCCTTGAGCATATCAACGTCGCTGGTCGGGATAGTCACAGAGGGCAGCAGCGCCTCTACCGCTGCCGAGGGCGTTCCCTGCACAAGGTCAGACGGGTTTAGCAAGTCCGACCGTGTAGGCGTAGGCGGCGCTTGAGTTACAACAGGTGTCAGCGTGGGGGGGACTAGCGTCACCGTGGCAACCGGCTCAGGCAGGGTTGGCGCACATGCAGCAACGAGAACTGCCAACAGCCCGCCCCACCCCAAGCAGTGCTTCAACCAGCGCACAGCACAGGCTCACGCCGGGAAGAGCAGTTCATCCACACGCTGCGCGGTCATACCTTCGATGCTGAGGATCTTCTCACGCTCTCCTGAGCCGACCACCACCTCCACTTTGGACGGATCGACGCCCAGTTTTTCCGCGAGGAACTGAATCAATTCAGCGTTCGCATCTTGTGATCCGGCGGAAGTCGCTGTCAGCCGCACCTCGATGCTGCCGTCGCGGTTCTTGCCCACAATCTCGCGTGTGGCGCAGCGCGAAATCACCCGTACACCAATTGCTGACCCGCCTTTGGCGTTGGTAAAGCTGTGTTCCGTCATAACAACGTCCTTGATCGTCTGTAGAGTCCGCTCTCGTTAAAATTAGGCAGCCACGCATATCCATATTCTAACGCAGAATAACTTTTTGGGGGGCAAGTTTTTCTGCCCCAGCGGACAGGGAAGGCCCAGCACCGCCTAGAACACGCGCTGAATCACCATCATCAGCACATACAGGCCAATGAACACGATGATCGGGCTGAAGTCGATGCCGTTCTGCACGCCAACGCGCGCGCGAATGGGCTTTAACACTGGCTCGGTCACGTCGTGGATCAGCTTCACAATCGGATTCCGTCGATCCACATTCGGGAAGAATGACAGAATACCGCGCGCGAACAGGATCAGGATATAACCCTGAATCAGCAGAATGAGCAGCGTACCCAACATAGCAACCTCCTCACAATTTGCTTAGCGTTCACCGAAGATCGCCCGTCCAATGCGGACGTGTGTTGCGCCTTCTTCG
The DNA here is from genome assembly GCA_046719465.1 of Anaerolinea sp. Taxonomy (GTDB): domain Bacteria; phylum Chloroflexota; class Anaerolineae; order Aggregatilineales; family Phototrophicaceae; genus JANWYT01. Next base: position 3,196 of record JBDNCV010000043.1, read on the forward strand.
ATGGCGATTTCATAATCGTTGGTCATCCCCATGCTCAGGGCAGGCAGCGCCAGATGCAAGTCAGAGCGCAGCGCGTCGCGCAGTTCTGCTAAGCCACGAAACACGGGACGGGTCTGTTCTGGCTCAGCGTAGAAAGGAGCCATCGTCATCAGCCCTTGTATATCTAAACACTCAAACCGCGCAATCGCTGCGCATATCTCCCAGATCTGCGCCCGCACCTCGGGCAACTCACGCCACCCCACTGCCGGGACGCCTTGTTTTGATTCTTCCCCAGAAATGTTAATTTCTAAAAAAATGCCGAGCCGCTGCTGACGCTTGCGACACATGTCATCGAGCTTGGCCGCCAGCTTAACGCTGTCGACGCTGTGCACGAACGCGAAGATGCCTGCATCGCGCGCCTTGCGACTTTGCAGATGCCCCACCATGTGCCACGTGAGCGCTTCCGATGATGCTTCAGCCACTAGCGGGATCTTAACGGACGCTTCTTCTATGCGATTCTCACCGAAGTGGCGCACACCCGCCGCCGCCGCCTCGAGGATGGCCTCGACCGGCTTCGTCTTGCTAATGGCAATCATCGTCACCTCATCGCGGGAGCGGCCTGCCCGTTGGCAAGCAGCGCTGATGCGCGCCTCAACCGCGGCTACCTGTGCTTGAATTGCGTTCATAAGCTCATCACCACGCCGAAACGCCCCGTGCGCCCACGATGGGCACGGTGGCTGAAGAACTCATCAGACCGTGCGTAGGTGCACAACCCCATCACATGAATATCACGAACACCGACCGCTTGTAGATCCAATACGTTGGCCCGCCATAGGTCAACGTAAGCCGTGCCGTCGGATGGGTCACGGCGCACCAGCCCTGCGTCGCTCCCGAAGCGGCGATCCAGTGCCTCGACCACTTCTTCCCCCACTTGGAAGTGCTGCTGCGAGATGCTGGGGCCGATGACCACCTGAACATCCTGCGGGCGTGAGCCATAGCAGGCCTGCATCGCCTCGATCATCGCGCTGGCAATTCCCGCCACTGTGCCACGCCAGCCGGCGTGTGCAAGGCCAATGGCTTGATGCACTGGGTCGTGGTAAAGCAGCGGCGTGCAGTCCGCAAAGCGCATCACGATCGGCAGCTCTGGCTGGTTGGTGATGATGCCATCGGCGCGCGCCTGCCACTTGCGATGCGGCAGCGGCGCGTGAGCTGCGACAACATCCGCCCCGTGCACTTGCCACGTCGTCACCGCGCATTCACCGCGCACTCGCAGCGCCTCGTACATCAATGCATGATTGGCGCGCACGTTGGCGGCGCTGTCGCCCACCGTGCCACCCACGTTCAATCCCTCAAAAGGCGCTGGGCTAACACCACCCGCCCGCGTAAAGATGCCATGCGTCACGTCCAGCGGGGCTTTGTAGTAGCGCAGCCCCCGCCATTCCACCAGTTCCAACGTTTGTGTCACCTTTGATAACTCGATTAGGCCGAAGTATACCAAAATCGCGCGCTGGCGGCTCAATGCCGATTTTGACGGCGCATTTGCCCGAGTGCGTCAACATCGTTCGTTATGTGATGTGCCATGAAAGCATGTTATACTGACACAAACGAGTTACCTAACCACTGAAGTACGGCCTGAAGTATGACAGGAGCCGCCCAACGTATACGCGTGATGATTGTCGATGACCACCCCTTGTTCCGGGACGGGTTGTGCAATGCATTGGTCGGGCACGATGACATCGAAATCGTCGGGACGAGTGATGACGGCCTGAGCGCTGTATGGATGGCACAGCGTCTTCAACCCAATGTGATGCTCATGGATGTGAACTTGCCGGGTCAAAACGGCATTCTCGCCATGCGACACCTGCGCCGCGACATGCCAAACGCGCCTGCCTTCATCATCCTAACAGCCCATCACGACGACGAGCAGGTGCTGCAAGCTTTCGGCAGCGGCGCCGCCGCCTTCACCGATAAGACCGTTCACCCTGATATGCTCGTCAACATCGTCCGGGCAGCGGCACATGGCCATTATGTCGTCAATGGACAGGTAATGACACAGGATGAATTCGCAGCGTGGTTCCAAGCGCAGTTAAGCCGTCTTCACGGCCACGCAGCAACCAGTGACCTGAGCATGGCCCTTACCTATCGTGAGATGGAAATTCTGCGTTACTTGGTCGATGGGATGCTGAACAAAGAAATCGCCTATGAACTAGGCTTGAGCGAGCAGACCGTCAAGAACCACGTCACGTCGATTCTGCGTAAGTTGAACGTCAAAGATCGTACTCAAGCTGCCGTCACCGCGATCCGTCGGGGATGGGTGCGCTTCAAGAACAACTGACCGAGGAGCAGAGATCATGGCATTTCGGGATGATTTAACCAACAAAGACAGCAACCCCGTGGAGGATCTCACCACTGCTCTCAGTGCCGAGATGGCTTCGACCCGTCGTCGCCTCACCGAAGTAAAGTCGCAGCTTGACCAGATGCAAACGCAAGTCGACCGCGAGCAGACGCGCTATTCTGGGATTGCCGCTGAAATCCGCAACATCAAAGAAAACCTCGACACCGTCCCGCGTGAGGACATCCGCGATAAATATGACGAGGCGCTTGAAGTGCGCTTCCGCCTTGCGACCATGCGCGGCCAGCTTGAGAAGATTGAAGCAATCTACAATGAGCTAGAAAGCCGCCAAGCCCTGATGAACCTTGTCATCAGCAAGCTGCAAGGCTTCAATGGGCTGCCTGCGTCCGTCGGTGGGGATAGCGGCAACGGCAGCTTGGACGTGGTCGGCATCATCAACGCGCAGGAAGACGAGCGCCTGCGCTTGTCACGCGCTATCCACGACAGCATCGCTCAAGCCCTGACCAATTTCATCCTGCAATCGGAGATTTGTCAGCGCTTGTTCGACCGCAACCCTGAGCGCGCCGCCGAAGAACTCAACAACCTTAAGATCAATGCCAACACCACCTTCCAAAAAGTGCGCGAGTTCATCTTCGACCTGCGTCCGATGATGCTGGACGACCTTGGCGTCGCCCCAACTGTGAGAAAATATCTCGACAACTACCGCGACAAGAACGACATCGAAACCCAAGTGACGATCATCGGTGAGGAGCGCCGCCTCGAAAACTACCGCGAGGTGCTCATTTTCCGCAGCATCCAAGACCTGCTGACCTCCGCACGGGATTACGCCTCCCCGACAGAGGTCAACGTCACACTTGACCTGACCGGCAATCGCATCAAGATCACGGTGGAAGACGACGGACGCGCCTTCGACACCTCCAAAGTCATCGCCCGCGACCACGACAGCAACGATGCGCGCGTGCAAGCCCTGCGGATGCTCAAGAGCAAGATTGAGCTAATTGGCGGCTCGATGCAGTTGAACAGCAGCGACAACGAAGGCAGCAGCATCCGCCTTGAGATACCATCTGGCGAGTAAGGGCTAGTCGCACAAAATGTGCATTCACAGTATGATTGTGGCAGGCGGCAGTCGTTTGTGACAAATTCAGCAGTTGTCGTATACTGCTCATGAGTGGGACGAGCGATTTTGGTTTTGGCCAACCGTCCGAGGGGATTGATTAACTAATTTGGGTCATACCTGCGGAGGCAGGTCAACCGGAGGGGCATCATGAACACACGCATTATCTTTTTGTTGCTGCTCTTAGTCGTTGCAGGTGTTGTCGTGGCGTTGGTCGTGTTGAACAGTGGCCAAGGCGGCACACAGCAGCAAACAGCTCAGCAGCAGCAGCAACCACAGCCGCAGCAGCCCATCACACAGGCCACGCCGCTCCCAACTATCACCCCCGTCCCGATGGTCGAGATCGTGGTCGCCATCCAAGACATCCCGCGCGGCACCATCATTCGTCCCGACACGGTGCAAATCTACCCATGGCCTGCGGATGCCGTGCCTGTCAACGCCATTAGCAACCCGGAAGATGTCATCGACAAAGTGGCACGCACCGACATCTTCCGCGAGCAGCCCATCCTCGGCAACCTCATCGTGGATGACTTTCAGAACCTCGCCACCATCGGCTCGGACGCAGCCTTGATCACCCCGCCCAACCGTGTGTTGATCTCCGTCCCGATGAACCGCCTGACCAGCGTAGCCTTCGCGCTTCAACCCGGGGATCGCGTCGACATTATCGCGTCTTTCCTGTTCGTGGATGTTGACCAGACCTTCCAATCAGCAGAGCCGAACCAGTTCAACCTCATCAGCGTGGCACAAGAAGGCGGCGACCCGGCCACCGGCCAAGGCGGCTCAGTCGCGGTCACCTTTGGGCAGTCCTCGCTGCGCGGCGCATTTGACACCCGCTTGATCCCAACCGTTGGGTCGTGGCCGGTGCTGGTGCTGCCGTCTGAAAACCCGCGCCCGCGCTTGTCCGTCCAGCGGACGATCACCGATGCACAGGTCATCTGGCTGGGTGATTTCCCAGCAGATGGCCGCCTGTTCCGGCCTGCCGCCTCGCCCACCCCGCTGAACCCGACCCCCACACCTGAAGGCCAAGCGCAGCAGGCCCAAGTCCAGCCGACAGAAGTGCCGCCGCTCGACATTGTGACGGTCGCGGTCTCACCACAGGATGCCGTGGTCTTGGCGTGGTACATCGAGGCACGCATCCCGTTCACGTTTGTGCTGCGTTCCGCTGTGGCCACCGCCCTGCCGCAGACCGACCCCGTGACGCTCGATTACATCATGAGCCGCTTCAACATCCTCGTGCCAGAGAAGTTTAACTACTCGATTGAACCGGCCATCCGCAGCATCCGCCGCCTTGAAGTGGGCAGCGAAATTTCAATCAACCAATAGTTCGATGGTGTCGTAGGAGCATCTGAATGTCAGGGTCAGGGAAAGCACCAGACGCACCAGCTAAGCGCGAAATTCGGATCGTGCTGGTAGACGATATCGCCGAGACGCGCGAGGCGGTCAAGAAGATTCTCGGCTTCGAGCCAGACTTTAAGGTCGTCGGCACGGCCGCAAATGGCCGCGAAGGGATCGAGATTGTCAAACAGCTTGAGCCAGACATCGTCATCATGGACATCAACATGCCGGACATGGACGGCCTCGAAGCTGCCAAGCGCATCACAACGGCCATCTACAAGACCGGCGTGATCATGATGTCGGTGCAGAACGACCCGGACTACTTTCAAAAGGCCATGTTGGCGGGCGCTCGTTTCTTCCTCGAAAAGCCTGTCAACATGGACAAGCTCTACTCGACCATCCGCAGCGTCTATGAGCAGTATGCTGGCTTCCGCGCTCAATGGGAGCAAGCCAAGCAAGGCATTGGGCGCACGCCGATTGACGTCTCCGACATCAACAAGACAGGTGGGGATCGCGCAGGGCATGTGATCGTCGTGTTCAGCGGGCAAGGTGGCAGCGGCAAAACCACCATTGCCACCAGCCTCGCCTCCGGGCTGATGAAGGAGGGGATCAAATCGCTGTTAATTGATGCCTCGCTCGAATTCGGTGATTGCGGCGCCTTCCTCAACCTGAAGTCGCAGAACACCCTCGTCGAGATCTCTAGCAAGGTCACCGATCTTGACGCCGAATACTTCGACAATATCGTAACGACCCACAACAGCGGGCTGAAGGTGCTGCTCGCCCCGCCCAACCCAAGCGCTGCCGCCGAGGTGCGCGAGCGTGTGCCAGACATCACCGCGCAGATCATCCGTCAAGTGCGCAATTACTATGACTTCATCGTAGTCGATACCAGCAGCACCCTTGACTCCAACACCATCCCGCTGCTTGAGCTGGCCACCAAGATCGTGCTGGTGACCACTCCAACCCTGCCCGCCCTCAAGAACGCACGCTTGATGCTGAACGTGTTCGACAGCGCGGGTTACGAGCAGTCAAAAACGGCTGTCGTCCTCAACAAAGCTGTTGAGAAGGCCACCAAGACGCTCCCCGCACCCGACAAAATCTCGGCCTACCTGAAGCGTCCGCTCGATGGGGTCATCCCGATTGTCGATGAGAACATCATCTTGATGGCGATCAACAACGGCGTGCCTGTCATCGCCAGCGACCGCAACACGACCCGCGCCCCCATTGCCCAAATGATCAAATTATCTGATCATCTTTTTAACGATTTAATGGGTATAAATGAAGTAAGCTCTACCACAGAGGGCGCGCCCAAGAAGTCTGGGTTGTTCGGCCTCTTTGGTTCATAACCTGTTGTTCTAGTGTGTCCATTGAGGAGCGCACATGTCACTACTTAGGAATCTAGGCGGCAGCAGCGGTGGACAGGGGGGCAATACCCCCAATCAACCGCAGCGGCCCGGGCAGCCGGGTCAGGGTCAACCGCCACGCCCCCAACAGCCCCAAAATCCACAGCGTCAGCCTGTCCCGCCGGGCGCACAACGCCCCGCGCAGCCCGGTGACGCCGCCGGTATGAAAGCGCGCATCCAGCACAAGCTGATGCAGGAAATCCCGCCGGATTTCGACATGCGCAACAAGGAAGAGATTCGCCGCCAGATTCAGGAGTTGTTCAACAGCCTCATCGCCGAGGAGAACATCCTGCTCGCTAAGATGGAGCGCGAGAAGCTGTTCGAGATGATCGTGGCAGATATCACTGGCTTCGGCCCGTTAGAGATGCTGCTGGCCAACGACAACATCTCAGAAATCATGGTGAACGGCCCGAAGAACATCTTCATCGAGCAGAAGGGGCAGGTCACCCTATCAGGCATCACGTTCGACAACGATGAACATGTCCTGCGCATCATCGACCGTATCGTGTCGCCGCTTGGCCGTCGCGTGGATGAAAGCTCACCGCTGGTGGACGCCCGCCTGCCAGATGGCTCCCGCGTGCACGTCGTGATCCGCCCGATTGCGCTGTGCGGCCCGACCATCACCATCCGCAAATTCAGCAAGACGCCGCTCACCATCGCCGATCTCATCCGCTTCGGCTCGATGTCGCAAGAAACCGCCGACTTCCTGCGCGCGTGCGTGATTGCGCGGCTCAATATGGTGGTGTCCGGCGGCACGGGGTCAGGCAAGACGACGCTGCTCAACGTGCTGTCAGGCTTTATCCCCAACGATGAGCGCATCATCACCGTTGAGAACGCCGCTGAGCTTCAGCTCCAACAGGAACACGTCGTCCCGCTGGAGAGCCGCCCTCCCAACATTGAGGGCAAGGGTGAAGTCACCATCCAAGACTTGGTGATCGCCTGTTTGCGTATGCGCCCTGAGCGGATCGTCGTAGGAGAGTGCCGCGGTGGCGAAGCGCTCGACATGCTCCAAGCGATGAACACTGGCCACGATGGGTCGCTGACGACCCTGCATGCCAACTCCCCGCGCGACGCCATCGCTCGTCTGGAGACGATGTGCCTGATGGCCGGTATGGATCTGCCAGTGCGCGCCATCCGTGAGCAGATTGCCAGCGCGGTGGACTGCATCATCCAGCAAAGCCGCCTGCGCGACGGCACGCGCAAGGTCATGAATGTGACGGAAGTGCAAGGCATGGAAGGTGAGATGATCACCATGACTGACATTTTCGAGTTTGAGCAGACAGGCTACGAAAAGGGGAAGATTATTGGTCGCATCCGCGCGACGGGCATTCGCCCCAAGTTCATCGAGCGGATCGAAGATGCGGGCATCTCACTGCCACCGTCCACCTTTGGTATTGGTCAGCGTCGCTAGCCGTTATGGGGCGCGCTGCGGTGTTTCTGATGTCGTGCGAGTGTGAGATCAGGTTATGCTAGACAATCCTTCTGTTATCGTTATCGCAATTGGCGGCCTGCTCGCCTTGATCATCATCGTGCTCGGCCTCGTGCTGACGCGCCGCGAGAACTCGGCGCTCGACAAACGCCTTGAGGATTTGACCGAAAGCGGCAGCAGCACCGAACTAACCGAGTTCATCAACAGCAGCGCGGAAGCCAACCAGCGCTCCAACACCCTCGATACAGCGCGCGTGAGCTTGCTCAAGCCGCTCAACGATCTGCTGGGGCGTGGGCGCTTCGGCAAGACATGGCGCACCAAATTGGCGCGTGCCAATCTCAAACTCACTGTCGCTGAGTTTGCGGTGGCGCACGTCGTGGGCGCAGGAGCTGGCTTCGGCATCTTCTACCTGCTCTCGCCTGATATCATGGGCGCGACCATTGCCGGGGCGATTGGCTTTTTTGCCCCGCGTCTCTATGTCGGACGGCTCATCAGCCAGCGTATGATCGCGTTTGAGACCCAACTGCCGGATACGCTCAGCCTGTGGGTGAACGCCCTCCGCTCGGGCTACAGTGTGCTTCAAGCGATGGAGGCCATCGCCAAAGACGCGCCCGAACCCACGCAGACTGAGTTCGCCCGCGTGGTGAAAGAAGTCCAGATCGGGATCGACGTGCCGGATGCGCTCGACCACCTGTTGGAGCGCGTCGAAAGCCCTGACCTTGACCTCGTCATCACAGCGGTCAACATCCAGCGTGAAGTTGGCGGCAACCTCGCTGAGATTCTCGAGGTGATCGGCAGCACGATCCGCGAGCGCATCAAGCTCAAGGGGGAGATTCGCGTGCTGACGTCACAGGGGCGCATCACTGGCTATCTCATCAGCTTCCTGCCGATTGGCTTGGCGCTGTTCCTCAACCTCGCCAGCCCGGGCTACATGGGCGATATGTTCGCCAATCGCGCTTGTGGGTGGCCCATGTTGGGCGCAGGTCTTGCCTTGATCGGCATCGGAACCGCTGTCATTCAAAAGATCGTCGACATTGAAATCTGAGTATTGTTAGGGTAAGCGCTTATGGAAACTTCAACGCTGCTTGTCATCGGTGTCGTGGTTTTGATCGTGGTGGTCATCTCGCTGATGGTCTACAATGGCCTGCGTGAGCGCCGTGAGGTTGACCCATTGGAGCAGCGCCTCGCCCTCTACGCCGAGCGCAACGAAACGGTCGAGTCGCTGCAAGACATCGAAGAACAGCTCTCCTTCCGCGACCGTGTAGTCCTACCGCTGATTGCCGCCCTCTCCCGATTGGTGAACAACCTCACACCGCAAGAACAGCTCGAGCAGGCGCGCCGCAAACTGGAATTGGCAGGCCAAACGACCGACCCGGCCGCCTTCATGTTGCAGCGCATCGTCTGGACGGTGCTGCTGGGTGGGTTGGGTTTGATGCTGGCCATCGTGCGCCAGTCAGGCTTTACGGAGCTGGTGGCTTTTACCGGCGGTGGCGTGCTGATGGGCTACTACTTCCCGATGCTCTCGCTCAACAGCAAGATTCGCAAGCGCCAAGAATCGATTGTTAAGGCGCTGCCTGACGCGCTCGACTTACTTGTGATCTGTGTAGAGGCCGGCCTCGGCTTCGACGCGGCGATGGGCAAGGTCTACGAAAAGTGGGACAACGAGCTGGCGCTGGCGTTCGGCCGCGTGCTGCGCGAGATCCAGCTTGGCAAGCTCCGCCGTGATGCTCTCAAGGATATGGCGCTGCGCATGGACGTCCCCGACGTCAACAGCTTCACCGCCGCGATCATCCAAGCTGAGCAGCTCGGCGTGAGCATGTCCAAGATTCTACGTGTGCAGTCTGACCAGATGCGCGTTAAGCGCCGCCAGCGCGCGCAGGAAAAAGCCCAGCAAGCTCCCGTCAAGATGATGATCCCGATGGTACTGCTGATCTTCCCCTCGATCTGGGTCGTGCTGTTGGGGCCTGCCGTCTTGCGCATCATGAACACCCCCAGCGGTGGCGCATGGTAACCCCTTGAGCCGCCAATTTGCCCGGCCTTACGCCGGGCTTTTTAATCTACGAACACTGTTTGACCAAGCGCTCGACCTGCTTTACCCGCCCTGCTGCGAGCGCTGCGGCCGTGTCGACACGCTGTGGTGTGACCGCTGCGCAGCAGAATTAGCGCGCCTGCCGCTCGACATTGTACAGCGCACCCTCTCGCCATTTGCAGGCCTCGCCAGCACAGCCCCTCATCACGGTGTCCTACGCGATGCGATCCACAGCCTCAAGTACAGCGGCAATCCGGCCATTGCCGCCCATCTGAGCGCGCGGCTCACGTCGCTGGTCTCCACGCTGGGTTGGAAGCCGTCGGCCTGCATCCCCGTGCCAATCCACCGTGAACGCCAGCGAAAAAGGCGCTATAATCAAAGTGAGCTGCTAGCACAGGGTTTGTCAATGTCGTTAGGCATCCCAACCCTGACCGAGGCACTCCAGCGCGAGCGCGACACGCAGCCGCAGGTGGGACTAACCAGCACAGAAAGGATGCGAAATGTTGCAGATGCCTTTCGATGCGCCACCCGCTTCCACGGTGAAACCCTGCTGCTCATTGACGACGTGTGTACCACCGGCGCAACTCTTGCAGCCTGCGCCGAAGCGCTGTTGCTCGCGGGCGCTGGCCAGCTCTATGCGGTGACGGTCACCGCTGCGACTATTAGTTCATTTACGTAAGGAGTTAGATCATGGATGTGAAAATTAACGCCACGAACATCAACGTATCCGGCGCGATGGAAAAGTATATCCATGAGAAGTTATCGAAACTGACCCGTTATTTGCCCAACATCAGCAGCGTCACCGTCGACCTGAAGCAGCAAAAGACCAGCCGTGGGCCAGACCAGATCAGCGCGGAGATCACCGTGCGCCACGCGCGCGGCGCCATCCTGCGCGCCGAGAAGAATATCGCCAGCGGTGACAACCTCTTCAACGATGTCCAAGCCGCGGTCAACGAGGCTTCCGACAATATGTACCGCCGCATCAGCCGCTTCAAAGGCAAGCGCAGAGACCGCCGCGAACGCGCTGGGCGCTTCATGGCCACCCTCGAGGAACTCACCCTCGCGGAGGACATGCCCGATGAGCTGGAGGCTGAAATCGCCAACGCGCCCGAAGCTGATCAGCTTGAGCCGCGCATCTACCGCCGCAAGGTTGTGTCTGTCTCCCCGATGACCGAGGACGAGGCCATCGAGCAGATGGAGCTGCTCGGCCACACCTTCTTTGTGTTCCACCACGCCGAGCGCAACCGGATCAATGTCCTCTATAAGCGCAGCAACGGCGGCTACGGCGTGATCGACCCGCAGATCGATTGAATCACACAGGTTTGTCGGGGGGGGCGCTGGCAGCAGCGCCCCTTCTGCGCCACATCTGCCCCAGCAGCACATACTTTCGCCATTCATACCACGCCATCAACAGCGACAGATGCAGCCCGTGCAGCCCGTCTTGATAGCCTTTGAGCGTCCAAAAACGCCAACGAAACTGACGCAGCGGCTGAAGAAGATAATTGTGTGGCTTAGGGCGAACGCCTGCCTCGTACAAGATTTGCGCCTCATAGCGCGTATAGCTGCGCTGCTTGCGGTGGAAGTGCGCTGTGTCCACGTAGTTATAATGAACAAGGGGGGTTTTCAGCGTCCCCAACTCGCCGTTGAGCACCACCACTTCATGCACCTTGCGCTCGGGGTCATAGTGCGCCGCGTTCACTCGCAGCAGGCGCGTCTGATAATCGGGGAACCACCCTGCCCCGCGCGTTAACCGCCCGAACAGATAATTGTGGCGCGGGATGCGAAATCCGGCGTTGGTTGTGTCGTTTAGCGCCTGCAAAATCTCATCCGCGAGCGCAGGCGGGATGCGCTCATCTGCGTCGAGGAACAGCACCCACTCGTATTGATCGCGCACCGCATCGAGCGCTGCGTTGCGCTGCCCAGCAAAATGGTCAAACTCGCGCTGGACGACCTCAGCGCCCGCGGCGCGCGCCCGTGTGACCGTTTCATCCGTACTAAACGCATCCATCACCAACCGCCCATCGCAGAACGCAAGGCTCATTAAGCACTCGGTGATGTGCGCTTCCTCGTTCAGCGCGATCACCACGCCACACAAGCGCCTCATCCTGATCGCACCGCCTCGATCACGTGGTCAAACGCCGCGATGACATCCCCTGCGCCGCCCTGCCGCTGATGGCGCGACCGCAGCCGCGCTATGCCGATCCACATCAACAGCCGCGCCATGTGCCACTTCCAAGCGGGGTAATATCGACGATAGAGACGCAGGCGACTTTCCCACAGGTTGCGCACGCTGCGCGCCTTCACCTGCGACGTGCTCTGCCCGCCCAGATGCACGATGTGCGCCGCCGGGGCGCAAACGATCTCATAGCCTGCGCGGCGGATGCGCCACTGCCAGTCGACCTCCTCGCAGTACATAAAATATGTCTCGTCGAACATCCCGACCGCTGCGATCACCTCAGCCCGCAGCAGCATACACGCCCCCAGCACAAAATCGACCGCAAAAGGGGCCGTCCCGGCATACCGATCGCGCCCATAGCGCCCGTTGAAGCGCCCCTCGCGCCAGCGCCCGGGGATCCAGAAGAACTCAGCGTAAAGCTGGCGCAGGCCCGGGAAGGCAAACGCGCCGTGCTGAAATGAGCCATCCCCAAAGCGCAAGTTTGCGCCTACAACGCCCACTTGGTCGCCGGATTGCGCTGCCGCCAGCAGCTGCCGAATCGCACCCGGCAGCACCACCGTGTCCGGGTTGAGCAGCAGCACGAACGGGGCCGCGGGGTCGCTGCGGCCAAAGCCCAAGTGCCGTAGGCCGATGTTGTTGGCGCGCGCAAAGCCCGCGTTCACTTCTAGCGCCAGCACCTCCACGCTGGGGAACTGCTCACGCACAAGTGCGACCGTGTTATCGCTTGACGCGCTGTCCACCACCAGCACGTGATGATCTAGGCCTTCTCGCGCCAGATCGTCGAGCAGGCTGCGCAGCGCCGCCTCAATCTCATGCGCCGAGTTCCACGTGACGATCACAACCGCCAGCATCGACATCAGCGCCCCAAACGTGCAAAGTCTAACTGCGTTTGCGCAAAGAAGCGATCCACCATCGCCAGATCGTTCTCGCTGACTGCGGCCAACTGATACTTCCCAAAGAAGGCCTCGGCTATGTCGCTGATGGCGCGCGCGTTGGGGTCGGGCGTGGCTTCGGCCTCCGCGGTAGCTTCAGGGTCGGGCGTGGTTTCGGCTGCTGCGCCTTGTACAGCGGCGCGCGTTTGTTCTTCCAGCAGCGCGATGAGGTCAGCTTGCAGCTCCAACGGGACGCTCGAGGGGATCATCACCACACCGTAAGGCAGGCGCGGCGTGCGCTCCAGCACGCGCATCCCCTCCACCAGCGGGTCTTGAGCTGTCCGCAGCGGGTTGTAGACCCGTGCTGGCACCGCAGCGCCCCAACAACCGCCGCCGCCAATCGTGCGCAGCGATTCGGTGTAGCTGCGACGATCCAAAGGCTGCCCCAATACGCTTTCGTCTTGCCGCAGCGTGCGCAGAAGCAGCGTCGGCAGCACCCAGCTTTCAAGGTCAGCGCTGCTCAAGCGGCAGAACGGCAAGTTGAGCGAGCGCGCCGCCTCCAGCGTCTCAGCTTGGCGCGTCACGATCAGAATTTCATCGCCGACGCTTGAGCCGTCCACCAAGCGCAGCACAGCATTCGCACACCCGCGCGCGTTTACAATAGCGTAGCCCAGCGCGTCCACCGTGCCCATCGTGACTTGTTCTAGCGATGGGGTGCACACCTGCGCAATCACATCGCCCACACTGGCAACCAGTTCCACCTCCACCACCACCCCCAACGCCTCGCTGAGCAGCTCGCTCAGGGCGGTGCGCAGCGGTTCGGCAGCCTGCAAATCAGCCGGAACCATCACCCAGCGCAGGGGGTTCGCAACGCTGCCGATCGGCTGCGGCGTGGGGGGGTAGGCCAGCGGCGTTGATATCGGCGTGACGGTAACCGTTGGGCGCGGCGTCGGCCCGGCTTGTTGGCTGGCCAACGCGCCGCAGCCCGTCAAAATGATCAGCAGCAGTGAGAACAGCGGCCAGCGAGCCATGTGCGCTTCCCCCTCAGATCGTGCATACAGCCTTAAGTTTAGCGCCCTGCTGGATTATTCGCATTGGGATCGACCAGTTCAATCTCGCGCGCCCCAACATAGCTGTTGCGCAGGCTCACCTCAACGTCTTCTTGGATGAGGCCAGCCCAGCAGCGCTGCGGGTTCTGGCGGCGCTCGATGTCAGTAAAGCGGATCCCGCCCCACACTACCACGCGCGAATTCGGCGGCACATAGTAGTGCACCGTGCCGTCGCGCGGGTCAGGAATCGGCATTAGCGTTTCAGGACTGCCCAGCGCCCAGCGATATGGGAACGAGGTGGTCGACGTCTCGCATTGGATGCCGACGCGCCACGCACCGGACGACTCGAACGCCCCCAACGAAGCCGCTGACTGAGACTGCTGGTAGACCGTCCCGGGGGGCGGATAGGTCGTGCGGATGGGCACGTTGTTGTAGTTCTCGACCGTCAGCATAAACACCAGCATATCCCCCAGCGGCATGGTGATACTGCTAAAGGCAAGGCTTTGTGGGTCATCCGGCGGTGGCACAAGGTCGCCCAGCACGTCGAAGCCGCTCGCAAAGCGCTCTTCGTAAGGCATCGACACGAACACCACATCCACGCCCTGCACCTGCGGCACGATCTCAGCGCGGGGTTTGCCCCCCATCTCAATCGTTAAGCTGGCGCTGGCCGTCACGCGCTGCCCGACGGCATCCTGCGCCTCGGCGATGACAGTGTAGGTTCCATCGGGCGGCGGGTCTGCGCCGAGGTCAACGCCCCCTTCGTAGTCAAAGACATGCCGCCCTGCCTCGCCCGGCATCCGCCCGCCGCGCCGCGCCGCAATCGGGATCTCTATCCCGTTCTCGTCCAACAAGTAAACGCGGAGCGTTGCCTCTTTCTCCAGATACACCTCGATATTCACGCGGTCGGCGATCCCGTCTTGGTTGGGGCTGAAGGTGGACGGCCCCACACTGAACGACGTAATCAGCGGCAGCGCGGTATCGGCCTCTGCGATTTCGAGCGTACCGCTGCGTTCGCTTAGATTGCCCTCTTCATCCACGGCTTGCAGCGTCCACGTGTAGAGGCCGTTGGGCATGAGGCGGCGTTCAATCGTGTTGATGAACCGTTCACCCGGCAGGATGAACCCGCCCACTACCCCGCTGAAGGGCACGCGGTACTCACCGGCGATGCGCGGCTGACGCTCGCGGAACGTGAAGACCTGCCCATCGGCGCTGGTGAATTGCAGCGTGATCTCGGCATTGCGCCGCAGCTCATAGCGAAACGTCGTGATATCGTCCTCACCATCAGCGTTGGGGGTGATGCGTGCATGAGCGAACTCTGCCGCGACGATAGTCTCACCAGTGGGCACAAGCAAGAAGCGCCCCACAGCCGCGACCAGCCCAAACCCGACCAAAGCGGCCAGCAGCGTCAGCCCGATGGATAGTTTCATAACCGACTCCGTACCTTGCAGCCTTGTTGTGCCGTCGTCAGTGTATCGGATCGCCCCACAGGTTCAAAGAGGCAACCTTTCCTCAATAAATCGCACTGTACATCACCAGCGGATGCTCTACACTAACAGCGCAGATCAAACCATGATTGAACAACGATTGAGGAGCTTCCTTGACGAAGCCGAGCAATAAGCCCCGTCAGCGGCTGGAACGACCCAGCAAGCTGAAGGTGGATAAACTACCCATCCTCACGGTAACTGACCGTGTTCTGCTGCCCCATCAGATTGTCACTCTGCGGCTGAACAACGCTCACCACGCGCCGCTCATGGCGCAGCTTCGCCCGCATGACCGGCTCATTATCGCCCACGCTGAGTCCATACAACCGCAGAGCATCGCCGTTGAAGCCCAAGTGATGAAGCTGCATCGCGGCAGCCCAGACAGCTACTTGCTGCTGCGCGTGCTGCGCCGTGTGCAGCTTACCCAGATCAACGACGACGCTACCGCCCATACGCGCGAAGTAGCTGAGCTGCCCATCGTCAAAGGCAAACTGCGCGAGCTGGTCGCCCTCTACCGTCAGATGGTGCTGCTGGATGAAAACATCCCCACCAGCGCCGCTGAGATGATCATCGAGACGGACGATGCCTCCGCGCTGACGGACATGATTGCAGCGACGCTCGACCTGCCTGCCGCGCAGCAGATCACCCTGCTGAATACGCTTGAAGTCGACCAGCGGATCGCCCTGCTGCTGCGCGAGCTGGTGAACCGCTTGACAACGCTCGAAGCCCACAACGAACTCAACACGCGCGTTCAGAGCGACATGTCCAACAATCAGCGCGAGGCCTACCTGCGTGAGCAGCTGCGCATCATCCAAGGCGAACTCGGCGAGTCTGATCCCTTCGCCGCCGAAATAATCCAGCTGCGCGCCAACATCCAAGCAGCAGGCATGCCCCCGGGGATCGAAGCGCGCGCCCTGACCGAGCTAAGCCGCCTCCAGCAGATGCCTTACATGTCGCCCGAAGCTGGCGTCATCCGCACCTACATTCAATGGCTGATCGATGTGCCGTGGAGCAAGGCCAGCCGCGACAACCTCAACCTGCGCCACGCGGAAAAGGTGCTGGAACAGGCACACTACGGCCTGCCGAAGGTCAAAGAGCGCGTGCTGGAGCATATCGCCGTGCGCAAGCTGGCCGGCAAGAAGATGCGCACGCCCATCCTCTGCTTTGTGGGGCCGCCCGGCGTGGGCAAGACCTCGCTCGGCAAAACCATCGCCAAAGCGCTGGGGCGCGAGTTTGTGCGCGTTAGCTTGGGCGGCGTGCGTGACGAAGCCGAGATACGCGGGCATCGCCGCACCTACGTTGGCGCGCTGCCGGGCCGCATCATCGAGACGATGAAGCAAGCCGGAACGGTCAACCCCGTGCTGCTGCTCGATGAGATCGACAAGATGAGCGAGGACTATCGCGGTGACCCAGCCGCCGCGCTGCTTGAAGTGCTCGACCCTGAGCAGAACACCGCCTTCTCTGATCACTATCTCGAAGTGCCCTACGATCTGTCGCAGGTGCTCTTCATCGCCACCGCCAACGATCTCGACCCACTGCCCGCCGCGCTCGAAGATCGCATGGAGGTGATCGAGTTCCGCCCCTACACCGAGGAAGAAAAGGTCGAGATCGCTCGCCGCTTCCTCATCCCGAAAGCGCTCAACGCGCACGGGCTGGCGCGGCGCAAGATCACCTTCCAGACCGACGCGATCCAACTGCTCATCCGGCAGTACACGCTGGAGGCAGGGGTGCGCGGCCTTGAGCGCGAGATCGCCAACATCTGCCGCAAGCTGGCGCGGTTGGTGGCCGCCAAGCGCCCCTACCCGCGCCGCATCACGCCCCGCCTCGTCGAGAAGTACCTCGGCGCGCCTTACATAATCGAGTCGCGCGTCAACCGTGAGGACAGCATCGGGCTGGTGACGGGGCTGGTGTGGTCTCCCAGCGGGGGCGACACGCAGATCATCGAGGTGACACTGCTGCCCGGCAAGGGCACGCTCACGCTCACGGGTCAGCTCGGCGACGTGCTGCAAGAATCGGCTCAAACGGCGCTCTCGTTCATGCGCTCCAAAGCTATCGACCTCGACGTGCCCGTAGACGACTTCGAAAACTACGACGTCCACATTCACTTGCCTGAGGGGGGCGTGCCCAAAGACGGCCCCTCGGCAGGGATTGCGCTGGCCACCGGCATCATCAGCGCATTCACCGAACAGAAAGTGCGCGCTGACTACGCCATGACCGGCGAGATCACGCTGCGGGGCTATGTGCTGCCCGTGGGGGGCATTAAAGAGAAGGTGCTGGCCGCGCGCCGCCGCAAAATTGCCAATATCATCCTCCCAGCGGATAATAGCAAAGACCTAGTCGATATACCGAGGTCTGCCCTGCGCGACGTGAACATCACCTTCGTGAAGCACATGGACGAGGTGATGGAGATCATGCTGCACTCCGCGCCTGAACAACGCCAGCGTGATCTGCAAGCGGCAGAGCGCGAAGCAGACGACGAAAGTTAAGCGCAATGACCACCCCAACCACCACCCCAGAGCTAGCGCCCTATACGCTGGAGGCGCAAGCGTCTATTACCGAGATCGAGGAAGCACTCGCAGGGTTTGCTAACCATCAAGGGGGCGTGCTGCACATTCAGTTGAATGCAGCCAACGAGGGCGAAACCGTTGTTGATCGCGTGTTGGAAGCCGCCCTCGCGCTTGATCCGCCGCTCATCTTGCCGCTGCCGCGTG
The DNA here is from genome assembly GCA_046719465.1 of Anaerolinea sp. Lineage (GTDB taxonomy): Bacteria > Chloroflexota > Anaerolineae > Aggregatilineales > Phototrophicaceae > JANWYT01. The sequence goes on from JBDNCV010000043.1 coordinate 21,127, forward strand.
TCGTCGATAGTAAGGTCGTCGTCCACGTCCCCGCGGGCATGCCGCACGTCTACGCCACCAGCGCGGGGCGCTATGTGGTGTATCACACCTCGCGCATTTCCAGCTTGGCCAGCCGCGAGCTGCGCCGTTTGATGATGCTGCGCGGGGCGCTGTCCTTTGAGAGCACCCCTGCCGAAGGCGCAAACCGCAGCGACCTTGACTGGCAGAAGATCAACGAATACGCCGCCCGCCTCCCGGGGTACAGCGCAGCCAGCGCCGAAGCGCTCATGGTGCAGCGGGGCTGCTTGGTGGATACAGGCGGCACGCTGCGCCCAACCTACGCGGGCATTCTGCTGTTTGGGAAAGACCCGCAGCGCTTCGTCCGCAGCGCCACGATCTCGGCGGTGCGCTTTGACGGTGTCGTCATGACCGACACTCACACCCGCCAAGACATCACCGGCACGCTGATCGACCAAATTCGCCACGTCGAATCGTTCTTGCACACGCACCTGCGGCGCGATGTCCGCCTCGGTGAGACGATGGCGCGCGCGGAACAGTATGAGTACCCGATGGAGGCGGCCCGCGAGCTGATCATCAATGCGCTGGCGCATCGTGACTACAGCATTGAGGGCGATTACATCCGTGTGTTGGTGTTCGCCAACCGCTTCGAGGTGCACAGCCCGGGCGGCCTCCCGGGGTACATGACGCTGGAGAACCTCAAAGACGAGCGTTTCAGCCGCAACCCGATCATCGTGCAAGTCTTATCAGATATGCTGTACATCGAGCGGCTGGGCTACGGCGTGGATCGCGTCATGGAGCTGATGCAAGCCCAGCGCCTGCGCGCGCCGGAGTTCATCGAGCGCGCAGGTGGGTTCCAAGTCGTGCTCTACAACGCGCGGGAAGACGCCACCGCGGAGGCCGCGCCGCGCGCCTCCCTCGCCGAGTTAATCACCGGCCACGACCTCAACCCGCGACAAGAGCGCGCGCTGACGCTGCTGCTGGAGAGCGCCTCGGGACGGCTTACCAACAGCGATTTGCAGGCACAGTTCCCTGAAATCCACAGCGAAACGATCCGCCGCGATCTGGTAGACCTTGTCAAGAAGGATATCCTCATGAAAATGGGGCAGAAGCGCGGATCCTACTATGTGCTCAAGCGAACAGCGCTAGAGCAGGTCTAGAACGCCGCGCCCAACAACTGCAACCGAATCGGGACAGGGATTATGTCAAAACGTCGCCTTTATTGGGCAGTTCTCATGGCCATCATCGCAGCGGCCTCGGCATGCAGCCCTGCTGCTGAGCCAACCGCTACGCCCACCGCTACGGCCACGATCACCCCAACCGCGACCACCACCGCGTCGCCCACGGTGACACCTACTGCTACGCTGACGCCCACCGCCACCCTTACACCGACAGCGACGCTTACCCCCACGGCTACATGGACGCCGACCGTTACCCCCACCCCGTCCATCACGCCGCAGCCAACCGTTGGCTTCACCTTTGATAACTGGCAGCGTGTGGATGTGCCCGCCAACCTACGCACAGATATCGCCACGCCGTTGATCGTGTTCGCCAACAGCAACGACCGTTCCACCATCACGAATCTCTCGACGCCTCGCCCAGAGAACAATCAGCTTGTCGTCTATTACGTTGCGCCCGGCCAGCCCAACAGCCGCACCCCCATCATCACCTTAGACTCCAGCACGGGCAGCCAGATTTTTCCAGCGCCGAATGGGCTAGGGTTGGCCTATATGCGCCTAGATGGTCTCTACATCTTGAACTTGCGCATTGGTTTGGGCGGCAGGATCGCTGCCATGCCCACCCTCGCTCAACGTGGGATCAACAGCTTGCCAGCGTGGTCACCGGATGCGTCACAGATCGCTGTCACCCTCGACACGGGCTACGCGCTGGATATCTTCCTCTACGACAGCCAAGGCAGCGGGCGCACCAACCTCTCAAACAGCGGCGCGTATGATTTTTACCCAGCGTGGTCACCCAACGGTCAGTACATCGCGTTTGTTTCTGACCGCTTGACCTGCCCCACATGGACGCCCGGAGAGCCGGACGCCTGCGACGCGCTTACCGTCCCCCAGCCTGAAGGTGGCACGGTGTTCGTCTATGACCTCGTGCGTGGGCAGCTCAACCAAGTGGGCGATGTCTACACGACGGAGCCGGTGCGCTGGATCAACAATCGCCAATTCGTGATCGCTGGCGGGGATCAGCTCGACCTGCTCAACCCGCAGCGCCAGCTCTACCTTGCTGACGTTGACCGCTTCATCCCGCGTCGTGTAGTGGCCGCAGGTGATGAGGACAGCCTCTACCTTGCCGATGCGTGGACGCGCGACGGCAGCCTCGTCTTCTTCCAGCGTGCGACGACAACCACTACCGACCTTGTGATGATGACGGTCAACGGGACGATCATCCGCGAGCGGCGCGATGACCTCGTGTTCCCGCGCTTTGGCATGAGCGCGGCGTGGTCACCCGATGGCACACGCTTGGCGATTGGCGGTGTGGGCGGCGTATGCCCGTATGGCGTGCGGGTCGTGGATACCAACTTCGACTTCATCGCGCGCGGCAACCCACCGCCCAGCATGTGCAACCCGCAGTACGCCCCCAACGGGCGATTTATCGCCTTCACAGGCGTTAACCCGCGCGTGGATGGCCGCGTCGATCTCTACAGCGCATCGCCCAGCGGGTTTGACGCAGTCAACCTCACGGCTGACCTGCGCGGCCAGATCGTCTTCCTCGGCTGGGTCGGCGGCGCTGGCCCGTAGCTCAGTGATGGCGCACGGGTTATCACATCCAGTACAACCACCACAAAGGACGAGACAGCATGGGCAAGTTTGATGGAAAAGTGGCCATTGTGACCGGCGGAAGCCGCGGGATTGGCCGCGCCATTGCGCTGGAACTAGGCGCTCAAGGCGCAAAGGTCGCGGTGAACTACCACGCCAGCGCTGCCGCCGCGGACGAGGTCGTCACAGCGATTAAAGCAGCGGGGAGCGATGCGCTGGCGGTGCAAGCCGACGTCAGCGACCCTGAGCAGGTGAACACGCTGTTCAAGGCCGTCACGGACGCCTTCGGCAAGGTGGATATTCTCGTCAACAACGCGGGCATCACACGCGACAACGTGATTATGATGCTCAAGCCTGAAGATTTTGACGCCGTGATCGACACCAACTTGCGCAGCGCGTGGCTGTGCAGCAAGGTGGCAAGCCGCAGCATGATGAAGCAGCGCAGCGGGCGCATCATCAACATCACCAGCGTCGTTGGGATTGCAGGCAACGGTGGCCAAACCAACTACGCCGCCAGCAAAGCCGGCATGATCGGCCTGACGAAGGCACTGGCCAAAGAGATCGCCTCACGCGGGGTCACTGTGAACGCCGTCGCGCCCGGCTTCATCGCCAGCGACATGACCGCCGCACTCAGCGACGACATCATGAAAAAAGCCATTGAAGCCATTCCGCTCGGGCGGCAAGGTTCCCCCGAGGATGTTGCCAAAGCGGTCGCATTCCTCGCCAGCGACGACGCAGCGTACATCACAGGCCAAGTTTTGGTGGTTGATGGTGGGATGGTGATGTAGCGCTATACTTGGTGTGAAAATACCTCTTCTGCAAGGAGCCTGCGCCATGTCATACGAGACGATCCAGTACACGGTCAACGAAAGTGTGGCAACCATCACGCTCAACCGCCCCGACATGCGCAACGCCCTCACCACCGTGATGTACCGCGAGCTGGCGCAGGCCATGCGCGCTATCGAACGCGACCGCGCCGTGAGAGCAGTCATCCTCACAGGGGCGGGCAAGGGCTTTTGCAGCGGCCAAGACCTTGCAGAGCTGGGGCCTGCCATCAGCGGGCCGGGCTACAAAGCTGATTTGCTGCGCGAAGGCCTCAACCAGATGATCCTCGCCATGCGCCGCCTTGAGAAGCCGATCATCGGCGCGATCAACGGGGTGGCGGCTGGCGCAGGCGCATCGCTTGCGCTGGCCACCGACCTTCGCATCGCCAGCGCCGAGGCCAGCTTCGTGTTCGCGTCTTTCGTCAACGTCGGCATCATCCCCGACGGAGGCGGCACGCTGCTGCTTCAGCGGTTGGTGGGTGCAGGCAAAGCGCTAGAGCTGGCATTGCTCGCTGACGCACAGCATCGCGTGAGCGCCGAAGAAGCGCTGCGCCTCAACATTGTGAACCGCGTTGCGCCCGCTGAGACGTTCATGCAGGAGGCTGAAGCGCTCGCAGCGCGGTTGGCAGCGCTGCCCACCCTTGCCATTGGCCGCACGAAACGCGCCATCTACCGCGCCGCAGAGCGGACGCTCGAAGAGGCGCTCGACTACGAGGCGCAAGTGCAAGCCTATCTGTTCACCACGCACGACTTTCACGAAGGGGTTCAAGCTTTCATCGAAAAACGCGCTCCCCACTTCAAAGGAGAATAACATGGCCAGCGTCTTCACCAAGATCATCAACCGTGAAATCCCCTCCAAGATCGTCTACGAAGATGACCTTGTGATCGCCTTCCACGACATCAACCCAATCGCCCCCGTTCACATCCTTATCGTGCCCAAGAAGGAGATCCCCACCGTCAACGACGTGACTGAGGACGACGAGCCAGCGCTGGGGCGCATGTTCACGGTGGCCGCGCGCATTGCCCGTGAGTTCAACATCGCCGAAAGTGGCTATCGCCTCATCACGAACTGCAACAGCGACGGCGGCCAAGAGGTGTTTCACATTCACATGCACTTGATGGGCGGCGAACGCATCGGCCCGATGCGCGCCCGCACCGAATAAAACAGCCCGCGCAGGGGCGGGCCGTCGTTTGATTTAGCGTGATGCTAGCTGCCCTCAGCTGTCGCTTCGGGCGTAGTCTCGGCCGCATCTGGCGTTGTCTCAGCTTCGGGGGTCACCTCTGGGGTCGCCTCGGGAGTTGGTTCCGGCGTGACCTCCGACGCTGCTTCTGGTGTGGCTTCGGGTGTGGCTTCCGGTGTGGCTTCGGGGGTTGCCTCGGGCGCGGCAGCGCCGCTTGGCGTGAACGGGCCGAAGGCATCAATCGCCTCGTTAATCGCGTCGAGATTGACGTCAACCGGCGCGCCATTCACGCGCACCGTGACCGGAGCCGTGAGCGATTGACGCGCAATCACCAATAGATCCCCGATGCGGCCTTGACCAAAGCAATCGTTGAACGGCCCAGCTTGCACCCCCAACGCCTCGACCCCCTCGCGCAGCCGGTTGGTGTTAAACGCGCTCGTCCCGAATTCGTTTGACCAAGTGAAGAACGTATCAAAAGCAGGCCAGAAGCGCCCCTGCTCGCCAGCGCAGAGGGCCGCGCGCGCTGCCCCCTCGGGGTTGCGCCCAACCCCAACCCCTACCGGCGCAAACGCGAATGAAATTTCGTCGGCGCGCACACGTTCCAGCAGCGCCGGGAAGATGTCACGGTAGAATTCGTAGCCCTGTGGCTCAGTAAACGCAGCGTAGGCCACCACGTTCACGCGGGCATTGCGCCGCCCCAGCATCGGGAAGCCGTCATCATTCGTCCCCACCACTAGCCCCTCATAACGCGAGAGTGCCCCCTCTGGAATAGGCGCCTCCGACGGCGCATTTGCCACAAGGTACAACGCTAAGAAAATCACCCCCGTCGCAGCAAGCGCGACAATCGCGGTGATCGTGCGCCGCCGCCGCTGCTGGCGTTTGCGTTCCTCGGCGCGCTCTTTGGCGCGTTCAGCAATGCGTGCTTCAGGTTTATTCGACATGTGTTCATCGTCCTAGCATAGCCTAAATGCATTTCAGTTTACCAGAAGCCCTCCACCGCTTACAGTCAGGGGTGGCGCTTCACGAGGCGATCTCGCCATACCCTCAT
>JBDNCV010000044.1:0-26741 GCA_046719465.1 Anaerolinea sp.
CCTCGTGGGAGCGTTCAAGCAGCCCACCCTCGTGCTGATTGACCCAATTGTGCTGACCACACTGCCGTCGGTGGAGTGGCGCGCGGGGATGGCGGAGGTCATCAAGCACGGGCTGCTAGCGGATGCGGAACTGCTCAACCCTGCGCTGCACACGCCGGAACGCGCCGCAGAGCTAATCGGGCGCGCGGTGCGCGTCAAGGTGGACATTGTGCAGCAAGACCCGTTTGAGCATGGCATCCGCGCCTTCCTCAACCTCGGCCACACGTTCGGCCATGCGATTGAGCAGGTCACGCAGTATCGATGGCTGCATGGGTTCGCGGTGGCGGCCGGGCTGGTGGCGGCGCTGCGGCTCTCGCTGCGCCTCGGGATGATCGATGAATCCCTCGTGATGCAGGTTGAAGGCGTTTTGCGCAGCGTTGGGCTGCCGACGCGCATGGGGCCGCTTGACCCACAGGCGTTGATCGCCGCCATGGCCACCGACAAAAAGTGGCAGGCGGGCGCATCGCGCTTTGTGCTGCTCAGAGGCCTGTGTGAGCCGACGATTGTGACGGATGTGCCTGTCGAGGATGTGTTGGCGGTGTTGAAGGAGGTGTGCATCGATGAAGGGTGAACTGCTGCTGCTGCACGGCCCCAACTTGAACCTGCTGGGCACACGTGAGCCTGAGGTGTACGGGACGACGACGCTGGCCGACATCAACGCCGCGTGTGCGCGTTTGGCTTCCAGCTACGATGTGGGGGTACGGGCTGTGCAGAGCAACCATGAGGGCGCGCTGGTGGATGCGCTGCACGATGCGCGGGCATGGGCCGCAGGGGTGGTCATCAACGCCGGCGCGTATACGCATACGAGCATTGCGCTGCGCGACGCGATCAGCGCGGTCAAGCTCCCGACGGTGGAGGTGCACCTGTCAAACGTCCACGCGCGGGAGGCGTTCCGCCACCAGTCGATGATCGCGCCGGTGTGTGTGGGGGTGGTGGCAGGCTTCGGTTGGCGCAGCTACCTCTTGGGGGTGCAGGCCTTGCTGGGGCATCTCGGCATCTTGACGGGCACGCTTGGCACGTCTGGCCAATAGAGCGTACCATTATTTTGGTGACCTCGCCTATGGGGTGTCTGGACGTTTCACGATAGCATGGGGGCTATGATGAAATTAGATTTGAATCGGCATTATGTGTCGATGAGCAAACAAGATGTCATCCAGCAGTCCCAAAGTGAGCAGGTGCGCTTCATCTCGCTGTGGTTCTGCGACATTATGGGCAGCGTCAAGAGCGTGCTGGCCCCGATCAGCGAGTTGGAGAACATCCTCGACAACGGCGTGCATTTCGACGGTTCCTCGCTGGAGGGCTTCGCCCGTGTGGCCGAGAGTGACATGGTGCTGCGCCCTGATCTGGCGACGTATGCCATTCTGCCGTGGACGAGCGGTGACCACAAGACCGCCCGCATCATCTGCTCCGTCACCACGCCAAGCGGTGAACCCTTCATCGGCGACCCGCGCTATGCTTTGATCCGAGCGTTAAAAGCCGCCGAGGAGATGAACTTTGTGTTCAAAACTGGCATGGAGCTGGAGTTTTTCCTGTTCCGCCAAGATGAACAGGGTCGTCCGATCCTCAACACGCCGGTGGATCGCTCTGGCTATTTTGACGTGGCCGATGACCACGCGATGACCGTCCTGCGGCAGATTATCAGCGCCCTCACCGAGATGGGGATCGGTGTGGACAGCACGCACAGCGAAATCGGCTATGGTCAGCACGAGATCGACTTCCAGTACAATCACGCGCTGGTGTCGGCGGATCATATCCTGACGGCGCGCATCACAGCCCGCACGATTGCCCAGCGCCACGGGATGGTGTGTACGTTCATGCCGCGCCCGATGGCCGACATGCCCGGGAGCGGGATGCACACCCACCAGAGCCTGCACGACTGCGCTACCGGCCACAACTTGTTCATGGATGTCAGTCACGAGTACGGCCTCTCCGAGACGGCCTGCTATTTCCTCGCAGGGCAGTTGGCGCACGCACGCGCCATGACGGCGGTGCTAGCCCCACTGGTGAACAGCTACAAACGCTTAGGCATGAGCTTTGAAGCGCCGGTGTACGTCACATGGGCGCACATCAACCGCGGCGCGTTGATCCGCGTGCCCAGCACCGCGCCCGGCAAAGAATCCCACACGCGGCTGGAGCTGCGCTGCCCTGACCCAGCGGCCAACCCCTACTTGGCGAAAGCGGTGATGCTAATGACGGGGCTAGATGGCATTCGCCAGCGCCTGCCGCTGCCCGAGGCGCTCGAGGAGACGCTGCTGGCGCGCAACCGTGGACGGCTTCGCCAGACCGAGGTGCTCCCGTCATCGCTTGGCGAGGCGCTGCAAGCGTTGACAGCGGATGATGTTGTTCAAGCCGCGCTCGGCCCCTACATTAGCGATCGCTATGTGAGCGCCAAACAACAAGAAGTGGATGCCTACAATCGACAAGTGACCCCGTGGGAGCTTGAGCACTACCTTACACGGCTGTGAGCGTGAGGTGGTGCAAGCGCTGGAGCGTCACTTCAGCGTCATGAACCTCAACGATAACCGACAAGGTGCAGTGCGACGGCCCGAGGGCTGTCCCGAGGATACGCAGCCCCGACAGGGCGTTCATGACGCTGGCGATCAACGTGGTCGACGAGTCGATCTGCTCACCGATGGCAGTGATCAACGCGACTGGGCGCACTTGCCAAACAGCGGTGTCATCGGCTGCTCTCAGCTTGGTGTGCAGCGCAGCGCGGATCGTGTCAATAGCATCACTGCCGACGCTCGTTGGAACCACAAAACACAAAAACGACCGCGCCGAGGACTGTGAAGCGATCATCACATCGGCGTGTGTGCCGACGGTCTCGAACAACGTGTCGTCTACGACCTGAGTGACACGCGCCAGCGAGCCGCTGCAATCGGCAAACAAGCCTATGCCTTGGATCAAAGTCACCGCCTTGATGTGCGGCGTGGCCGAGGCTCCATTGGCGTGGATGCGGGTGCCGCTGAGCTGGGGTTTGTAGACGTTGCGCACGATGAGCGGGATGTTGTGTTCGCGCAGGGGGGCAATCATGCGCGCGTGCAGGATGCGCGCCCCGAAGTAGGCCAGCTCTGCGACCTCGTTGTAAGACATCTCAGCGATCACCCGTGCCTCTGGGATTTCACGCGGGTCGGCGCTCATCATGCCGTCCACGCCTGACCAGATCCACACTTCTTGAGCGCCGGTGCTGATGGCGAGGATGGAGGCGGTGTAATCGCTGCCACCGCGCCCAATAGTCGTCGTAGCGCCTTTCTCAGTGGCTCCGATGTAGCCTGTGACCACAGGGATGATGCCGCGCTTCAGCATCGGGATGAGCGTTTGTTGGATGCGCTGGCGCGTCTCTGGCAGCAGCGGTGTGGCATTACCGTGCACGTCGTTGGTGACGAGGATATCCGTCCCATCGAGGGCAACGCTGCGTAGGTCGTTCTGGCGCAGCAAGCTGGCGATGATGCGCGCGGCGAGGCGCTCCCCGACGCTGCAGATGCTGTCGCTGACAGCGGGCGATAGGGTTTCGCTTTGGGTGTTGGCAAGCGCTTGGCAGGTCTCGATCATCTCCAGCAGGAGTTGATCAATATCGGCTTGCAGGGCGCTGCTCTCAGCTTGGCCGAGAGGCAATTGTTCAACGAGGGAGATATGGCGCGTGCGGAGGGTAGCGGCAAGGCGGCGGTAACCCCGATGGTTGGCCGCTTGCGCAAGGTAAGCAGCTTCCAGCAGGCTATCGGTGACCCCATCTAGCGCAGACGCAACCAGAATCAGATGATCCCACCGTTTGTGTTCGTGTAACACAATACTGATGACCTGCGAAAGGGCAGGCGGTGTGCCAACGGATGTGCCGCCGAACTTCATGACGAGGTTCGCCATCGACAATCCCCTTGTGTGTGTGATGGCCTTGATTATAGCAAAAGGCCACCCATGAACGAATATTGCATTTGCATTTTGGATACGTTACAGTTCCTTCGTGCCCCTTGATGGCATAGTGTTGAAGATGGGGTAACCACGGTATGACCGATCCAATGACTCCATCCGCCGCGCTTGCAGAGCGCGTCGCGGGTGTTCGTTTTACCAAAGTAGGCAAGTTGTATCATTTCGATGTGGGCGAGCATCAGGTCTCGGCGGGCGATTATGTGATCGTCGAGACGGCGCGTGGGCGACAGATGGGGCAAGTGATGGGTTTTGCGGAGCGTGACCCAGCGATGGAGTACCGCGCCATCCTGCGCCCAGCCACCCCGCGTGACTTGGCGCTGCGTCAAGAGTGGGAGTCAAAGCAGCCTGAAGCGCTGCTCATCTGTCAGGAACGCGCCGATGCGATGGGCGGGTTTGATTCTGTCAAGTTCGTGGGGGCGCTCTACAACTATGAGGGCACGACGCTGACCTTTCTTTACAGCACCGAGGACAAGGTAGACATTAGCCGGCTTCAGCGCGAGGTAGGACGGATGTTCCCTGCTAAGGTGGACTTCCGTCAGATTGGGCCGCGTGACGTGGCGAAGCTGCTGGGCGGGTTTGGCGCCTGTGGCATTGAACGCTGCTGCAGCACCTTCCTAACCGACTTCAGCCCAGTGTCGATCAAGATGGCAAAGGCACAGGGCATCTCGCTCAATCCGAGTGAGATTACAGGGATGTGTGGGCGGCTGCGCTGCTGTCTCGTGTATGAATACGAGCAGTATGTCGAGGCGCGCAAGCACCTTCCGAAGCGCAACAAGCGGGTGGGCACGCCCTTTGGTGAAGGGCGCGTAGTGGACGTGTTCCCCTTGAAGGACATGGTGAGCGTGTTCATCGAGGAGCAGGGGGTGAAGATCGTCGCGCGTGAGGATTTAGTGCCGCTGGATGAGCTGAAGGCGCTGGCCAAAAAAGCCTCTGAGCCGTGCGATAAACACGGTGACGGCGACTGTGACTGTGGCAAGCCCAAGGGGCAGCGGCGGGCGGATAAACAGCCTCCGCGTCGGAGCGCGCCACAAGACGCGGACGACGACGAAGAGTAAGTAAGGCGCCTTGTGCGCCTTTTTGTTGGGAGAGTTGTTGTGATGGCAGCAGACATTCCAAAGCGCGTGATGGGGGTGTTCGCCCACCCTGATGATGCTGCGTTTTTCTGTGGGGCGACCCTCGCTAAGTTCGCGTGCAGCGGCAGCGAAGTCACGGTGGTGGTGGCCACCAGCGGCGATAAAGGCAGCAGCGACCCTGAAATGACATCCGAACGGTTGATCGGCATTCGTGAGGCTGAGGAGCGAGCTTGCAACGCGGTCTTGGGCATCCACGATGTGATCTTTCTGAGATACCCCGATGGGGAGCTGTTCCCGACGCTGGAGCTGCGCCGCGACATCACGCGCTTGCTGCGGCACAAACGGCCTGATCTGGTGATTACGCTGGATCCGCGCACGTGGTTCTATGGCACGTTCGGCGTCAACCACCCCGACCACCGCGCGATTGGCGCTGCCACGCTAGAGGCGATCTATCCGACAGCGCGTGACCGCCTCAACTTTCCCGAGATGGAGCGCGACGAAGGTTTGATGCCTCACAAGGTGCTGACGGTGTACGTGGCAGGGGCTGTTGACCCGACAATCCGCGTCGATGTGACCGACACGATTGAGACCAAAATCAGGGCGCTGCACGAGCATAAAAGTCAGATTGCCGATATGGAAGCGATGGCGCAGCGGGTGCGGGAACGTGCGCTGGACGACGCCAGCCCGACAGAATTTCCGCGTTATGTCGAGCAGTTCAAGGTGATACAATTACGATGAGGCGTTCAATCCACCGCCTGTTTGAAGGAAGGTAAGTATGTCGAAGATTGATTGGCTGCAGCAAGCGAACAACCTCGCCGATGACATCGTGCGGTGGCGGCGCGACTTTCACCAACACCCAGAACTGGCGTTTAAAGAGACACGCACGGCGCGCATTGTGGCGGAGGAGCTGCAAGCGCTGGGAATGGAAGTGCAAACCGGCGTTGGCCAGACCGGCGTGGTGGCGGTGTTAGAAGGTGCTGCTAACGGCCCGACCGTGCTGGTGCGCGCAGACATGGATGCCCTGCCCATTTCGACCGAGATCACCACAGAGTACGCCAGCCAGACACCCGGGGTGATGCACGCTTGCGGTCATGATGGGCATACGGCAGTGGTGCTTGGCGTGGCGCGCATGTTCGCCGCGCATCGTGATCAAATGAAAGGGCGGATCAAGTTCGTCTTTCAACCTGCGGAGGAGATCGGCAGCGGGGCGCGCGCCATGAAGGCGGACGGCGTGCTGCAAGACCCTCGTCCGGATGTGTCGCTCGGGCTGCACCTGTGGAACGATATGCCAGTGGGCGAGCTAGGCGTAGCCAGCGGGCCGGTCATGGCAGGGTCAGGTGATTTTGAGATCACGATCACGGGCAAGGGCGGCCATGGGGCAGCGCCGCACATGGCGATTGACCCGGTGGTGTGCGCCGCGCAGATCATCCTCGGCTTTCAGACGATTGTTGCGCGCACGCTCGACCCCCTCGATACGGCTGTTCTCTCGGTGACGCGGCTGCACACTGGCACAGCCAACAACATCATCCCTCAGACGGCGGTGATGGGGGGCACGTTCCGTTTCTTCAAGCACAGCGTGGCCGAGACTATCCAACAGCGGATGCGCGAGATCGTGGAAGGCGTATGCGCGGCGATGAACTGCACCGCGCAGATTCAGATCAAACGGACGACTGAGCCGGTGGCCAACGCTGACGAGGTGGCCGCTCCGATCCGTCATGTGTTTGAATCGTTGGGGGTTTCACCGGAACACTTCCACAACTACCGCACGATGGGGTCAGAGGATGTGGGCGAATTCATGAGCGATATTCCCGGGATGTTTTTCTTCGTCGGCTCGGCTAACCCGGAGCGCGGCCTGAACTACCCGCATCATCACCCACGGTTTGATTTTGATGAGGCAGCCTTGCCATTAAGCGCGGGCTTGTTGGCAGCAGCAGTGGCTCATTATGTAATGGATGAAGCATGAACCAGCAGGGGCCACTTCGCTGGATACCGGGAACCGGATGGTTGATCCTCGCAACGCCTGCGCCTGACAGCGAGGTTCGGTCGCAGGCGTTGGCGCGTGCAGATGCCGATGGGGTCGTTGTCTATGTCTCGTTCGCTGATGACCGCGGCGACGCGCTGATGGACGACATGGAAGATCTCGGCGCACTGGCCGGTTACTTGGTAGACTTTCATGTGGATCGCGGCGCTGTGCTTGAGCAGCAGCTTGAACACGCGACGATGCTCGTGCTTGAGACGGGAACTTCGCTCGACGCAGTATTGGCGACTCTTGATGCGGATGTGGTGGAATCACTGCGGCGCTTGTATGAACGCGGGGCCGTCTTACTCATTGAGGGACTCGCCATGAATGCGTTTGGACGCTGGACACTCACAGATAGCGGCGACGTGATCAACGGACTCGGCTGGCTTGAGAACGTGTTCGTGGAGCCAGTATCATCGGACAGCGACAACACGATGATTCATCAACTGCTTCAGGCCTACGATGATGGTATAGGCATTTCGATTGGCGAAGGGTCGGCGTTGGTATTAGGGGGTGATGGCTCCGTTGAAGTGTGGGGGCAGGGGAAGGTTCAAATTTCCCTCGGTCGTCAATATTCACAGTAAGGAAAGCTGAATGCCAGTCACGATCTTAATTGGGGCGCAGTGGGGTGATGAGGGCAAAGGCCGCTTTGTCGATTGGCTGGCGGGTGATGCCCATGTGGTCGCTCGCTACAGCGGTGGCGATAATGCCGGTCATACGGTTGCGGTTGGTCAGAAGGTCTACAAGCTCCATTTGATCCCCTCAGGGGTGCTGCACCCGTCGGTGGTGTCGATCATGGGCAACGGGATGGTGATCAACCCCGTGAACCTCGTCAAAGAAATGGATTATTTGGCGAGTGAGGGGATCCGCGTCACGCCAGAGTCACTGCGGATTAGCACGCGGGCGCACGTCATCACACCCGGGCACATTGCGCTAGACAAAGCACGCGAGGCGCAGCTTGGCGCTGGGGCCATCGGAACGACGCTGCGCGGCATCGGCCCAGCCTACTTTGACAAAACAGGCCGCACCGGTATCCGTATGGGTGATCTGTTGGACGTTGAAGTGTTTGGCGACACGATGACTGCGGCGCTTGAGCGTTCCAACGCGCAGCTCGCGCAGATGAACGCAGAGCTGGTGGATATCCCAGCCGCGGTGCAGGCGTATGTGACAGCGGCTGACCGACTGCGCCCATTCATCCAAGACACGACGGCCTATCTTGCCCAGCGGCTGCGGGAGGGCGCGCGCGTCGTCAGCGAAGGCGCGCAGGGCACGCTCCTTGATGTGGATCATGGCACGTATCCCTTTGTGACGAGTTCTTCGCCCACTTCGGGCGGGGCGCTGACTGGGTTAGGGTTTGGCCCGACCCACGTCGACCGTGTCATCGGCGTGGCGAAAGCCTTCAGCACGCGCGTGGGCGGCGGCCCCATGCCGACAGAGCAGCAGAACGAGATCGGTGCGCGCCTGCGCGGCACGGGCGAAAATTTTTGGGATGAATACGGCACGACCACGGGGCGCGCGCGGCGCTGCGGCTGGCTCGATATGGTGATGCTGCGCTATGCGGCTATGGTGAACGGCTTTACGGAGCTGGCGCTGACCAAGCTCGACGTGTTGAGCGGCTTTGAGGCCCTGCAGCTGGCGGTGGCGTATGAAGTTGATGGCCAACGGGTGACTCTGCCACCGAGCACCACGTATCAGCTGGCGCGGGCGGTTCCTGTGTATGAGACGCTCCCGGGTTGGGATGCCGATTTGACGGGTGTTCGCGTGTGGGATGACCTGCCGCAAGAGGCCCAGCAGTACGTTGCTCGTATTTCGGAGCTGCTAGAACTGCCGATCCGCATGCTGAGCGTCGGCCCAGAACGCAGCCAACTGATACAGGTATTATGACTGAGTCGAAGCACTACACCCAGATGCAGGACTTGCCGATTGATGCGCCGCCGCGCCGCATCGTATCGCTCGTCCCGAGTATGACCGAGACCTTGTTCGATCTGGCGCTGGGGCATCTGGTGGTAGGGCGCACAGATTACTGCGTCCGCCCACCGCACAGCGTACAGGCTATCCCTTCGGTAGGTGGCACGAAGAACCCCCGTCTGGATCAGATCATCGCGCTCCAACCAGACCTAGTGATTGCCAACCGCGAGGAGAACCGCCGCGAAGATGTCGAGGCGCTGCAAGCGGCGGGTGTGGCGGTCTGGGTGACGTTTCCACAGACGGTGCTAGAATCTTTTAATATCATGTGGAACCTGATGTACTTATGTGATGTGACGACGATGGTCGAACGGGTGCGGTTGATCGAGTACACTTACGATTGGCTCAACGCCATTGCGCTGCGGCTGGAGGTCACGAACCCCCTGAAGGTGTTTTGCCCCATCTGGCTTGACCCGCTGATGACGATCAACCGTGAGACATACGTTCACGATGTGATTCGGGTGTGCGGTGGGACGAACGTCTTTGCAGATCGTGAGCGCCTGTACCCGCTCGCAGCGGATTTAGGAACAGGCCCAGCGCTGCCGCCAGATGATGCGCGCGTTGTTGGGCGAGACACGCGCTACCCGCGCGTCACGTGGGAAGAAGTGGAGGCGGCACAGCCCGATGTGATCTTGCTGCCGGATGAACCGTTCGCGTTCAGCGCTGAGCACCTGCCGCAGTTCCTCGCGTTAGATGTGCCGGCGGCGCGCTCGCAGCGGGTGCATCTGGTCGATGGGTCATTGTTGACATGGCATGGGACGCGCGTGGCCTATGCGTTCGATGTGCTGCCGCGGCTGCTAAGGCCTACAGTATAAGGCGTGGTATGAAGCTTGATGCGAACAACCCTAATGATTTGATCGCGCTGTTCGCGCATGATCTGCGCGGCACATTGGGCAGCATCAAGAGTTTTGCGGAGCTGCTCGAACACAACGGTGAGCTGAACGACACCCAACAACGCTGGCTGGAGCGCATCTACGCCAACGTGGGGCGCGGGCTGACCACTCTTAATGACATGATGCTTTTGAGCCAAATGGGGTCGCAGCAGTTGGAGCTGCAATCGGTGGAGGTACGTCCGCTGCTGCAAGAAGCGCTTCAATACATCGAGAGCCTCATCTTGGAGCGCAACCTTGTCGTACAGATCGACATCGGCATTGAGGCGCATCAGCTCGTGTGTGACCCGCGATGGTTCCGGCATGTGCTTTACAACTTGCTCTCGAATGCTGCCAAGTACAACAAGCCAGATGGTCACATCTACATCGAAACATGGCAGGGCAACCGCACCATCTTCTTGCGCATCACCGATTCAGGGCCGGGCATTCCGCCTGAGGCTCTCAGCCACATCTTTGATAAGTTCTATCGCGTTCGTGGGAGCAAAAGCGACGGCAGCGGTCTCGGCCTTGCGATTGTGCGCGATATCGTCGAACGCCACGGTGGCAGTATCAGCGTCGAGAGCCAGCTTGAGGAGGGCACGTCCTTCACTGTGCAGATGCCGCTGCCGACGGCGGAACGACAGCACGAATCGGGCGAGGAATTGGATGCGCTCGACGATGACGCACAAGAAGGCGCCGACTTCACCGACTATGACGACCCCAGCCTTGTATCCTGAGCCGCTTGAAGTAAATCTTTGCTGTGCTGCGCCAGAAGCATACTGAAATTTGGGAGGACACCCGCTATACTAGTGGGCGAGTCGACGTTGATAAAGGCAGGCAACTGTGAGAAAACTGGGCATCTTGGCTGGGTTTGTGATTCTGTTAACGGTGTTCGGGGCAGGGAGCGCAGGGCTGCTGCCGAGCGTGCCGTTCCTTGTGCAGACTGCTGATCCGAACGCATCCCCGATGATGGCGACACCCGAGCAGGCCAACCAACTTGTCTTTTGGGTGGTGTTCGTGCTGATCAACCTCGTTGGGGCGGGGGTCACGTTGACGCTTGTGATGTGGTTTTTGGGGCGTGCGACCAACCATGCGCGCAACCTGCCGAACAATCCACCGGCCATCTTGAACCGCCCAGCGGAGGGCGAAGGGCAGGGGCTGCCTGCGGGTGGTGAGACGAAAGCGCAGTTGAGCGAAGGCAGCGCGTAGGGCTGTACTGGTCTTTGGTTGATAGTGAATTGAGTCGTTAGTGTTGTAGGTGTTAAATCACATGATCTCCTCTAAACGAGATGGCGGGGCGTTTCGCGTCTGGGCCTTTTCAACGGTGGCGCTGACGCTGGGGCTGATTGTCTTTGGCGCGGTGGTGCGCGTCACGGACAGCGGTTTGGGGTGCGGCAGCGATTGGCCGCTGTGCAACGGCACGATCTTCCCCCCGTTGGACAACGTGACAGCGTGGATCGAGTGGCTGCATCGTTTGTTCGCAGCGTTGATTGGCGTGTTTGGTCTTGCCATGTTGGCGACGGCGTGGCGCGCCTACCGCCGCAACAATCGCGTCGTTTTGAACATGGTGGCGCTGGCGGCGGCCTTGTTCATCGTGCAGAGCGCATTAGGCGCGTTCGTCGTGGTGTTCGATCTGCCACCGACGTTCGTCACGCTCCACCTCGGCACAAGTATGCTGCTGCTGGGGGCGCTCATCGCCTCGTGGGTGTTGGCGTGGGTGAACCCTGTGCCACGCGCGCGTGACCAAGTGACGACGTTGATCTACGCCAACGCCATCTTTTTGCTGGTGATTGTGCTGACTGGCGCGTTGGTGCGGGGCAGCGGCGCGACGCTCGCCTGCACAGATTGGCCGCTGTGCAACGGGGCCATCTTTCCGACAGGGCAGGGGCAGCTCGCCCTTGTGCACATGTTCCATCGCTTCGCGGTGTTGGCGTTGGGCGTCTCGCTGCTGCTCATGGTGGTTCAGATCTGGCGCTACCGTGACGGGCTGCCGCGCCAACTCGCAGTTGGGGCGTTCTTGCTCTATCTGGCGCAGGCAGGCGTAGGCGCATTGTATGTGCTGACGGTGGCTGGCTCGTTCTGGGGCGCAGCGCATGTGGGCATGGCCGCAGCGACTTGGGCGCTGTTGATCACCTTGTGCATCGTTGAAGCCGTCAACGTGGGCGATCTCAAATTGCAAAATCATCAAAGTGAAGTGACATGGAAGCAACCTTCCCAAGCAACCATCTAATTGTGCACACGCTGCGCGCATACAGCCAATTGATGAAACTCCCCATCGTGACGCTGTTGGTCTTTACCACAGTGACCGCGATGGTGGTTGCAGCGGATGGGCTGCCGCCTGCCCATGTGATCCTCCCGACGATCATCGGTGGCTTCATGGCCGCTGCGGGCGCGAGCGCGCTAAACCAATATGTTGACCGTGATATGGATCGGCGGATGACGCGGACGGCGCGCCGCCCGATCCCATCTGGCCGCATCGCGCCGATCAACGCGCTGCTGTTCGGGTTGGCGCTGGTGGCGTGGTCGGTGCTGATTCTGGGCGTGATGGTGAATTGGCTGGCGGCGGCGCTGGCCTTAGCGGGTGCGGTCTACTACGTCGTGCTGTACACGATGGTGTTGAAGCGTAACACCGTGATCAACATCGTGATCGGTGGTGGAGCAGGAGCCATCCCAGTGCTGGTGGGCTGGGCTGCGGTGACGCAAACCGTTCCGTTGGAGGCGTGGCTGCTGTTCGCCATTGTCTTCTTCTGGACGCCACCCCACAGCTGGGCGTTGGCGATCTTGGTCAACAAAGATTATGCCGCGGCCAACGTGCCGATGATGCCAGTCGCGCGCGGCGAAGAAGTCACGCGGTGGCAGATTTTAGCGTACTCGCTGCAGCTCGTGGCGATCACGTTGATCCCGTCGATGGGGCTGCTGCTGCCGGTGCAGCCGATGTTGGGTGGGTTCTACACGGTGGCGGCGGTGCTGCTCGGCCTCGGGATGATTTATCTGTCGATCAAGCTGATTCAGAAGGCTGATAAGGTCGTCGCACGCCAGCTTTACAAGTATTCGTCACTGTATCTGGCAGGCTTGTTCATGGCGATGATTATTGATCGCCTGCTGTAACGCACTGCTGCAACCCAATAGAGGCATTGTGGAACCCAAAACAGCGAAGTCTAAACTGCCGCTGCTGGTCACCGGTGCGCTGCTGGCTGTGATCAGCATCGGCTTTGTCTACGAGTTTGTGCTCACGTCGACAACGACGCCAGAAGGCGCAGCCGAAGTGTTGACCTCCAACACGTACATGGACATTGTCGCGCCGCTGCTGGCCGCTGCTGATGTCGAACGCGGTGCAGCGTTGGTGAACAGTCAATTTGAGTGTCACGTGTGCCATGTGCAGAGCGCAGGGCAGGTGGCGCCCGGCTTCGACGGCATTGGCGCGCGCGCTGCGACAGCGCGGCCCCCGCTGACGGCAGAGGCCTATCTCTATGAGTCTATCATGTATCCATCCGTGCATGTGGTGAGCGGCTACAGCGCGTCGATGCCTGCTAACTATCCGACACGGTTGGAGCCGCAGCAGGTCGGCGACATGATCGCGTATCTCCTGACGCGCTAGGGCGTTTCCCTGCTTATCACGGTACAATCAGGCTAGAGCCATGCGTTCTGCCGCGGCTGCGGGCTGGAGTGCCTGATGAACTTCGACGTTTTCACCATCAGCGCGCTGGTGGATGAGATGATGGATGTGTTGGTGGGTGGACGTGTTCAAGATGTCTTGGACACGGACGCCACCGGCATTGGCTTTGAGATTTACGCGCATCGCCAGCGGCGCTACCTGTACCTCAGCGCTGACCCGCAGACCCCGCGCGTTCACCTCGTGCCAGATCGGCTGCGGCGCGGCACGGAGCGCCCCAACCAACTGGGGCTGCTGCTGCGCCGCTTTGTGGAGGGTGGTATCCTCACCCATGTGAGCCAGCCACCGTGGGAGCGCATGCTCACGCTGGAGATAACTGGGCCAGAGGGCGAAGTGCAGCTCATTGTGGAGCCGATGGAACGCCGCGCCAACCTGCTGCTGGTGCAGTCCGGCGTGATCTTAGACTGCATGCGCCGCGTCGGGCCAGACGAGAACCGCGTCCGTGTGAGCTTGCCGAATCATCCGTATGTGCCGCCACCACCGATCACAAACCGCTTGAACCCGTTCCACGGCGAGCTAGACGCTTTCATCAACCAGTGGGCAAACAACACTGACCCGAAGCGCAAGGCATCGCAGTGGCTTAGCACGTTGGTGTTGGGGTGCAGTCCGCTGCTAAGCCGGGAGGTGGTGTATCGTGCGACCCACAACGCGGGTAGCCTCGCTAGTGAGGCTGACCCCGCCGCGATCTGGTCAAGCCTTCAGAAAGTGATGGAGCCGCTTAAAGCGCGCGATTGGCAGCCCGGCGTGGCCTATGTTGAAGGGAACCCTGTCGCCTACAGCGTGTACCCGTTGACGCATCTGCCGAATTGGACGCGCCAAGCATCAACGAGTGAAGCGCTCGTCGCATATTACGGGGCGGCGGTGGGGGCAGAGGCCTACGCTGAGGCGCGGAAGCCAGTTCAAGCGCAGATCAACGAGGCGAAGGCGCGCTTGCAAGGCAAACTCGCATCGTTGGAGAGTGGCCTGAAAGACGAGGCAGAGCGTGAGTACTTGCAGCGCGCTGGTGAGCTGATC
The DNA here is from genome assembly GCA_046719465.1 of Anaerolinea sp. Classification (GTDB taxonomy): domain Bacteria; phylum Chloroflexota; class Anaerolineae; order Aggregatilineales; family Phototrophicaceae; genus JANWYT01. The sequence continues at coordinate 14,578 of JBDNCV010000044.1, forward strand.
CTCGCCTACCAGTACGCGATCCAGCCCGGCCAGCGCGAGCTGGTGGCTGAGTACGACTTTGACGCAGCGCCGATGCGGATTGCGCTGGATCCGGCGTTATCACCGTTGGAGAACGCCCAACGCTATTTTGACCGCTACAACCGTGCTAAGCGAGCGCAGGCGGGCGTGCCCCAGTTGATCGAGGAAACGCGCATGGAGATGGCCTTCCTTGACCAGTTGACGCTCGACTTGGAGCAGGCCGCCAGCTACCCCGAGATCGACGATGTGGTGGCGGCGTTGGTTGAGCGTGGCTTGTGGCAGGGGGCGCCGCGTGTGCGCCGCGGGAGCGCCCGCACTGGCCCGATGCGCCTGACGAAGGACGGCTACGTCATCTGGATTGGGCGTAACAGCCTCCAGAATGAGTTAGCAACGTTCAAATATGCCAACCCACCGGACTATTGGCTGCACGCGCGCGGCGTTCCCGGGGCGCATGGGATCATCCGCTACGATGGGCGCGCCGTGCCCGATGCGCTGATCCAGCAGGTGGCGGCGATCGCAGCCTACTACAGCGCAAAGCGATCAGAAGGGCGGGTTGACGTCGACGTGACGCGCGTGAAGTACGTCCGCAAGATGAAGGGCGCTGGCCCGGGGATGGTGACGTACCGCAACGAGACTACAATTACGGTTACACCCATGAAGGAGGACGGACTAGATGGCTGAGCAACCTTTGATCCCACCGCGTGGCAAGGTCAACCTCGCGGATTACAGCCCGGAGTATCGCGGCCATTGGGAGCGCGAGGCTGCCCGCGAACGCATCGCGGAACTGCGCGAGGAGCTGAGCGTGCTGCAAAACAAGCTGTACGCAGATGGGCGGCACGCTGTGCTCGTGGTGCTGCAAGCGATGGATGCGGGCGGCAAGGATGGCACGATACGCAGTATCTTCACCGGCGTCAGTCCGCAGGGGGTCGAAGTGACCAGCTTCAAAGTGCCCACCGAGGAGGAGCGCAGCCACGACTTCTTGTGGCGCATCCACAAGCGCGTGCCGCGCAAAGGCATGATCGGGGTGTTCAACCGCAGCCACTATGAGGATGTACTGGTGGTACGGGTAAACGGCCTCGTCGCGGAGAGCGTTTGGCGCAAACGCTACGATCAGATCAACGAGTTTGAGGAGCTGCTCGCAGAAAGCGGCACGACGATTTTGAAGTTCTTCCTTCACATTAGCAAAGACGAGCAGAAGAAGCGCTTCGAGGAACGCCTATCCGACCCGGGCAAACATTGGAAGTTCTCGCTGGGCGATCTGGAGGTGCGCAAGCAGTGGGATCTCTACATGCGCGCTTATGAGGACGTGCTGGAGAAGTGCAACCGCCCGCATGCGCCGTGGCACATTGTGCCCGCCAACAACAAGTGGTACCGTGACCTTGTGGTGATGGAGACGCTCGTGAAGGCGCTGAGCGCGCTGCCCCTGCGCTTCCCGCTGGCTGAGGCGGGGATTGAGACGATTGTTATCCCAGATTAGCTAAGCGTGCAGCAAGCGGCTGGCCGTCGCCAAGACATCGTGGACAGTGATATCGCGCAGGCAGGGGTGATAGGCTGGTGGGTCGTCGCCCCAATCGAGCACGCGGCACGGGCGACATGCGATCGACGACATGAGCAGCAGGTGACGCTCGCGGTCGCCCCATGGGGCAAACTCAGCGGGGTTGGCGGGGCCGAACAGGGTCACGGTGGGGGTGTTGACGGCGGCTGCAATGTGCATCGGGCCGCTGTCACACCCGATGACAAGCGCGCTGCGCTGATAGAGCGCGGCCAAACTCCCCAGCCCCATGACCCCCGCTGCGGACGTGTGGCGGAGGCGTGCCTGCGCCATCACATGCTCGATGATTGGCTTTTCGCTTGATGTGCCAGTGAAGATCACACGCACGTCGAAGTGCTCACTTAGAGCGTCGGCTACCTGCGCCCAACGCGCCGGTTCCCACTGTTTGACCCATGTGCCAGCCCCTGCATGGATGCACACCAGCCGCTTTGTGGAGAGCGCAAGTGCTTCCAGCCAATCATCGACAAATTGGGCATCGTCAAGCGTAACAGGCAGCGTTAAATGGGCAGCGTCACTGGGGATTGTGCCGGTCAGGTGTTCGACGAGGCGCAGGCTCTGGCGGACGGCGTGGGCTGGGGCGAACGGGATCGCACGTGTCAAGAAGGGCGCCACTTCTGGCAGGGCATAGCCGATGCGCTCACGGATGCCTGCGGCGTGCGCTAAGAACGCGCCCCACCAGTGATCGGGACGCATGACCACCGCTGTGCTGTAGCCGATGGCGCGCAGTTGGCGCGAGGTCTTGAGCAGCAGCGTGTAGGGCTGCAGGGGGCGCTGCTTGACGCTGGCGCGGTCAAACCCCGGGAAGCGCACAGTGAGCACCTGCGCAATGTCGGGGTTGGATTGCAGCACGTTCGCTGCCCATGGGCCTGCCAGCACATGTATTTCAGCTTGCGGCAGCGCTTGCTTGAGCGCGTGGATCGCGGGCGTCGTGAGCAGAAGGTCACCGATGTGGTCAGGCCGGATGATCAAGATGCGCTGGCTCGACGCGCCAAGCGGCGCAAACGGGAAAGCTGCGGCTAGGCGCAGCACTCGTGAGCGCAGTTTGTGGCGCATCGACCGCGCGTGGTACGCCTCGGCCAGCAGCCGGTTACGCTCGGCAAGGGTGTCTCTATCCATGAAGCATCCTCTGATGCGCGGCCACCATGCGCGGTGTGATGGCTGACCAGTCATAATGCTGCTGCACGTAGTCGCGCGCTGCGCTGCCCAGCGCTGCACGTTCTCGCGGCTGCTCCAACAACGAGCGCACTGCCGCAGCGAAGCGCTCCGCAGTGTCGGCGATGCGCATAACCCGTTCAACCCCGTGAGATAAACCGGATGCAGCCAGCGGCGTCGCCACGATGGCGCAGCCGCAGGCCATCGCCTCTAGCAGCTTGAGGCGAGTCCCGCTGCCCATGCGCAGCGGCGCGACGTAGACCGCCGCCGCTTGCAAGTAGGGCTGCACCTGTGGGACGCGCCCTGTGATCTCGACGCGTTCACTCGCAAGGGCGCGCACTCGGTCAGTGGGCTGCTGCCCCACGACTTGCAGGCGCGCCTGTGGGATGTGCGGCAGAACCTCACGCACGAGCCATTCGACCGCGTCAATGTTGGGGCGGTAGTCCATCTTCCCTGTGAAGACCAGCAGCCCATTCTCACGCGCCCCACTCGGCGGCGCATACTCGCTGACGGTGATGCCGCTGGGGACGACTTCCAGCGGTGTTGATGCGCCATGGGCGGCAAGGTGCGCTTGATCCTCATCTGAGACGGCGATTACGAGATCTGCGTGGTGGCACAACTGGCGCTCATAGGCGGCGATGCGCTGGCTTTGCACGTAGGAATAGACCGCCCGCAGCCAGCGGCGCGGCGTTTGACTGTCGATCTGCGCGATGGTGCGCTGCATGACCGCCTCGGCGTTGAACGTGTCGAATACGAGCTTGGCGGCTGGGAACTGTGCACGCAGCGGCGTTAGGTAACAGGCAGTCTCGATGCCTTCAAACTGCACAAAGTCGAAGTCTTCAGCCCGCAGCAGCTCAGCGATAGTGTCCAGCACGTGGGGGTCGAACAATCGGATCGCAATGTCGGGCTGCTGCGTCGTCAGCAGCGTCCTCAAGCGCTGGGTTTTGCCCTTCGGTGCAACCGATAGCGGTACGACGCGGGCAATCTGGGCGAGCGGCGGCAGCACCTCACCGCTTTGGCAGCAGATCATCGTCAGGCCATAGCCCGCAGCGTGCAGGCCGCGCAGCAGCCCCCAGACGCGCAGGCTTCCGCCTGAGGCGGGCGGGTAGGGCAGTTCAGCAGTGACGATCAGGCATTTTGGGCTTGCTTTGCTCATAGCGTCATTATAGGGCGCGCCGCATACATTTGATAGATTTCGAGCGTTTGGGCGGCGCATGCATCCCACGAGAACTGGCTGGCGCGCGCGAGGGCGGCTGCTTGCTTGGCGCGATACCATGCGCTGTCGGTGAGAGCGAGCAGCAGCGCATTAGCAATGTCGTCGGGATGTTCAGGGTCAAAGACTGTGCCGGCCTCGCCCACCACTTCAGGCAGCGCCGACCGATTGCTGACTAATGCTGGCCGACCACAAGCCATGCCCTCCAACGCAGGCAGACCGAATCCCTCATAGAGGGAGGGTGTCACAGTGCAGTATGCGCCGTTGTAGACGATGGGCAGCTCATCGTCGCTAACGTCACTGCGCCAGATCAGCCGGTTGGGGGCGAGATTGAGCTGCTCGATGCGCTGGCGCACTGTGTCGAAGTTCCAGCCGGGCTTGCCAACAAGCACAAGCGGCGGCGCATCTGGCAGAGCAGCTATCACCTGCTGGTAGGCAGCGGCCAACCGATCTAGATTCTTGCGCGGCTCCCATGTCCCAACGTGGAGTAAGTAGCTGCTCGGCAGCCCTAAGCGTTGAAGTTCTGCTGCCACGTCTGAGGCATGCAGCGGTCGGAAGCGGGGATGCGCGCCCTCATAGGTGACGGTGATTTTGTTCGGCGGCGCGTTCAGCATGTCGACAAGGTCGCGTCGAGAGCTTTCGCTTACGGTGAGGATGTGATCGGCGCGTTGGACTGCCCACGCGATTTGCTGGTTGTAGTAGCGGCGGCTGTCGGTGGTGAGCGTCTCGGGGTAGTGCAGAAACGTCAGATCGTGCACGGTGATGATGAATCGCTTGGCTCCGAAAGAGGGGGGGATGAAATCGGGGCTGTGGAGCAGGCCAAAGCGGCTGAGGGCAATCTCAGCGCCGAGCGCCCAGCGCTCAAGGCGGTGGTGCGGTGGCGTCCAGACACGACGCACAGGGAAATAGGGCGCGGTGGGCTGCGCAGCCTTGCGATGCTCTAACACGGTGAGCGCAGCAGGCGCGATGCGCCGTGCCAGCCCGTGGAGCAGTTCGCGGGTGTAGGTGGCGATCCCACCTGTGCGATAGGCGTTGAGGCGTGCGTCCACGGCAATCACGGCAGACCCCCTAACCAGCGCGCGCGCAGCTCAGCAAGCGTGCCATCGGCTTCGAGTGCAGCTAAACCAGCCTGCATCCGCGCGAGCATCTGCTGGTCGCCCTCGCGCACGGCAAAGCTCAGCGGAACGCTGGCGATCAGCACGGCTTCCAGCTGGTCAACTGGCGCATCCGACGGCAGGCGTGTCAGTGCTGGGATGAGCGCGGCGTCGCTCTGAGCAAAGAGCAAGGCATCGAAGGCATCAGTGGAGGTCTCATAGCGCAGCACCTCGAACGGCGCGATGCGGCGCAGCCACAACCGCGCGAGCGAATCGCCTTCGCTGGCGAACTCCACCGCGAGCCGCCGACCGCTCAAATCACGCCAATCACGGATGGGCAGCTGCTTGGAGCTGTACAGCACCCAGCCCGCGTCGGCATAGGCAGCGGTGAAGGATGCGCCCCGCACTGCTTGATCCGACCGCACCGAGGCGAGCGCGTCCACCCGCCCAGTCAAGAGCGCGTCGAACATGCCATCGAATGAGACGACTGCCAACATAATCGGGATCTGCATCTGATCGGAGAGGGCAGCGGCGAGGTCTACGTCGAAACCACCGAGCTGGCCTGCATCGTCGAACACGAACGGGGCATGCGATGGATCCACGCCGAGGCGGATTTGCCCCGTGACGAGGAACAGCTCCGTTGGCGTGCGATCGCCTGTTTGCTGTGTGCGCCATAGGGCGATCACCAATCCAACCGCGGTCACGATGAGGGCTGCGCCTACTGCGCGGCGCGTGGCGAGGGCAACCATAGCTCATCATCCTTGAGTGTGCCAAAGGCGCGCGCTTGCAGCGCAAGATACAGCGGACGCGGGTCGAAGCCGCCGGTTACGAGGGCAAATCCATCGGGGTAGCTGTTGAGGGGGGCGGGCGTTCGGAACACCCAGAGGCACAATGTCTCCAACCACGGCCACCCGTTCGCCAAGTCGAGCGCATCCAGCGTGTAGCGCACGCGGCGCGACGGGCTGACCGCCAGTGACCAGCGCGGGTGGTCGTTCCAGCCCGTTTCGGTGATATAGACCGGCTGTTCCTCTGCGTCGTGGGCTTCCATCACTGCGCGCAGCAGCTCAACCCGCCGAAAGTTGAGCGTGGCCGAGTTGGGCGGCTCCTGTGCGGGCGATGTGAACCCGTAGGTGTGGACGGCCAGCCCATCCGAGACCTCAGCCAGCCCGTTGGCATATAGGATTGTAAGATAGTCGAGATCATCCCACCCGTGCGGACTGCCCGGATGTTCAAGCGTGGGTGCGAGCGCGCCAGTTAGGACGATGATGCTGGGCGCAGCCGCTTTGACCGCCGGGTACACCACCTGCATCAACCGCAAGTAGCGCAGCGGATCAACTGGCTCATAGCCCCACTCGAAGGACAGGTTCGGCTCGTTCCAGATGATGATCGCCTCGACTTCTGTCTGATAGCGCGCGGCGAATTGGGCGGCGAAATTGGCGAAGGCGGCATCAGATGCCTCGGGCAAGGTATTCAGAGTCGTGAGGCGCTCGGTCGTTTGGCGCGCCCACGCCGGAACGAGACCGAGACGGGCGATCACACGCAGGTTGAAATGTCGTGCGTAACGTATGATGAGGTCGAAACGCTGCCAATTGAACTGGCCTGCGATATCCTCAGCATAGGCCCATGGGAAGAACTCCACAATCGCTGCCGCGCCCATCTGGTGCGCCATCTCAAGCGATTTGAGAATGCGCCACTCGAACACTTCGTCGATCAAGCGAGTATGCACGCACAGCTTCGGCTCCCCAGTCTGGGCGTCAGGGATAGGCGGCAGCACAGCGCGGGCGCGCGGGGCGGTGATGGAGGACGCCAAGATTATCAGCAAGCACAAACGCACTGCCCATGTGAAGCCAGTCACGGTGATTGGATGATTGGCGCGTCTCATGAATAGTGATTCTAGCAAAGCGCGTCGAACGGTCGAGGGCAGGCTGATATTTGAGGCGCATATCAATTCTGTGACATGTACTGCACGATTTTCTGTTTCTACGTATACTGTGTTGAGAATACCCTTAATGAGGGTATATCTGGGATGTGGGGAAGTAGACGTATGCAGATATTCATTAGCTATCCAAGAGCTTGGCAGCATTTTTGTTTAATGCTGCGCGATTTGTTGGAAGCGCACGATGTCTGGATCGATCATCGCCTGTATGCTGGGCAGCAGTGGTGGCCGGAGATCGTGAAACAGATCAGCGCGCGCCCGTGTTTTATCTATCTGTTGTCAGAGGCGTCGCTCAAATCGTACTATTGCAACGAGGAGCTGCGTCTGGCCCATGAACAGCACAAACTCATTATTCCGATCAAGTGCGAGGATGTTGAGTTTATCCCAGATCATATCGCCCGCTACCAGATGGTGGATATGAGCCACGGCTTGACTGTGCCTGCCGTGCGTGAGTTGTTGAACGCGCTGATTGAAGGCGAGCGCCGTATACGCACCGCAGAGCCGGCTTCAATGGCTGCGCGCAGCGGTGCACGGGTGTCTGTCGGCCGTGATGAAGCTTTGACGCTCCCGGGTTTCAAGGTGGATACGCTCATTGAGGACATCACGAAAGCGATTGAGAGCAGCAACTACGATCACGCGATCCTGCTGATGGAGGAGGCGCGTAATCGCCGTTTGTCGTTTGCCGCGTTAGATCTCGATGCGCTGCTGAAAGACACCAAACGGCGGCGGGAACAGCAGGAATACCGCATCGAGCGCGAGCAGGAGTATCGTGGGATTGCTGCGATGATCAACTCACAAGATGCGGGCTTGCGCAGTCAGGGCGTAGCCAACTTCCAGAGGTATCGGCAGGTCTACCCTGACTATGACCCGCTGAACCTGAGCGCCTTGTGCGTCCCACTCATCCTGCCAGAGGTGAAATGGTGCACGATCCCAGCGGGTGAGGTGACTCTGCGCTACCCTGACCGCAAAGCGTCTGTCACCTACGATGTGCCCTTGTTCCACATCAGCAAGTATCCGATTACGAATGCCCAGTATCAGGTCTTTGTGGATGCGCCTGATGGCTACTGTGACAAGCGTTGGTGGAATTACAGCGCTGCTGCGCAAAAATGGCGTGAGAAACATCCGACCGCGCTGCCGCCGCGCAGCCCGTATGGTGATCATCCGCGGGTTAACATCAGTTGGTTCGACGCGATGGCCTTCTGCCATTGGTTGAGCTACAAGACGGGATGGCGCATCTCGCTGCCGACGGAGCAGCAGTGGCAGCGTGCCGGGCAGGGGAATGATCATCGTCAGTACCCGTGGGGGCCGCGTTTTTACCGCAACCGCGCCAACGGGCTGGAAGCCCGAACGAATTCGACGCTGCCGGTGAATCGGTTTGCGGAGGGCGCAAGCCCGTTCGGCGTGATGGACATGGCAGGCAACTGTTGGGAGTTCACACGCTCACAGCGCCGCAGCAGCGATCAAACCCCGATGAATGAGATGATTGCTAAGGGCGGGTCATATCTCAGCCCGTATACTGACATCCGCGTGACGTCACGTACTTATGTGAAGCCTAACGTCTGCTTTGGCACAGTTGGCTTCCGTGTTGTGGTGAACTTTGGCAGTTAGCGTATGAAACCGCCTGCCATTTCACTAGATCAAGTGCGCTCATGTGACCTGCTTCTCACGGTCGAGATTCCGCCCTCGTACCAAGATGAGAACGGCCACATGAACGTGCGCTATTATTTGAGCGTCTTTGATGACGCGGGTTATCCGTTGGTGGCCTCGCTCGGCATGACGCCCGAGTTCCACAAGGAACACGGCACAGGTGGGTTTGACCTCGAGCATCACACTCACTTCCTGCGGGAGGTGCACATCGGGGATCGTGTGTCGGTGTATGTGCGGTTGGTGGGCGCAAGCAGCAAGCGCATTCACTATCTGATGTTCATGGTCAACGAGACGCGCGAGACGTTGGCGGCGATCTTTGAGTGTGTTAACTCATTTGCTGACCTGCGCGTGCGGCGTACTGCTCCGTATCCGCCTGAGCTGGCGGCGGCCATCGCACAGATGTTAGCGCGGCATCAAGCGCTGGGCTGGGATCCGCCCGTGTGTGGGATCATGAGCGCGGGCGTTTAGAGGGCATTCTCGTCATGCTCTACCCAATGGGCGCTGATGCGGAACTGCTCATAGAGCGGGTCGTGCAGCGTCATCCCCAACGTGTGGCGTGCCACAATGCGGCCAGCAGCGGCGGATGTCATGATGCCGTGGCCGCTGTGGGCCACTGAGAGAAATAAGCCTTGTACGTCTGGGTGTTGGTCTAGGATAGCGCGCTCACTGGTGTAGGGCGTGTGTGTGCCGTCGGGCGCGACCGTGTAGGCGGCAGTCGCATCTCGGTAGACGTAGTAGCCGATGTTGTGCCGAATCCCGCGCAGGTAACGACCATCCGCGAAGCCAGTGGCTGTATGCCCGAAGTGGCGTGCCAACAGCGCCAGCGTGATCGATGGGAAACGCGGGTCTTTCAACGCGCTGAGGTTGGGATGCGGCTCTGTGAGGGCGTCCAGCGGTCGGCCATTTGTATCGTGCTGTCCGCTGTACCACTGATATTCCCAACCGAAGATGGCGCTGCTGCCTGCCTCTGGCCGAACGTGGGGGTGCGGGACGGCGCTGATGAGCATTGGTGCGTCGGCGGGGAACGGCTCGTGGCGGAAGTCGGTGGTGAAGCTCTGGCGCGGGCGAAGCACCACCGGCAGCGACAAACCCGATAAGCTCGCTGTGACGACTGCCCCCGCGCCGTTGGCTAGGATCACCCGTTCTGTTTGAATCTGCCCTCTTGCCCATTGAACACCGACAATGCGCCCCCCGCTGTGGCAGATGGTTACCCCCTCCACGCCCAGCAGCACCAGCGCATGCTCAGCAGCTTTGGCGTAAGCGCTCACGAGGCCATAGCTGTCGAGCCATCCCGCTTGAGGGTCGTACTTGGCGGCGATGACGCTGCGATCAAGCCACGGGAAGCGCTCATGCAGGGCAGGCGTTTCGTGATACTCGATGTGGATGAGGCCTGCTGTGTGGAGATGTTCAACATCTGCACGCAGCTGCTCAGCCTGTGTCGAGTTGAAGCCACAGAACAAATAGCCGCGCACTTTGGGCTGAATGGCCTGTTTGGCGCCTTCACCGATGAACTCATCGGCGTGTAAGTAGACGTGGATGCTCTCGGCACATTGATGAGCGATGCAGGCCGTCGGCCAGCAGGTGCGGAAGTTTTCGAGTGATGCCGTCGAGCTGCCGCTGGCGAGCTGGTCGGCGCGTTCGATCAAGACGACCTTGAGCGCTGGATCCAACTCATGCAGCGCCCAGAGCGCTGCTGCCCCTGCTGGGCCACCCCCGATGATCACAACGTCGGCGGTGGATGGGATGTCGCTGTGATGCGGGTGGTACACGTAGCGGGGCATGGTGCGGCCTCACTTAATCTAGATCGATCTCGATAAACGTTGTTTTGCCATCTTCAATCGTCACGTCGGCGCGGAACCTGACGCGGCCCCGCTCGCTGATGAGCACCTCGTAAACGCCTGCGGGCAGGTCAGCGTAGGTGAAGTTCTCGTTCCACGATGGGTCGCTGTTGACGCGATCCCCACCGTAGACGTAGGCCTCGCGCGTGCGTCCATTGCTGCGGATGAGGACGACTTGCCCCTTCACATCGCCTGAGGTCGAGGTAACCCGCCCAGCCAGCGTGCCGAACCCCGGGTACGGCTTGATCCAGAAATCGGGGTTGCGCGTCGCCAGATAACTTACGGGGTCACCCACACGGACTTCGAAGTGCAGATGTGGGCCGAGTGCAATGCCGGTCGCGCCCACCGCGCCAATCGGATCGCCCGCTGCCACTTGTGAGCCGACAGCCACATCGACGCGCTCGAGGTGAGCATATAGAGTGTACACCGTAAGCCCCTCGACCGACACAAGATCGTGTTCGATGACGATCAAATTGCCATAGTAGTTCAGATACGGCCCAAACATCACTTCGGAGTCATCGCCAGCGAAGATGACGACGCCCGGCCCAGCGGCCAACACCGGCGTAAAGCGCGGGTTGATGAAGTCGAGGCCGAGGTGAACGTCGAAGTTGCTGAATTGAGTTCCGCCGTAGGGGTAGACGCGCGTGCCAAAATCTTGCAGATCAGCCCCGCGAGGGATGGGGCGGTCGAAGGCGTACATCTCCACAAACGGCTCGACAGTGACGCTGAGGGTGGGGGTGATGCGTGGTGTAGGCGTCGGCGTTGCAAACTCAGATGACGTGGGGGTGGTTGTCGCTGCTGGCAGCGGGGTATTGGTCACGAATTGGGCTTGTGCTGCACCGCTGTGACTAAACCATGGCGAGCTAAGCCCAATGCTGACGAGCAGGGCAAGGGTGATGATGGTCGAAGGCAATTTCATAGAGACGGTGAATCATCCTCAAAAGTGGGCAGTGTGTTGGGTTGAACATCAAGCTGGCGCAGCTCGGCCTCAGTGAGGGTCTGGCCGTTGTACTTCTCGTAGAACATCGGGTTTTCGATGCGGTCGACAGCGTAACGCCAGCGCCCGCGACCCGTCGCACGCAGCAGTGAACGACACTGGTCGCAGTGCACCACATGACGCGCGACAGGGATGCCGAGGATGCGCTCTGTGCGCGTTTCAACGCGTAAGGTGCCACGCCCGCAGACCGGGCAGCGCTGGATAAAGAAGCCACCTTCATACTTCTGCATGTCCACTGTGCCGCGCCAATAGAGCAGGCCATACACCACGAGCAGCAGGGTGATGCTGAGGCTCAAGAAGATCTCTAATGAGAAGGGCGAGGTGTTGGGCGTGGCTGACTCAGCGCTTGGGGGTGTGGGCGTAGGCGATACTGGGATCGCGGCTACCACCGGCGTTGGGGTTGGTGTGATCGTCGGCGTGAGTGTCACCGTGGCCGTTGCGGTGGGTGACGGTGTTGTGGTTATCGCGGGTGTGCGGCTGGGTGTGGCGGTAGATGTAGCCGTGGCGGTCGCGGTGGACGTTGCGCTTGGCGTGGCGGTAGGTGTCAACGTTGCTGTATGCGTAGACGATGGCGTGTGAGTGGCGGTCGATGATGGTGTGCTGGTCGCGGTCGGCGTGAACGTGTGACTAGCAGTCGCTGTAAATGTGTGAGTGGCGCTTGCGGTGGCTGTCGCCGTCAGCGTCCTTGTCGCTGTCGCGGTGGGGGTGTGGGTTGAG
>JBDNCV010000045.1:0-26728 GCA_046719465.1 Anaerolinea sp.
CTGCAATCACTGGATGGATCGTCGCCATGACTGCCAGCGTATCCTCATCATAACGGCCGATCGGGTACGAAAATGCGATAGGGCGCTCGCCTGTGTGCGCGGCCACGCTCTCGATGCTGCCGATGATCTCATAAACGAGCGTGTCGAAACTGCGCGCGCGTAAGTCGATATGGTTCTTGGTGTGGGCGGCCATTTCCATTCCGGCGTTTGCCATCTCTGCGGCCTGATCCCACGTCATATGCCCGGCCCATCGGTTGTCGAGCGCGGCGGTGATGATGTAAAAAGTGCCCACCATGCCAAATTCTTGCAGCAGCGGAAAGACGAAGCTGTAGTGATGATCGTAGGCGTCATCAAAGGTTAGAATGATGGGCTTGGGCGGAAGTGGGCTGCCAGTCATGAGGGCTGAGTAGGCTTGGCGGAAGGTAACGGTCTCAAACCCCTCTTGCTGCAAGTAGATCAGATGCTCGCGGAACAGCTGCGGCGAAATGGTGAGGCCGCGGCGAATGTCGTCGGCATCAGGGGGAAGCTCGTCCACGTAGTGGTACATGAGGACAGGGAGGTGAATACGGCGCAGCGTCCCATCCGATGAGGGCAGATTATCGCTTGCGTGGGCTGTTAGCGCCGTTCCTATGAACAGCAGAATGATGAGTAAACGATGCAGTTTCATCATGGATGTCTCATAAAAACTATCGTGACATGCGGCATGATAGGTTTTGTCAGATTTCACCCCCTAGAGTAACGCTATGGACAAGAAAACTTCAAGCCTCAGTGGTTTCTACAAGAAAAGCGTGGCCGAACGTCGCGGCATCGTGCAGGCGTGGGCGAATTTGAGCGAGGATGATCTTGCCCAGCTCGCACGTGGCGGATTAAGCGATGAACAGGCCAATCACATGATCGAGAATGTGATCGGTGTGCATGCGCTGCCGTTGGCAGTGGCGACCAACTTCCTCATTGATGAGATAGACTACCTGATCCCGCTTGTGGTGGAGGAGCCGTCGGTCGTGGCGGCGCTCAGCAACGCAGGCAAGCTGTTCCGCGAGGGGGGGGGATTTGCAACACGCAGCGATGACCCCATCATGATCGGCCAGATTCAAGTGCTCGATCTGCAAGATTTGCCGCAAGCCGTGGAGCAGTTGAAGGCACACGAGGCCTCGCTGCTGGCAGACATCAACGCGATCGGTGGGAGTATCGTTCGCGCAGGGGGCGGCGCAAAGGCGCTTGAGTTCCGCCAGTTTGAGCATTCGGTCGTTGGCCCGATGCTGGTCGTTCACATCCTCTACGACACGCGGGATGCGATGGGCGCGAACGCCATCAACACCGCCGCGGAGTACATCGCGCCGCGGATTGAGGAGATCACGGGTGGGCGAGTGAATCTGCGCATCCTGAGCAACCTCACCGACCGCCGCAAAGCCTATGCCAGTGGGGTTGTCCCTGCGGAGCTGCTCGCACGTGATGGGATCAGCGGCAAGGACGCCGTGCGGCGCATTGTGGAGGCGGCAGCGCTGGCGGAAGTTGACCCATATCGGGCAGCGACGCACAACAAGGGCATTATGAATGGGATCGACGCGGTAATATTGGCGACGGGCAACGATTGGCGCGCGGTGGAGGCGGGTGCACACGCCTATGCAGCACGCGACGGCGTATATCGCAGCCTCACGCGCTGGTGGCAGGATGACGCGGGAAACTTGCGCGGCGAGATTGAACTGCCTCTCGCGGTTGGCGTGGTGGGGGGCGCAACCAAAGTACACCCCATCGCTCAGATCGCGTTGAAAATTCTAGGCAATCCAGACGCGCGCCGCTTGTCAGAGATCATGGCGACGGTGGGGCTGGCGCAGAACTTTGGGGCGCTGCGTGCACTGGCGTTGGAGGGAATTCAAAGCGGCCACATGCGGATGCACGCCAAGCAGCTTGCAGTGGCAGCGGGGGCCACGGTGGATCAAGTGGAGTGGGTCACACGGGAGTTAGTTGCTTCGGGTTCGATCCGCCTCGAGAAGGCGCGCGAACTCGTCGAACACATCACCAAAAGGATGAAGGCATGACACACAACTTGTTGCTGCGCCCAGATCGTCAGGTGGGCATTGTGGGCTACGGCGCGTATGTGCCGCAGTACCGCCTGCCGGGTCAGGAGATTGCGCGCGTCTGGACGAATGGTCTGGGCGGATCCCCAGTCAAGGAGAAGGCTGTCGCTGGGCTTGATGAAGATGTCATCACCATGTCCATTGAAGCGGCACGGAATGCGCTGAAGCGGGCCCAGATTGATCCAGCTGAGATTCGCGCGGTGTGGGTAGGAAGCGAGAGCCACCCCTACGCTGTGAAGCCGACCAGCACCATCGTGGCAGAGAGCATCGGCGCTTCGCCCAACATTCAAGCCGCAGACTGGGAGTTCGCCTGTAAAGCAGGCACAGAAGCCGTGCAGGCGTCGATTGGGTTGATCGGCAGCGGGATGGGGCGCTACACCTTGAGCATCGGGATGGACACGGCACAGGGGCGTCCGGGTGATGCGCTGGAGTATACCGCGGCGAGCGGCGGCGCGGCATTTTTGCTGGGGCCTGCTGAGGAGTCAGTCGCGGTGTATCAGGGCAGTTACAGCTTCGTCACGGATACGCCTGACTTCTGGCGCCGCGCAGAGCAGACCTACCCAAGCCACGGCGACCGCTTCACGGGGGAGCCAGCCTATTTTAACCATACGCTGTCGGCAGCGAGCAAACTGCTCGAGCTGATGGGCACGACTCCTGCTGATTACACTTATGCGGTCTTTCACCAGCCAAACGTGAAGTTCCCGATGCGGGCGGCACAGCAGTTGGGGTTCACACAGGAGCAGATCAAGACCGGACTGCTGGCAAATGAGATCGGCAACGTCTACTCAGGATCGTGCATGTTGGGCTTAACTGCAATTTTGGATGAAGCCAAACCCGGCGACCGTATCTTCATGTGCAGCTACGGGAGTGGGGCGGGGTCGGATGCATTTGACCTCTTGGTCACCGATTTGATCGAGACGCGCCGCCACTTGGCGTTGAGCACACGATCCTACATCAATCGACGGGTGGTGATCGATTACGCAACCTACGCGCGTTACCGCGGCAAACTAAAGGACTAGGGAATGTCACAGACAGCAATTGCGGGCGTTGGGATGACCGCAGTCGGGGAGCACTGGGGGCGCAGTTTGGTTGATCTGGCAGCAGAGGCTGCCCAGCAGGCGCTGGCTGCCAGCAACGGCGCCGCGGTTGATGCGGTGTTCGTCGCCAACAGCTACGGCAGCGTGTTTAACAACCAGTCCCAGTTAGGGCCGTTGATTGCCGAAGCCATCGGCTTGATTGGGACGGAGGCCGTCACAGTGGAGGCAGGGACGGCAGCGGGGGCTGCGGCAGTGCGCGCGGCGCATCTGGCGGTGATGTCGGGGCAGGTCAAAACGGCGTTGGTGGTGGGCGTGGAAAAGGTGACCGACATTGTGGCCAGCGCCCGTGTGAAAGCCCTTTCCGTCGGGTTAGATGCCGACGTGGAGAGCATTCACGGGGCAACGCTCCCAGCGATGGCGGCGCTGCTCATGCGGCGCTACATGCATGAGTACGGAGTTGATTTAAGCGCCTTTGAGGGTTTCAGCATCAACGCGCACGCCAACGGCAAGCGTAACCCGCTGGCTATGTATCGCAACACACTCAAAGTCGGCTCATTTGCTAATGCGCCGATGGTGGCGGAACCGGTCAGCCTGTTTGACAGCGCGCCGGATGGTGATGGCGCGGCGGCGGTGGTGATTACGTCCTATGAGCGCGCGGAGGACTTGCACGAAGCGCCGGTGCGGATCGCTGCCAGCGCCGCCAGTACGGATGCGCTGGCCCTGCAAAGGCGTGCTAACCCGCTGCGGCTCTTGGCCGTTGAAATGTCTGTCCGGCGTGCGCTTGAGCAAGCGGGTATCAGCATCCATGACGTGGACGTGCTAGAACTACACGATGCCTTTACGGTATTGAACGCGCTTACACTCGAAGCAAGCGGGCTGGCGGCCGTGGGTGAGGGCTGGCAGTGGGCATCGGACGGCGGGCAGCGCATTGCATTAGATGGCACGCTTCCAATCAACACGTTTGGGGGCCTCAAGAGCCGCGGTAACCCCGCAGGCGCAGCAGGCATTTACCAGATCGTGGAGGGCTGCCAACAGCTGCGCAAGGCTGCTGGTCAGAATCAAGTGGCCGATGCGCAGTGGGTAATGTGCCAGAATTTGGGCGGCCTCGGGAGTACAGCGGTCACACATCTGCTGACGTTATGAGCATCTGATGACTTCAACCACCTACATGAGAGGTTTTGAGAGGTGGTGAACCTCGCAAAAACCATCCTGCGAGCTTTTGCAAGGTGGCGAATCATACTATAGAGGCAGATTGTGAAACAGAGTACGAAGATCGAAAGCGAGCGAGGAGGTAATTCAGATGCAAGTAGCGCGCTATTGGAGACTCAAACAACAGCTCTACACGCTGATGATCGAAGTGGATGACGATAACCTTGACGTGACCCACGTTGAAGCAGTCACAAATGCTGAGGCGGAGAAAGCCGCTGAGGTTGTGCAGCCTGCGCCAAAGCAAACGGAGAAGCTCCCGATTGTGGCTTAATCGGTGAGGGGGCATAACATGGACAGCGTACACAGCAAAAGCGAGATGAATCCGCGCACCATCGCGGCAAGCGGTCAAGGTGTTGTCTACAGTTACACCGTCGTTCAAGACCCACCGGCTGGGTATGAGGAACAAGCCCCGTACTATCTAGCGCTGGTGAAGCTGGACGAGGGCAGGCTTGTCACGGCGCAGCTCACCGATGTAAACGGCGGGGTCTCGATTGGTGATCGTGTTGAGATGGTCACACGCAAGCTCACCACGGAAGGCGCTCAAGGGATGATCGTCTACGGGTACAAGTTCCGCAAAGTAGTGGATTAAGCGCGGTTTGAGGCCAGAGAAATAGAAAGCGGTGGCACAATGGTTTGCCACCGCTTTTTCGTTTTTTCGTTCTGATGAGAACGTCACAGCTCACCGATTTCGCCGACGCGGTGAACTTTCAACAAGTTGGTGTTGCCTTTGATGCTGAAAGGGACGCCGGCTAGCACCACGAGAACATCGTTCTTCTTGACATAGCCTGCTTCATAGGCGGCGCGTGCGATGGTAGAGAGCATTTCGTCGATGCCGTCATACTCTGGCACGAGCATAGGGATCACGCCCCACACGAGGGCCATGCTGCGATAGGTGCGTTCACGTGGGGTAGCGCACAAGATGGGTGTCACAGGACGCTCTTTGGCGACCTTCATCGTTGTGTAACCGGTGATGGTAGTGGTCACGATGGCAGTGGGCTTGATTAGCTCGGACATGGCCACCACGACCGACCCCATCGCGTCTGAGACGAGATCTCCCTTACCCATTTGGATGTGGCTAAATGGGTTGAAGGTCGCAAGGTTGCGATTGCTAAACACATATTCTTCAGCCGCCAGCGCAATAGCCGTCATCGTGCTGACGGCTTCTACCGGGTAAGCCCCGTTCGCACTCTCTGCGCTGAGCATGACGGCATCCGTCCCGTCGAGAATGGCGTTGTAGACATCGCTCGCCTCGGCACGGGTGGGGCGGGGCGTAGTGCGCATCGATTCAAGCATCTGCGTGGCTGTGATGACCGGCTTGCCGACTTGGTTGCAAAGACGGATCATCCGCTTCTGCTCGTAAGGGACACGTTCGGCGGGTGTTTCAACGCCGAGGTCACCACGCGCCACCATGATGCCATCCGCCTCGCGCACGATGGACTCGAGATTGTCCAGCGCATCTTGCAGCTCGATCTTGGCGATGATCTTGACTTGGTCTTCGCGCCTCTTGCTGCCACCAATAAAATCGACAAGCCAGCGCATCTGCTCGATGTCGTTGGCGTTACGGACAAACGACATGGCGATGAAATCTACATCTTTAGAGATGGCGAATCGAACGTCTTCGCGGTCTTTGGGGGTGATGGCGCTGAAGCTGAGCTTGGCATTGGGGGCGCTGACGCCCTTGCGTGAGCGCAGATCACCCGGGACAGTCACGCGGCAGCTAATCGAACGTGGTGATGTGTCTATGATGTCCATGGCGATGTTGCCATCGTCGATGAGCAGCCGCACGCCCGGCTTGAGGTCTTGCAGAAATTCGGGATGGGGGAGGGTAAACGTCAACCCGTCCCCCGGCACCTCGTCGAGCGTAAACGTGACCACATCCCCAACAACGAGGGGCCGCGGCTCATGCGCGACCGTGCCGATACGGATTTTGGGGCCTTGTATATCGGCCAGTATCGCTACGACCTGCCGCTCTTCTTCAGCCAATTTGCGAATCAGATCAATTCGCCGACCATGGGTCTCGTGGTCACCGTGTGAGAAGTTAATGCGTGCGACGTTCATCCCGGCGCGGATCATCGCGCGAAGGATTTCAGGCTTTTCTGACGCGGGGCCGATTGTAGCAACAATCTTGGTGCGTTTGCGCTTGTGCAGGTCGTGCATACCAGAGTCCTTTAGTGAATCAGCCTAGAGATCAAAGCCCAAGTTGGTAAACGCAGACCGACCAGCATACACCGCTGCGTCACCAAGCTGTTCTTCGATGCGTAGTAACTGATTGTACTTAGCGACGCGATCTGTGCGAGCAGGTGCGCCAGTCTTGATTTGACCGGCGTTCATGGCCACGGCCAGATCAGCAATGGTGACATCTTCGGTCTCACCGCTGCGATGGCTGGTGACGACGGTCATGTTGTGGCGCTGGGCGAGCTGCGCGGCGGCGAAGGCTTCCGTGAGTGAACCGATCTGGTTAACCTTGAAGAGGAGCGAAGTCGCAGCTTTTTCCTTGATGGCGCGTTTTACATAGTCAACATTCGTGACAAGCAAATCATCGCCTACAACCTGCACGCGATCCCCGATGCGGGCGACAAGGCGCGTCCAATTGGCCCAGTCGTTTTCTGCGAGGCCATCCTCCAACGAGATGATGGGATACTTTTCACACCAGCCAGCCCAGAATTCGACCAGTTCTTCACCTGAGAGCTTCTTGCCTTCAATGTCGAGGTGATACAAACCGGTCTCCTTGTTGTACAGCTCGCTCATCGCTGGGTCGAGCGCGATGAAAACCTGCTCACCTGCCTTGTAGCCTGCTTTCTCGATGGCTTCCATGATGATGTCAAGCGCGGCTTGGTTGCTGCCGAGGCTGGGCGCAAAGCCACCTTCATCGCCAACGTTGGTCTGGAAGCCGCGATCATGAATGACCTTCTTCAGCGCCTGATAGATTTCCACGCCCCAGCGCAGCCCCTCGGCGAAGGTGTCCGCACCAACAGGCATGACCATGAACTCTTGAAAGTCTGTGCTGCCGACGGCGTGCTTGCCACCGTTCATGATATTCATCATCGGAACGGGCAAAACATGCGCGTGCACGCCGCCAAGATAAGCGTACAGTGGTAGCCCTAAACTGTTGGCGGCGGCGTGGGCCACAGCCATCGACACACCGAGGATCGCATTCGCGCCGAGCTTAGCCTTGTTGGGCGTTCCGTCCAGCTCAATCATAAAATTGTCGATGACGGTCTGTTCATACGCAGAGAGGCCGTAGAGTTCTTCTGCCAGAATGTCGTTGACCGAATCAACTGCTTTCAATACCCCTTTGCCACCAAAGCGGCCTTTATCACCGTCGCGCAGTTCGAGCGCTTCGTGTTCACCGGTGGATGCGCCGCTGGGCACAATGGCGCGGCCGAAGGCCCCATCTTCAAGGGTTACTTCAACTTCAATGGTGGGATTACCGCGAGAGTCCAAAACTTCACGGGCATGGATGGTTTCAATGTTTGACATGGATGCCTCATCCTCTCATTTGAGTGTGGTTCGCTAATGCCGCAAACAGCCTCAATACTACCACGCAGCAGGCCAACTAGCACAACCTCAGAACTGACAAAACCTCACCTTAACATTACAATGCTGGTTGGGTGAGATGTGAGGTGTATACGATGAAGCGCTCTGTATATCTAGACTATGCCGCTACTACGCCGATGGATCCGCGTGTGTTGGAAGCGATGATGCCATACTTCACCGACATCTACGGCAACTCGCACTCGGCGCATCGTTTTGGCAGCCGCGCGGAACACGCGGTCGAAACCGCGCGCGAGAAGATCGCTCGGGTGCTGAACTGCAAGCCGACCGAGATTTACTTTACCAGCGGCGGCTCGGAGAGTAACAATCTGGCGCTGCGCGGTGTGGCATGGGCGAGCGCCTCCGAAGGAAAACGCCACCTTGTGACAACGCCGGTGGAGCACAGCGCAGTTTTGAACACGGCCAAGCAGCTGGCGCAGCGGCAGGGATTCTCTTTGACGGTGCTGCCAGTGGATCGTCAGGCACGGGTGGACGTGGAAGAGTTTGCATCGGCACTGCAACCCGATACAGCGGTCGCAAGTGTCATGTATGCGAATAATGAGGTGGGGACGATTCAGCCCCTGCCGCTGCTAGCACAGCAGGCGCACGAGCGCGGCGTTCTGTTTCATACAGACGCGGTGCAGGCAGCAGGCCAGCTCACGTTAGATGTGCAGGCGTTAGGGGTCGACCTGCTCAGCATCAGCGGCCACAAGTTTTACGGGCCTAAGGGGATTGGTGCGCTGTACGTGCGCGAAGGGACGCCCATAACACCAACACAGACCGGTGGCAGCCATGAACGCGGGCTGCGCGCCGGCACGCTCAACACCCCAGCCATTGTCGGCATGGCTGCTGCGTTGACGCTGGCCTACGAAGAGCATGAGGCGCGCTTGGCGGCGTACACCGCACGCCGTAATCAACTGATTGAGGGGGTACTTCAGTCTGTGAGCGGTGTGCACGTATCGGGTGACCCAATTCAGCGCTTGCCGTCGCATGCCAGCTTCATCTTTGACGGAGTGGATGGCAATCAGCTTGTGATGCACCTTGACATTCGGGGCGTCGCTGTGAGCAGCGCGTCAGCGTGTAAGACGGGCAACCCGGAGCCGTCCAGCGTGTTGATGGCGATGGGCTATGATCGTGAGCAGGCGCTTGGCAGCTTGCGCGTAACTGTTGGCTTGCATACTACCGAAGCAGATATCGAGTACGCGATAGACTGCATTCGTCAGGCAGTGGAGGCATTGCGGACGTTGAAGGTGGCGCTGTAATGACGCAGCAGGCGCGTGTGGTTGTAGCTATGAGCGGGGGCGTGGACAGCTCCGTGGCGGCGGCCTTGCTCAAAGAACAGGGTTATGACGTCGTCGGGATGATGATGCGGCTGTGGTCGGACGAGGCGATGGGCGGCGCTGAGCATAACCGCTGCTGCACGCCGGAGCAGATGAACGACGCCCGTCGCATCGCGGATCACTTGGGTATTCCGTTTTATGTGCTGGACACAAAAGAGGCCTTCCGCAGCACAGTGGTTGAATTCTTCATCGATCAACATCGTCAGGGTGTCACACCGAACCCTTGCATGGAGTGTAACCGGCACATTCGCTTCTCGTTTCTCTTGAAGAACGCGCTTGCGTTGGGCGCGGATTACCTCGCAACTGGGCATTACGCGCGCATTCGGCACGAGGCTGATGGTCGCTATACCCTTTGGAAAGGTGTGGATGAGGGCAAAGATCAAAGCTATGTCCTCAGCGTGATGACACAGGCCCAGCTCAGCAAGACGCTGTTCCCAGTGGGGGAGTTCCCCAAAACGGAAGTGCGCGCTTTGGCCGCGAAGTATGGGCTGCGAGTTGAGAGCAAGAAGGACAGTCAGGATCTGTGTTTTCTCGGGAAGAACGACTACCGCGACTTCCTGCGGCTGCACGCGCCGGATGTTATGCAGCCCGGCCCTATTGTGCTGCGGACAGGCGAGGTCATTGGAGAACACGCGGGCTTAGCCAACTACACCATCGGGCAGCGCAAAGGGCTTGGGGTGACTTATCCTGTACCCCTATACGTAGTGGCGATGAACCCATACCGCAATGCGCTGGTGGTGGGCACGCGCGACGATCTTGGGCAAGATACGCTGACCGCGAAACGTGTCAACTGGATCAGCGGCGTCGCGCCACAGGGTGCGTTTCGCGCCGAGGTGAAGATTCGGTACAAGGCGCAGCCCGTGCCTGCATGGGTGGAGGCGCTGCCGGACGAGCGGATGCGCGTGCAATTTGATGAGCCGCTGCGGGACATCGCAGCAGGGCAGGGGGCCGTGGTGTATCAGGGGGAGCAGTGTCTCGGTGGAGGCATTATTGAAGCCGCATCTGCTTGATCTGCGACGGCGCGATTCGCTGCTTGTGTGGGTGCTGTTTGCGCTCGCCCTCGTGGTGCGCTTTCGTTATCTGCTGTGGATTGAACACAACGTCGATCATGCGTACTACATAGGGCAGGCGCTGCGGACGCTGGATGAAGGCTACCTGCCTATTATTGGTCAAGCGACTTCGCTGCAATTCCCGAACAGCGCATTTCTCGGCTATCTGTATGTGCCTCTGCTGGCTTTGACGCGGCACGTGCTGAGCGCCTATGTGTTTGTGATCGCACTCAACAGCTTAGGCGTGGTGTTCGTGCATCGCGCAGCGCGTATGCTTGGGCTGTCTAGCTTTGCGGCATTCACAGCGGGTTTGCTGTATGCCTTCAACCCGTGGTTGATTGAGTACACACGCAGCACATGGTCGTATTCGATCATGCCCTTTCTGCTGACGTGTTTGTTTTACAGCGTGCTCGTAATTTTGACTGTGAAAGGCCGTCGGCAGACGAAGGCAGTATGGGTGAGCGCAGTCTGTGCCACGATGATCACGCTGGTGACGCTGACAGGGTATCTAATTCTGCCAACGTTGGCAGTAATCGCTTTGGTTTATCATAAACGCTTACCGTGGCGTAACATTCTAGTCGCGCTGCCAATTTTTGTCATACCTACAGCGGCTTTTGCGGGAGCGCTGCTGACAAATTGGCAAGATACCAGCGCTCGTGCCTCCACCTTTCTGGGCGCGTCGCAAGCGGCTTATCTGCGGAGTGAGCCGTTACTGCATACGCTGCGCTTAGTGAGCGGCGCTGAATATGAGCTGCAGCGTGGCCTCAAAGTTGGTGAAGATAGTCTTGCCGTGCGTAACTTGTTAGGGGGCGTCTTCAGCGCAATCACAGCCATTCTCATCATCATAGGGGTATCAACATTACACAAGAAAAAAAATATCGCTCTCCTTATCATCTGGGCGGTAGCACCCAATTTCTTGTTCATCTACAACTCAGCACTTGTGCACCCTTTTTACCTACTGCTTACTGTACCCGCAGCAGTTTTACTCACAGCAGCAGGCATCCACTGGGTCACACAAAACAAGCAGCCAATCATCACGTTCAGCGCCATCACAGCAATCACAGGGTGGAGCTTGCTCTCACTCACCAACAGCAGCCTCTACTATCAAGAGACGCAGCAGCATCCAAGTGAACATGATTTGACAGCGCTGCCACTATACGATGGATTGCCACTCGGAGCAGCGCTCAGCGAACTTCCAGACAACATCCTCATCCAAGCAAGCATTGAGCCGTGGATTCTTCACAGCTTTGCAGGCAAAACATTCCCCACCACAAGCAGCATTGACAACGTTCAGCGTGCTGCTGTGCCCCTGAACGGCACATACGTCATCACCATGCAAGAACGACCGACACAGACGATACTCCCTGAGAGCTTATACTGGCAGCGTTCCCTCACAGATCAAGGCAGCATCAAGATCGCAGCACTGCTTCCGAACATACCGTCAAATGCGAGGTTGCTGGTCGGCAAGACTGAAGGTGATATTGCGCTCACAGCGTACACACTCGATCACACCGACACAGAGACACAATTCACAGCCTATTGGCGCGTCAATCGTATGCCGATCGACATAACACCTTTGTATTCACTTACTGTCCATGTATACCAAAGCGGGGAACGAATTGCAGTTATCGATGGGAAGCCAGTCCCCACTTATCTGTGGGCAAAGGGCACATTGACAGCGCAACGAGTAACACTGCCAATAACGACAAATCAAATCAACGGCGTCGTGCTTCGTGTTGGGCTTTACGATGGGATGAAGGGTCAACACGCTGTCATCAGCTCCCAAGAGCCAGACGGGCTACTCACCATTGAATTACAACCCGAAGATCAAAACGGGTAGTACCCAAAGATAAGCTGCCAGACTCCACGTCCATCAAGCATCATCACGATTGTCGCAGCTACGATGTATGGCCCATAGGGAATAGCTGTGAACAGCTCATAACGCCCACGCAGCAGCAGCCGAGCAGCAAGATAGATCCCAGCACCAACCGCCCCCAAGAACACAGCAATAAACATCGCGACGATTACAAACGCCATGCCCAGCAGCGCGCCCGCAAACGTGATGAGCATCACATCACCAAACCCAAACGCCACCGTGGTAACTTTACGACCGCGCAGCGCTCCCATAATGTAGGTAAAACCGAAGCCACCGACGTAGAGTGCAAAAAACACCCCAAACCCAGTGAGCGCTCCGCGCAGCGCCTCACCGATATCCGGCGGCGGAAAGAGCGCTGCATCGACAAACGCGAGCACAATCATCGGAATCATGATCACAAACTGAATGAGCCGATGCTCCAGATCAATCACTGTGATCAAGACAAATACGGCCATATAGAAGAACGTTAGCAGCAGTGGGTTGGTAGCAGCGCCCGGCATAGTGTCGCGGATGCTGTATGCGACAAGAAAGAGAGCGATTACCCCCAGCTCTGTTAACGGATAGCGCCAAGCCAGCGGGGGTGTCTGCGGGAACTGAGCAGGACGGCGTTGGCCAGTCAGAAAGGCTAGCACCCCTGACCACGCGAGAAACGGGCGCGGCGCATCATTGGCGTAGCGAAACGGACGCTGAAAGGGGTGATAAGGTAGAATATCCGCGAGGGCATTGACGACGACACCGCAGACAAGGCCGCCCACAATCAACAGGATAATGTCAAAAACCACGAGTGCGTCCTAGATTAAGTCAGCGCGGGCGCTGCGGGCAATAAACTCACTGCGATTATAACCAACAAGGCCAAAGCCACCACTGCCGCGGCAACAACCGCATAGGCTTCTCCTGAGCTAGCGTGCGTGAGTACGGACAAATCAGAGGATAGGTCAACAGCCTCGAGGTCAATGTCAGAAATATACCAACCGGCAGCATAAAATTGCGCGCTCGCTTGATTAACCACGACAACGATCATACGATCGCGGCGCTGGCGCACGACGTTAATCAATTGAGCGTCAAGCACGAGTGGGAGATTATCCTGAAACACGATCAACAGATTCGCACACAGCGGCAAATTATCCTCAGCGGTGAGCGCCTCTCGATAGGTTTGAAGCAGCTTACAGCGCGAGGCGTCGATTTCAAGCGCAAGCGCTCTAGCTGGCACTCGCTGCGCTGCGAGCCAATACTCATAGACTATCGCTTTGAGGGATGGCATCACGTCGCCGCAGGGATCATAAAGCTAACCTCACGCGAATCGAGCGGAGGATTGCGCGTCTCATAGAACAGCTCCACGCGCAGCGTGTAATCCCCCGCGGGGTCGGCCATGCGCATGTGCATGGTAAACTCCATCTTGGGATGCATGGTGGCAATGATGCTGGCCTCGTTGACCACTGCGCCGGTGCGATCCAGCATAGCGAGCAGCAGATTAGGACGTTCTTGAAAAGCTGTAACACGCACTTCGATAAATACCCGCCGCCGATCTTCATAGGGGGTTACAGTCACGTTCTCAATTTTGACGCGATCACGCGGCTGTGGAACAAGCGACGGGTCGTCAAAGATATTGATGTTCATTGCGATGACCTCAGGGATGCTTGAAATTCTTCAAGGGCAGAAAGTGCTGCTTCTGCTTGCTGGGCTGGCACAAACAGGTGATCATAAGCATACGCCGACAGCGCCAAGAGCGAAATCCCTGCATCAGCAAGGACGCGCGCCATGATCGCCATTAAGCCCACCAAATCACTGTTGAGCGGTTGCTCAAGCGTCAGAAGACGAAAGGAGGTATCTGCAACTTCTGCGCTGGGCAAGCGATGAGCGTACTCATCAAACGACTCACGCTCGAGGATGACGGTTAACTCGCGCGAGTCTACAATGAGGGCCATGAATGGGTCGGCCAGCTCGGCGACGACTGCGGCAGCGGCAACAACCGCAGCAGGCGGAAGGCGGATCAGCAAGAATTCATCGGGATGGAGCGAAAACGCTGCTTGAGCGAGGATTTTCTCGGCGTCTGATGGCATGAGTGACTCAACGAGAGTAAACAACTGTCTGATATGGTAGCGGATGCTTCCGCATGTTGAAAGTGTGATGCGCAACGCAGTATGCGCAAGTGGGTTGTCAGGAACGGGTACGACTGAAGCGAGGCGGCAAGATGGGGGCAGCACAGCAAGGCGCAGATGTCACTGATGGGCGTTGGATGATGACGGCCAGAACGTTATCGTTTGTCACATATGAAGACAAAGTGCTGCTGATCAAGCGCGCACCGCACAAGCGAGTATTTCCGAACCAGTACAATGGTTTGGGCGGGTTTATTGA
Source organism: Anaerolinea sp. (assembly GCA_046719465.1). GTDB lineage: Bacteria > Chloroflexota > Anaerolineae > Aggregatilineales > Phototrophicaceae > JANWYT01. The sequence continues at coordinate 14,479 of JBDNCV010000045.1, forward strand.
GGCCAACGAAGACCCTTACACCAGCGCAAGGCGCGAAATTCGAGAAGAGAGCGGGCTTGACGTTCATGATTTGCACCTCGCAGCAGTACACCACATCAACACGAACGCCAGCAGTGGTATCATGCTGTTCGTCTTTACTGGGCAGGCCACTTCACCTAACGTTGTGAATGATGGACGCGAGGGAACGCTTGAATGGATACCAATTGAGGCGCTGGACGAATACGATCTCGTGGAGGATTTGCCGCTCATCCTGCCGACCTATCTGCAGCGGTCTGCAACGCGATTTGCACTCGTGACGTATGATGAGCATGACCACATTCAGCTAGCTTATGCGGAGCCGTAAATGCCACAACCCGATATGACTGAAATCAACGCCTACCATGAGCGCATTTCGCGTCCCCTGATTCAAGTGCCTAAGTCACCATTGGGGCGACTCTTGTTTGGGATGGCGGTTGTGCTGTGGTTTGGCATCCTGCTGCTGCCATGTGTGATGTTTACGCTGGCTGTCAACGGTACTATCCGCATCCCGCACTTGAGCGCTCCACAGCCCGAGACGCAGCCTTTTTTCGAGATCAACCTGCTTATGTCGGTCGAGCAGCGGGGGCTGCAATTTGTTCGAAGTGTGGTGCAGCCTGCAGCTGATAACCGTCAATGCGTTGAAACGCACGTTAGCTATTTGATGTGGCAGACTGACGGCACCAATGAGAGCGCAGTGTTCTGTGACTGTTTCACGCGGCAAGGGGATGGCGCAAGCTGGCAGCGCAGCGACAGTATATTGGAAGCATGCCGGAGTTGAATCATGCTAGGTGAACCGATTGTTTTGGTGATATGCGCCGTGGCGCTGTGCGGCGTTGGCCTCGTCGGATCAGTCTTGTTGAACGTCTTCTCGATTTTCCTCAATATCCTTGGGGGGTTGCTGGGCTTGGCGTTTGAAGTGCTGGGCAGTGGGCCGGTCGGTTGGTGTGGATGCGCGGTGGTGATTGGCCTCGGCTGCGGCATCATCTGGGTGATTGGCTATTTGTTAACCGTGATCCCGAACTGTGGCACGCCGGAGGCGGTTAACTTGTGTCGTCTGCTGGGGTATTGAAATTTGCTTTGCGTAGCTAAATAATTTGCCATATAATCCTAGCAAGGCAAGAACTAAAGGAGGGTAGCCAAATGGCTGTAATCTCGGGGGTCAATACGGGAGCGAGCGCGGCATCATCGTCTAAGACGCTGTGGCTGCGTGATCGCCGGTGGGATCTTCTCTTTATCACCTTCAGCGTCGTCGTTGTGCCACTGCCGTACATCGTGTATCTGCTCGGGCGCGATATGTTCGGGCTGCAAGACGATGTGAGCCGCAACATGGTGAACGCGTTCGTGGCGATTGCGGTGGGCGGCCCTCATATGATGTCTACGTTCCTGCGGACAGGGCTGGACAACAGCTTCAAGCAGCGGTATCCCATGCTGATCCGCTCATCGGTCATCATCCCGATTATTGTGATCTCACTGGCTTTCTTGAACCTCACACTGCTGCTGACGGTGTTCTTCTTCTGGGCCTCGCTGCACGTGCTGCATCAAGCCACGTTCATTATGGAGCTTTACAATCACAAAGAGCATAAGATCGTCCGCAAGGGGAGCGCGGTAACGCTGCAAGCACGCCTCATCGACTACGGTGTGATGCTCACCTGCTTGTTCCCGATTGCAGCGCTCAAAATCAGCCAAGGCACGTTTGAAATCGGCACGAACGATCTGGGGCGGGTGATCCCGACGTTCTTCCAGCAGACGTGGTTCTTTGTGGCGATGTCTTCCGTGTTTGCTGTGGCGCTGACCGCCTACATTGCCAAGACATTCCGTGAGTATCGTCAAGGGATCCTCAACTGGCCAAAGACCGCCTTCATCACGCTCACTTGCACCGTCTGCTTCTTTGCGCCGGCGCTCCCCAACTTGGACACAGCGTTCCAAGGGCTGAACACGTGGCACTCGTTCCAGTATCTGGCGATCACGTTCTACATCATCAAGATTCGCCAGCAGTTCGGCAGCCTGAGCAGCGATGCGCCGCTGGTGAACCGCTTCAGCACACGCACAAAAGATGCGAAGGGTCTCTACTTCCTGAGCGCGCTGCTGCTGGTTGGCTCGTTGATCATTTTCGTGCTAGTGTACACGCTGGCAGGGATTGTGCGCCCCAACATTGAGCCGCTGGCGCGCTTCGACACAGCCTACTACACGTCGATCCTCTCGTTCCTGTGGATTCACTACTATCACGATCATTTCCTATTCACTGACTTTGAGTCGCTCGACGCAGCCTACGGGCACGACTAACCAACACAAAAAAAGCCACGGGTTACCGTGGCTTTTTTGTTACAGCTCAAATCGGCTCCAAGCTGGATTTCCTGCCACTTCGAAGGTGAGGTGTTCACCGTTAAGGTGGAATGTTGTCCAAGCGTATTCACCTGATTGATAGCCCCAACCCTCCCCTTGATCTTGATACAAGCGGGTGCTGCCGTTCCCCGGGTAAACGCGAATTTTAGGGGCTTGCAGAGGCTGTTGAGTGGTCTGTGTGGGCAGCCACAGCGGCAGCGCAGTGCCCGCGCGCACAAAGATCGGCACGGTGTCGAGCGGGGCCTCGACGCTGATGAACGAGCCACCAGCGTACCGCTGACCGCCCTCAAACGAATACCAATCCGCGCCGTCGGGCAGATACACCATACGGCGAATGGTGTGAGGCTCTAGGACGGGCGCAACCAGCACATGCTCACCCACGAGGTAACTATCATCTACGTTGTGGACGTGGGGGTTGCTCGTCTCCAAGGCGACAATCGGCAGCATCATCGGCGTGCCGTCAAAGTGACAAGCTGCCGCAACAGAGTACAAGTAAGGCAGCAGTTGATAGCGCAGGCGAATCGCCTCACGGATGATCGTCTCATATGGCTCACCGAAGCGCCACGGTTCTTGTGGGATGGTGTCAATCGCGCTGTGATTGCGATAAAAGGGGAACAGCAAGCACGCCTGATACCAGCGCACGAGCAGCTCTGGTGTTGTATCGGTGCTGAAGCCGCCTAAGTCTGGCCCGGTGAACGACTGACCTGACAGCGCCATGTTGATGTTCATGGCGATGGAGAGGCGCAGGTCATCCCATGTGGATTTGTTGTCACCCGTCCATGAGGATGCATGAGCTTGAGTGCCCGCATACCCTGAACGGGTGATGTTGAAGGGGCGTTTGTCTGGCGCAGCTTGGAGGAGCGCTTGATGTGACGCCAGTGACATCTCATGGCCGTAGAGGTTGTGACGCTCAAGATGGTAGGCAGGCTGGCCATCCACATCGTGAACCAGATAATCTGGCGGGGAGATGGCCGCGCCATCGCCAAAGTAGAGCGGCTCGTTCATATCGTTCCAGAGGGCATCCACGCCTGCAGCGAGCAGGGGCTGCAAGCGCTGCGCCCACCACGCACGAACCCGCGTGTTGGAGAAGTCTGGATGATGCGTCGCCCCCGGCCAGACGACACCCTCAGCCGGCGTGCCATCAGGGAGCTTCAAGAAGACATCTTGTGCTATGCCATCGTCATAGCCAACATAGCCTGCTTCGATTTTGACCCCCGGGTCAACGATAGCCACGAGTTTGATACCCATCGCATGCAGCTCAGCGGCCATCGCGGGCAAATCAGGGAAGGCTGTTTGATCCCACGTGAACACTTTGTAGTTGTCCATGTAATGGATGTCTAAGTAAATGGCATCACAGGGAATGCCGCGCGATCGAAATTCCTGCGCGACAGCCAACACTTCATCCTGTGTTCGATAGCTGTAGCGCGATTGGTGATGCCCCAACGCCCACAGAGGGGGGAGCGGCATGCGGCCGGTCTGTTGTGTGAATTGGGCGACAACATCGCTGAGCGTGCTCCCCCTATAGTAGTACACGCCCCGCGCCGGGCCTGCGAAGGTGAAAGACATGGTACAGGGGTCAGCTACTCCAATATCCACCTTGCCGCGGAACGTGTTATCGACAAACACCCCTTGATAGCCTGTATCAGTGAGCGTGATCAGAAACGGGATCGTGTAATTAATTGGCTCAAGGCCGCGTTCGTAGCTGCCTGCGTCGGTGTTCCAGAAAGTCAAGACGCGCCCATACAGGTTCAGCCCGAAGGTGCGCTGCCCGCTGCCGTATACCACGGTTGAGGACAAAGGAACGTCTAACGACCACGGTTGAGGCGCTGTCAGTTGTGAGAAGCGCTCATCATTGACGCGGCGCTCGGCCAGAACGCGCGTGATGAGTGAGCCAAACGTCTGCATGAAAAAGTCATCGACAACAGGTTGAGTCGACGGGTGTAACGGCTCTTCTGTTTGAAGCATGGATTGTCTCGATTCTAGAGTTATGGATACACTTGCTGCGTCCAGAGCATGGGGTCAACGGGAACACCTGCCACCCAAACCTCCCAATGGAGGTGCGGGCCGGTGACGCGCCCAGTGGAACCCGACGTGCCAATAACCTGCCCCATCGTCACAGTATCCCCGAGGCGAACGTTGAGGGTGTTCAGATGAGCATAGAGCGTGTAGATGCCCCAGCCGTGGTCAATCAACACCGTGTTGCCGCGGATGTTGAGCAAGTCGGCGAGCACCACGCGCCCGGGTGCGGCAGCAAAAACAGGGCTGCCCGGCGGGGTGGCAAAGTCTGCGCCGTTGTGATAGCGATCAACTGGGCCGCCGTTGTACGAGCGCCGCGTCCCGAACGGGGCGTTCATCGGGGCAGCAGCAGGCAAGCTCATGAGACCGGTGAAGGCGCGCGGTATGTTAACCTGCGCGGTGAGGGTGCGGAGCGTGCCTAGTTCAAACTCCTCAACGGCGGGGGCGAGGAGCGCCTGCTGGCTCGCCGAAAGCGCGATATTGGTCGTAACGTAGCGTCCCGCGTTGATTGTAATAGGGAGTTCTACGGTGGCAGTGGCGTTTGCGCTGGTGGCCGTCACCCGCAAGGAGCGTAGACCGGGCGCGACGAACATCGGGACACCACGCAGCAGAGTATGCGTCGTGCGCGCCTCATCGGGGATGGCTGTCACGGTTTCATCCAGAAACACCACAGATACCGACGCTGGTTCCGTTGTGGTGATAACAGCGCTGGCCGTTTGGCCTTCAACAAACGTCGTTGAGCGCAGACGAATGCTCGAGATGGGGGCGGGGAAGGCGCTGCTGGCCTCCGATGACAGGCTCTCTGTGCGGGCTGGGATGAGCAGGCGCTGCCCTGCGTAGATAAGCGAGGGGTCACGGATGTTGTTGGCGCTCGCCAGCTCGCTCACGGTCAGGCCGTAAGCCTGCGCAATCCGAAAGAGGGTCTCACCGCGCGTCACAGTGTGGAACGACTCTGCTGATTGGAGCGGAGCAGCCACTATCACCTGTGGATTGGAGCGATCAGGAACGAGCAGCCGCTGCCCCGCGAAGATGCCGCTGGTAGGGGGGAGGCCGTTCAAACGTGCCAGTTCGTCAACAGTCACGCCGTAGATGCGCGCGATGCGCCAGAGCGATTCACCGCGCTGCACGATGTGAATGGTGACGGGGGTTGTCTGATCAGCGGCTTCTTGTGCGCTCAACGCGAACGACCAAACCACCAAGAACAGCAAAGCGATCCGCAGTTTCACAGAGCAACCTCATCAAAACGCAGTTGATCGCCAAGGTGGACGCGATCAAGGATGGAGACGTTGGCTTCAAGGTAGTATTGAGCTTTGACCTTCGGGGCATAGGCAGGACGCCACACTTTAGCGAGTGCCTTATCGACAACAACCCCGTTTCGATCCATCCACACGACCCCGATGTTAAATCGCATGAAAAACATGTGGATCGACGTGCCGGTGATGCTCTCATTAGAGCGCACGAACAACAGCCCTTCGTCTTCTGGCAAGTGCCGAACGAACTGCAGCCCTTTGAAATGACACCAAGCGGATGCGCACCAGCGCACCCGCTTGAGGATCACTGCATCTGTTGCAGCGTTACGTAAAACACGGTACGCCATCTATGGGATCACCAACGTCTGACCGACAAAAATGCGGTTGGGGTTGACGATATTGTTAGCGGCAGCAATGGCTTGGACGCTGCGGTTAAAGCGCAGCGAGATTGTGAGCAGCGTATCACCGCGCTGGACAACGTAGGTGCGCGGCGCAGCAGGCGGCTGAGTGGGCGGCGTGATTTGCCCGGGCAGGCCGGTGTTCGGCACAAGCAGACGCTGACCAACGAAAATCCGATTGGGGTTGGTGATGCCATTCAGCTGGACGATGGCGGCAACCGTTGTGTTGAAGCGCGAGGCAATCGCTGCGAGCGTGTCGCCGCGGCTCACCTGATAGATTGCCGTGCCGGGTGGGGGGGGAGTGATGGGGGCACCGGGCGGCACGGGAGTAGGCTGGGGCGCAGTGGTCGGGCGAACGATCACCACGACCGTCGGTGTGGCGGGTGGCTGCGGCTGTGTGCCGCTGGGCACTGGGATCACGAGCACTTGGTTCACCGAGATGAAGCCGTTGCGATTCAGGCCGTTGGCAAAGATGATGGCATCCATGGAGCTGCCATAGCGCCGCGCGAGGTCAAAGACGGTATCACCGCGCTGCACGATGTGCGTGATGCGCCCGGGGAAGGGGTTCAGCACGGAAGGATCAGGCGTGAACGTAGGCACAGGAGAGACTGGAATCGGCGTTGATGGAACAATCGGAATGGGCGTTGCGCCGCCGGCAAAGGCCGTAGCGGTTGCATCAAGCCCAAACGGCGTGGACGTGGGCAGCAGCAGGTTCTCTTGGGTGGGCGTGGGTGGGAACGGCGTGTTGGTTGGCCCAGCCGTGGCGGTGGGCGGGACAGGGCTGCTAACAACAGCTGTTGCGGGGACTATTGTGGCAGCCGCGGAGGGTGTACTGGTGGGCGGGATTGGCGTGTTCGTCGGGCGGATGGGCGTGTTGGTCGCAGGAACGGGGGTGGGCATGGCGGTGGTAGGCGCCAACACGGCATCGTCAAGGTAAATGTACGAATACTGCACCGGCTCACCGATGCTCGCACGGATAAAGACTGTTACCGTGCTAGACTCAGCCCGGGTGATGATGGAATACTCGCGGAAAGCGTCGTAGGCCACCACCGGGGTCGAATACACGACGTTGCTGCTGAGGCCATCTGTGCCGCCACGCGGGTCAATGCCGACGCGCACGGCCACTGTGCCGGGTTCCTCGCTGACGTTGGGGTCATCAAACGTAGTCGACCACACATAGGCGTATACACTGAAACGAAGCTCTGTGCCCGGTGTGATGCCGGTGATTTGCTGATAGATGCCACCGTCGAAGGTTTCGTAGAACGCGTAAAAAATCTGGGCGTCGGAGCCGGTGCGGATGCGCGGCACGATGCCGTTGGCATTGGCAGCAGAGGCAGCCAAGTACTTGGGTGTGGCGTTCTGGAAGGAGGGCATGGTGGCCGTGCGCGGCGCATGCCATGGCGTCCAACCGGTCGCTACGTTACGCGGAGCTGGGCCTGCAAGCGATGCGAAGCCCGCTTCAAAGCCACCGTTGACGAGCAGATTTTGCTGCTGTGCATTCGTGCTGAAAGCAGAAAACACCAGTAACAGCAGCCCAGCGAGGGCTTTGACATGGGAGACGCCACGCATTGTTGATTCCTCTCAACCGTTTGACCATCAAACGCCGATGTTATTGCGCTGGATGGTTAGAAACTGGTATAAATTATAGCGGTATGCGACGTTATGGCAAACACTGGGGGCTTTATTGCGTCTTTCAACTATGCAAGTATATGAGCTGCTGGCAGCTTATAACCTATACTTGCAAACGGATCAACCACTTGGAAAGCACCCCTTTCAGGTGGTGCTGCGTGTCGCTCCAGAGCAATCGTGCGTTGCGTTCGAATGCTCACTGCTGCCAAGCAGCACAGATGTTGAGGCAGTTAGCGGCGTGGTTAACTCACTGGCTGGCCTGCATCGGTATCAATTAGTCAACGCAGCCAGTGACCTTAACTTTGCCTTTGAATACTGGAACCCATTTGCAGCGTTTGGTTTAACGCTCTATCGCGCCTTCAACGCTGGGAACATCCTCTACCTAACCGTTCAAGGTTCATTTGACGCACAACGCCAAGTGATCATTCATCATGCGCTGGCAGTGGCAGATGAAAGAGCGCCACAGTATCGGTCGGCTGGGCTGGATAAGCTGGAAGATTCGTTTCAGTTGGCGTTTGTGAACGGTTCGATCGCTTGTGTGGGCAGCGGCGCTGGGCTTGTTATGGCCGCGGCAGACGCATTACAACGCCTCATTGCTGACCCCCAACTGCGGGTTTACGCACTGGCGGAGATTGAGGAAGCGCATCTGTTAACACACCTTTCCAGTTTATTGAGAGGAGCGGCTGCGCTGCAAACGCGCATCATCATCGTGACTATTTTCACCACGTTTGTATCGTGTGCGGCCATTGCTGATATCTTGATCGACTTTTACTGTGCAACCCCAGATATCCGGCTGATAGCACAGCTAGAAGGGATTGACAGTGAACACGGTATTCAAAAATTGCAGGGCACGCCGATACAGGCCGTTCGTGGGTTTGCTATGATGGCGCACGCCGTGCAGTTGAACGGCTGAAAGAAGGCTCAATGGCCTATTTTTTTGACCCATCAGCCCCCATCATCGTCCAAGGAATGACAGGCCGGTTTGGTGAGGCCTACACACAGGCAATGGCTGCCTATGGGACGCGCGTCGCAGCAGGCGTAACTCCCGGGAAGGGGGGGGCATGGCTGCACAGCTTGCCAATCTTCGACAGCGCCTCTCGCGCGGTTGAGGCCACCGGCGCACAAGTTAGCTTGATCGTCGTGCCTGCGGATAACGCAGTCGATGCGATCTTTGAGGCGATTGATGCCGGCATTCAGATGATCGTTTGCGTGACGGAGGGCATCCCGATTCATGACGTAATCCGTGTGATTTACTATGCCCAGATGCGTGGGGTCAGGCTGTTGGGGCCAAGTTCTGCGGGCTTTATGATCGTCGGTGAAGCGACCGTGGGACTGATCCCAACGACAGTACGCTTGAAAGGTGGCATCGGGATCGTGGCACGCGGGGGATCGCTTCTCTATCACGTGAGTACGCTGCTTCAAAGTGCCTCGTTGGGGATGAGCACGCTTGTAAGCCTCGGGTCAGACATGTTATCTGGGATGAGCGCCTGTGACGTGTTGGAATACCTTGAGGCTGACCCTAACACCGAGCAGATCATCTACCTGACGGATATCGACGGGGTGGAGGGGCAAGCTGTAGCAGATTATGTGCGGGAGGAAGTCAGCAAGCCCGTGATTGCGATGCTGGCAGGGCAGTCACTGCCACCCAGTATTAGCTTTGTGCATCGCGGGCTGCCGATTAGCACGGCAGATCCTCAAATCAAGCTAGAACAGTTCCGGCGGGCGGGCATCCGCGTCGCTCAATATCCAGAAATGCTCATTCCGATGCTGCTCAATCGGGCGGAATGACATATTCGATGGTCGCAGCGGGGATCCAACCAGTACGACCATCGACCCCAGAAACCAGCACCCACGCTTGCTCGCGGCTAGTCACTCTGACGCGCGTTGGGGCTGTGAACTGATGAACGACGAGGAAAGTCTGCTCTGGGCCAACTCGCGCTGCTGTGTCAGCGATCACCACGGCGCGTGGTTGGGTGGTGTCGACTACGAGCCGCAAAGCGAATGCACCACCGACGACGACGAGCAGCAGCAGCGCCAAGACACGCGCTGGTGCTGCCCAAGCGCGAAGCCGCGGCGCCATCACGCCCAGAATCAGCAGCCCATTGAAGGCCCACCAGAGCACAAACGTCATGGCGCTGTGCTCTTGAAGTGTTAAGAACGATGCGAGCCAATCGCTGAGGTTACCAAGCGAGAACGTTAGCGGCGTGTCGCTAGTAAGCTGCTGCCATTGCAGCGCACGTTCAGGATCGCGCGGGTTGAGTAGGACGGCACGCTCCAGCGCCAGCATTGACTGTGGATCAACTTGGGGTGTTGCACTCTGAGCGCTTACGATGAGCGCTAAAGCCAGCATGAGAAGCAGCGCGGTGATTTTCATGACCGCTCCGAGAAGGTGTCAAGCTGGCGCAGGATACGAAAGATGGTTTGAGCGTGCAGCCGCACATCATCACGGGAGGCGGGGGCAAAGCGCGCATCAGCGAGGTCGCGCTGAAGGCTGGTGATGCGCTCTCGCAACGGCGCAGGAAGTGATTGCAACCACACCTCGGCATCTTCGCCTTGCGGCTGTCGCTTCTGTAATTCGCGGCTGAAGGTTTGCTCCAAAAGAGGATAGGCTTGGACAGGTGGAAGTTGGATCGCACGGATGAGGTCTGCTCGTAATGGAGCGGCGGCTGCGGGACGCCTTTGGCGCTGCCTGACAGGGCGCTTAACCACTGCTGCCAGACCGAGCACGATCATCGACAGGCTGAACGGGAGTACCCAAACAAGAACGCTGTCAGGCCATAGGCGCGGGGTGATGGGCGCAAACTGGTCTTTTGCCCACGTCAGAGGCGGAGAAGCAGGAGTGGGGGCAAGGCTACTAGGTATGCTGATCACGGAAGGGACGGAACTGGTCAATCCCGGGGCGACATTTACAACCATTGTCTGACTTTCGAGCGTTCGATAATCGGCCTTAGTGAGGTCATACCATGCAAATGGCGGTATCGTAACAGTCAAATTTCCACTTTGGAGCGGCAGCAGCGTCCACGTGAAGGCCAAACTACGGCGATCTGACGCAAGGGTGCGCTGGGGCGGCAGCGCTCGCCACAAGTCAGATGCGAGGCTAAGCTGAGGTGGACGTATCACAGAGAGATTGCCTTCACCTGCGATCGACAATGTGAGCGCGATGCTCTCGTTGGGTTGGATGGAGGTTCGGTCGATTTGCGGAGTGACGACCAGATCTCCCACTGCGTTGGTAAACCCGTTGGGGGCTGGCTGTGGCAGCGGCAGCACGTTCAAGGTGGCGGGCGCGGAAGAAATTGACTGGGAAGCTGTGAGGGGCGTCTCGGGGATTTGTGCGCGCGCTGGCTCAATCACAAATGTGCCGCTGCGATGGGGGTAGATGGTGATCTGCTGGCTGTAAACCGTGGAGGGTATCCCATTGATAACCTCAAATGCAGCAACAATGTCATCAGGCGGATCTTGGCCAAACTCGGACAGTGACGGAGGAATGAGACGCAGACCCGCAGTTCGGTTAGGGTCGAGGGCGCGCAGCGACACCGTCACTGGCTGGCCTACGACTACGGTTGAGGGCGTAACAGTCATCTCGACCACGATGGGGCTTGTTTGGCCGTCTGCGCGCGCCACAGCCAGCAAACCCAACGCCAAAACCATCAAAGCACGCATCATGATTACCAATCGCGCATCGAGCCGGGCGTGGCCGCTGGCACAACGGGCCGCGGCAGGCCGATGTTGTCTTGCTGAAACTGCGAATCAATGACCAAACGACGCGCCGCCTCTACGTCTAATTCCCCTTCCAACAGGGGGTTAGGGGGCACGCGGCTGTCCGATACCATGTCCGGTGATAGGCCACCTGCCTCCGGCGTGCTGAGGTCAGGCGCTTCAGGGGTTGGGGTGGGAGTGGGGGGGAGACCCGCGCCCGGGATTGGCGTTGGCGGCGACGTGGGGTCAACGTTGCTCATGTCGGGGTTGGTCTGCATCTCGATGGGCGTCGGTGTGGGTTGGCCGAGCAGGGCTAACGCTAGCTCTAAATTATAGCGGGCATCACCATGTTGCGGGTCGAGGCGCAGTGTGTTTTGGTAAGCAGTGATGGCCGCTTGCAGCTGCTGATTGCGGAAGAGCAGATTCCCGAGGTTGAAGTGCGCGGCGGCTTGTTCCGCTGGGCTTCCACGCAGGATAACCTGCTCGTATGCCGCGGCTGCACGTGCGTTGTCACCGAGGGCTTCATATGCGAGGGCAAGGTTGAAATAGACTGCTGCATTCTGCGGATCGGCGATCAAAGCTGATTGATACAAGTTGATTGAGTTATTGTAGTCACCGGCGCGAAAAGCGACGTTGCCCGCGTTGTTCTGGAGGTGAACGCTGGCGCTGCACCCTGCTAACAGCACGAGGCTGATGAACCACCACCCTACCTTCATACGGTCTCCGCTTGCAGTGTGGTTGGCTGGATCAAACTGCCCAGCAGCAGCAGCGCCGCCAACAGCAAAGGCAGGTGGAAATACTCGATAGGGCGCGTGATGAGCTGAGGCTCAAGGGCCTCCCCTTGGTAAGCGCGAATGCGATCTGCAACGGTTGGCAGAGCATCAGGCTGGTCGGCGCGGA
>JBDNCV010000046.1:0-25733 GCA_046719465.1 Anaerolinea sp.
CCTCGCGCGGGTCAACGATGCAGCCCGCGACAGCGGCGGCGGCCACCACATAGGGGTTGGCCAGATAACAAGGCGCGTCGGGCGTGCCCATCCGCCCGCGGAAGTTGCGGCTGCCGGTGCTGATGGTAGCCTCGTTGGGGGCGGGCACGCCCATGTGGTTGCCCATGCAGGGGCCGCAGCCCGGCGTGTTGATCGCCGCGCCTGCCTCGATGAGCGTGGCCAGCACGCCCGTCGCCAGCGCCTGCTGGATCACTTGTGAGCTGGCGGGGATGACGATCAAGCGCGAGCGGATGCGCTTGCCTTTGAGCACCTCGGCGGCGGCGGCCAAGTCCTCGTAGCGCCCGCCCGCGCACGTGCCGATGAAAGCCTGCTCAATCGGCTGGCCGAGCGACTCCGTCAGGTCGAACACGTTGTCGGGCTGATGCGGGAAAGCCACCTGCGGCGGCAGCGCGGCGCAGTCGATGGCGTGTTCTTGGTCGTAGACGGCGTCAGGGTCAGGGTAGATCGGCGTGTAATCGCGGGTGCGTTTGGCTTCCAGCGCGTCGAACACCAGTTGATCAGGCGGCAGGTAGGCGCTCATCGCCCCAAACTCGGCCATCAAGTTGGGCAGCACGGGGCGCTCATCCAGCGAAAGCGTGCTGATCGTGTCCCCGTGAAACTCCACCGCGCGATAGCCGCTGCCCGTCAAGCGCAGGTCGCGCAGCACCTTCAGCGCGATGTCTTTGGCCATCACGCCGGGCTGCAAGCGCCCTGTGAGGGTGATCTTGAGCGTTTCCGGCACGCGCACCCACAGCTCACCCGTCGCCCACAGCGCCGCCATCTCGGTGCGCCCTACGCCCATCCCGAACGCGCCCAACCAGCCGAAGTGCGTCGTGTGGCTGTCGCTGCCGAAGACCGTCTCCCCGGGCAGGACAAGCGCCTCCTCGCTGATGACCTGATGGCAGATGCCGCGCCCGACCTCATAAAAGTGCTGGATGCCTTGCTCGCGCACCCACGCGCGGATGTCGGCGTGGTTCTGAGCGTGGGCGGTCGTCGGGGCGGGCACAGCGTGATCCAGCGTGATCGCCACGCGCTCGGGGTGGGCGATGCGCGCCGCGCCGATCTCTTTAAACAAGCGGATGATGGCGGCGGTGTTGTCGTGGCTGAACATCAGGTCGGCGCGCACGTCGAGGATGTCCCCAACGTTGGCGTGGTCAACGCCAGCGGCGCGTGCCAGCACTTTCTGGACGAAGGTCTGCGGCATGGTCGTTTATCCTTCTGGAGCGGTTGGCAAATCAGCTGGTTCAATGGGTTCCATGCCGATATCGACAATCGGCAGGCGGGGATCGGGGGCGGCGTGGGCATAGACGCGGCTGTACCACGCATAGTCAGGGTAGGCATTGCGGGTAGCGCTCAGGCTGTGGCTCATCCCCAGCGCATAGGTGACGCCGATAGGGCTGCTGACGACGGAGTGATACGCGCCCGACGGGACAGCCACAAGGTCGTTGTGGCGGCTGGTGAAGGTTTCTTCGCGGCCTTGAACGCGCAGTTGGTGCAGCGCGAAGCCAGTCGCGCGGTCTTGTTTCATCATCAGCAGCGCTTCGCTGTCTTGATACATCATCGGCGGGAAGAACGCCCAATTGGTGCTGGGGATGTATGTCTCCCACAAGCTGAGTTCCCCCTGCACCACGCGGTTCACCTGATAGCTGATGCGCCCGACGGTGTGCAGGTGCACGTTGACATCGCTGGGGCGGATGAGGCGGGTCTGCACTGGCTGCACGGCCGTCGCCCAGCAGGCCGCAAATTGAAAGTCGTCGCTGAGGGATTCAATTTCAAACTCGGTGTTGGGCGCAATGGTGACGGCGTAGGGCATCCCCGCGAACACGTCGGTGCGCCGCCCCACGTCGAGGAACGTCTCGCTGTTGGTGCGGATGTCCGCCACGCCGCCGAGGATCACCGCAGCGTAGTTGTATTGGCCGGTGGTAAGCGCGAATTTCTTGCCAGTCGTCAGCGCCATAGCGATGCCGTTCAACCGCGTGAGGTCAGCTTGGCCAGCGGCGATGCGCTGGATGATGTTGCCGGTGTCGTTGGCGAGGATGAGGTGTTCCATGACGGCTGCCTTTGGTTGCATCGCTTGTGGATTGTAGCGCGTTTTGCGCTAGACCACCCATAACCCCGGGATTAAGAAGGCGACGAGCGCCGCCGGCAGCCACGCCGCCGCCAGCAAACGCCAGCGCCGCGGCATATGCTCGGCGACGAACAGCAGCCCCGCAGGCACGATCAAAATCGCCACCCGATAGGCCGCGACGGGGTCTTCCCAGCTCACGTCTGGCATGACCATCACAAACGCGGCCGCGGGCAGCAGCAGCGCCACGCTCAGCGTCAGGCGGCGCGTGCGCCACACCACGCGCAGCGCGGCCAGCAGCAAGGCCAGCGTCGGCAGGCCCAGCCACAGCAGCAGCATCCCGAACAAAAGCGGGTCATCAACGGTGAACAGACCCTCGAACGGGATCGCGTGCAGCTTGGCGGCGGGGTAGCCCAACGGCAGCCGCCCAAACCACAGCCGCATCACCCCCCACCAGACGAAGAAGTACAAAGCAGGCCCCGCCCCGATCAAGAACGCCCAGCGCCAGCGCCCGCGCGCCAGCGCCGCATGCAGCGCCAACCCCAACGCCACCAGCAGCCCGATCTCTTTGGCGGCGGTGGCCAACACCAGCAGCCCAACCGTCCAGCGCCAGCGCTCATCCAGATAGGCGGTGACCGCCGCCAGCGCCAACGCCACGCACAAGATCTCGGTCAGGTTGAAGCGCAGCGCGAACACCGCCCCGATCCACAGTGCATACACCACGGCTGACCAGCCTTGCCCGCCCAGCCGCACGATGAGATGCGCCAGCAGGCCGCACGCCAGCGCATGTGCCGCAAGGTTGATCAGCACCAGCGCCCACGGCACGACGTCGGCGCTGCCCAACGCGAGCGCCCGCGCCAGCACTGGGTAGAGGATGCGCTGGAAGCGCAGCGTTGCGCCGTCCATGAACGGCTCCGCTGCGGCCCCGTCGCGGGCGATGAAGTAGACAAATTGGCCGTCATAGCCTACCGTGCCGTTGGGGTCGCCTTCGCTGAAGCGCGTGCCGATGTGCGCGAAGGCCAGCACGCCCTGCGGCTGGTTCAACACGACGACCAACGTCAGCGCCGCATACAGCGCGAAGGTGATCGCAGCGACCCACCCCCCAACTGCTCGTGCCTGCTGCGCTGCTGTCATCTCATCCCCGCAGGTGTGCCATCAGGTGGATGTAGGCCTCGTTGATCTGCTGCATGCGTTTGGCGGCTTGGGGCGTGTTGTTCACGTCCGGGTGATACTGCCGCGCCAGCTCTCGGTAGGCTTTCTTAATGGCAGAAAGGTTGTCGTTCACGTCCACCCCAAGCGTCTGATAGTGGCGCAGCAGCGCAGGCGCAATCTCGGCGGTGGGCGGCGGCTGATAGGGGGCTTCGCCCTCGCGCGGGTCAAAGGTGGCCACGCGCCAGCGCCCCGCGATGCTCGGCTCATCCGTTTGGACAACCTCCCCGCGCAGCAGCGACAAATCCAGCAGATCGCCGTGGACGACGTGCCGACGCGCGCCCTCGCCCTCGAAGTAGACAGGGAAGAAGAACGAATGGCGGTTCGCCACCTCAAAGCCGTAGATTTTGCCCCCCTGCACCGCCAGCAGGGCTTGCATCCAGTCCTCAATGGGATAGTAATCGCCGTGGGCGGGCAAGAAGATGTCGAAGTAGAAGAAGAACAGCGAATAGCGCCCGCGCGCGGTGTTCGTCCGCAGGTGATGTTGGAGGTTTTGCAGCGTGAAGGGGCGCTCGATCATGTAGGCCATGATGCGCTCGCCGCTCATCAGGCTGAAGTACATGATGTCGCCGTCTTCATAAATGTGACGGACGATCTGCCGCTCTTGAATCTCCGTGATGAATTGGCTGACCGCCGTAAAGGTGTCGTAACGCATAACAATACAGGCACTTTCGACTTGCGAGCGGTTGAGAGACGGCAGGGCAGGGGAGATGCTCTCAAGGGCGAGTTACAACTCGCCCCTGCGCGATGCTGCCAGCGCTTACCCCTCCAGCAGCAGGGTCTCAGGGTCTTCGATCAGTTCCTTGACCTTGACGAGGAACTGCACTGCCTCGCGCCCGTCCACGATGCGGTGATCGTATGTCAGCGCGATGTACATCATCGGGCGGATGACGACCTGCCCGTTGACCGCCACCGGACGATCCTTGATCCCATGCAGGCCGAGGATGCCCACCTGCGGGAAATTGAGGATCGGCGTGCTCAACAGCGAGCCGAACACGCCGCCGTTGGTGATCGAGAATGTGCCGCCCAACAGCGATTCGAGCGCCAGCGTGCCGCTGCGCGCTTGATCGGCGTATTCCTTGATCTTCTTCTCAATCTCGGCGAAGGACATCTTGTCGGCATCGCGCAGCACGGGCACGACGAGGCCTTCTTCCGCGCCGATGGCCATGCCGATGTCGTAGTAGTTCTTCTTGATGATCGTGTCCCCGTCAATCTCGGCGTTGAGCAGCGGGAAGGCCTTCAACGCGCCGATGGTGGCCTTGACGAAGAACGAGCTGAAGCCCAAGCCCACCCCGTACTTCTTCTGGAACGATTCCTTGCGGCGGGCGCGCACGTCCATCACGGCGCTCATATCCACCTCGTTGAAGGTGGTGAGCATGGCGGCCTCGGTGTTGGCCTGCACGAGGCGGCTGGCGATGGTGCGGCGGCGGCGCGTCATCTTGATGCGTTCCTCGCGCGCGCTGTTGTCGATGAGCAGCGGCAGGGCAGGGGCAGGGGCGGCTTTGGGGGCTGCGGGCGCGGTCGGCGTGGGGGCAGGCGCAGGGGCTGCTGCGGCGGACTGCTTGCTCAGATGCTCCACCACGTCGGCCTTCATGACGCGCTGGCCGTCGCGCGGGGGAACCTGCGCGAGGTCAACGCTGTTGGCCTCGGCCACGCGCCGCGCCACCGGGCTGGCCTTCGGGTCAGAGGGAGCCGCAGGGGCAGGCGCAGGGGCCGCGGCGGGCTGCGCAGCAGCCGGGGCAGGAGCCGCCGCAGCGCTGGCGCTGCCCTCGACCACGCCCAGCACATCGCCCGCTTTGACATCCGCGCCTTCAGGGTGCGCAATCTCGGCAAGGATGCCGTCGCCGTCGGCGGTCACTTCTAGCGAGACTTTGTCCGTCTCCAAGATGACCACGACGTCGCCGCTTTTGACGGGGTCGCCGACCTTCTTCTGCCACTCGCTGACGGTGGCCTCAACAACCGATTCACTCAAGGGGGGAACAACGATATTAAACGCCATGTTGTCTCATCCTTCGGTAGCCATGTTCCATATCGCCCATGGCGTTCAGCTAAAAATGTGATGATAAGCCGCGTCGATGACGGTGGCCTGATTGATCGCCCATGCCGACTTTGACCCCTCGGCTGGGCTGGAGCTGCGACGCCGCCCCACGTAGTTCACCGGCGTGTGGATCCCGACGAGCTTCTTGAGGCGGTAGTTCATGAACTCCCATGCGCCCATGTTCTTCGGCTCTTCCTGCGCCCACACAATCTGCGTGACCTTGAGATATTTGCGCAGGATGCTGCTCAGCTCATCCGCCGGGAAGGGGTAGAGCTGCTCCACGCGCACGATGGCGATGTGTGGGTGATCTGTCCGCACGGTGGGGCGCAAGTTGGCCGCGCGCGGCCCCAGCTCTTCCAGCTTGCGCGCGTCGTTGCCGTAGATCAAATCGTAGTAGAACTTGCCGCTGACGAAGATCAGCCGCGTGACCTGCTCAGGGTCGGCGATGGGGTCGTCAATGACCGGTTGGAAGCGGCTCTCGCCGGTTAGCTCTAACGGCGTGCTAGCTACGTCAGGGTTGCGCAGCAGGCTCTTAGGGGTCATGACCACCAGCGGCAGCGGATCAGTCTTGAGCAGCAGCGCCTGCCGCCGCAGCAGGTGGAAGTACTGCGCGGCGGTCGTGCAGTTGGCGATGCGCACGTTGAACTTGGCAGCGAGCTGCAAGAAGCGTTCCAAGCGCCCGCTCGAGTGGTCTGGCCCGGCGCCTTCGTGGCCATGCGGCAGCAGCAGCACCAGCGAGGGCGTTTGCCCCCACTTCTCCCGCGCGGAGAGGACAAACTCATCGACAATCGTCTGCGCGCCGTTGATGAAGTCGCCGTACTGGGCTTCCCATAGGACGAGACGCTCTGGCGCTTGGACGTTGTAGCCATATTCGAAGCCCAGCGCGGCCGCCTCGGAGAGGGGGCTGTTGCGCACTTCGAACGCAGCCTGTGCCTGCGGGAACTCCATCAGCGGGGAGAGGGGCTGGCCGGTCTTGGCGTCGTAGAGGACGCTGTGCCGGTGGCTGAATGTGCCGCGCTCGCTGTCCTGCCCCGTCAGGCGGATCGGGATGCCATCGGCAAGGATGGTAGCGAAAGCCAGTTCTTCCGCGATGGCCCATTCGATGGCCTTGGCGTTAGGGTCGTTGAGCGCGGTGCGCCGCCCGCGGATCGTCTTCTCAAAGCGCGGCGAGTAAAAGTTGAAGCCTTCGAGCGTTCCGGCGAGGCCGTCGTTGATGGCGATGAGCCGCTCCATCGGGACAGCGGTGGCGACGCGCCGTGCCATGCCCGGCTCTGGCTCATAGCGCAGCTCGAGCGCCAGCGTCTCGGGCTGCAAGCTGTCATAGGTCGACTGCATGACGCTGTCGTACTTGCTGACGAACGCATCGCCATCGGCTTGATACCCGCGCGCTTGCAGCGTCTTCTGCCAGATGCGGCGCACGTTTTCGTGTTTGCGGATCACGTCGTACATGAGCGGCTGCGTGAAGCCCGGCTCGTCCAGCTCGTTGTGGCCGTATTTGCGGTAGCCGATGAGGTCGATCATGAAGTCTTGCTCAAACTCGGCTTGATAGGCGAAGGCGATGCGCGCGGCCTCGATGCAGGCAGCGGGGTCATCGGCGTTGACGTGCAAAATGGGCACTTTGAAGCCCTTCGCAAGGTCGCTGGCGTACAGCGTGCTGCGCCCGTCCTTCGGCAGGGTGGTAAAGCCCACCTGATTGTTGGCGATGAAGTGGATCGTGCCACCCGTCCAATAGCCCGGCAGGCGCGAGAGGTTGAACGTCTCGGCGACGATGCCCTGCCCGGGGAAGGAGGCGTCCCCGTGGATGAGGATTTGCATCGTCTTACGATGGTCGAAGGTCGGCATCCCACGTTTGGAGGTGTCTGTCCCGGCGGCGCGCGCCATGCCCACTGCCACCGGATTCACCGCCTCAAGGTGGCTGGGGTTGGGGGGCATGGTGAGCGTCAGCTTGTGGCCGTCGCGGCTGATGACCTCGCGTTTCCACGCTTTGTGATACTTCACATCGTCCACCGTCCAGCCAAGCGCGGACTGGCGTTCCTGCACTTCAACGAAGTCTTTGAAGTCGGCGAGGATGAGGTCATAGGGCTTTTGCATGACGTGCGCCAGCACGTTCAGGCGGCCGCGATGCGCCATCGCCACCGCGATCGTCTCGACTTTCGTTTCAGTCGAAAGGCGCACGATCTCGTCGAGCATCGGCACGAGCATGTCGAGGCCTTCAATCGAGAAGCGGTACTTGGTGGGGAAGGTGCGCTGGAGGAAGTTCTCAAAGGCTTCCACCTGCGCCAGCCGCTCCAGCAGGGCGATGGCCTCTTCCTCTGTGCCCTCAAAGCGGTAGCGGCGGCTTTCAGCGGCCTCGCGCAGCCACGCGCGCTGGAAGGGATCGCGCATGTGGTCGTTGTCGAAGCCGATGCTGCTGCTGTAGACCTCGCGCAGCTTCTCGCACACTTCGTAGAGGTTGGCGCTGCTCGCGCTGAGGGGGCTGTCGATCAAGCCCGGGGGGAGCGCCTTCAGATCCTCCTCGGTGATGCCGTGGAAGGCCGGATCCAGCTCTGGATCGCCCAGCGGCTTCGTCCCCAACGGGTCGAGCTTGGCGGCCATGTGGCCGAACTGGCGAATGGCTTGGGCGTAGCTGGTCGCGCCGACGACTTTTTGTAGGTCGATGGCGGGGGCTTCTGGCGCAGGGTGGCCATTGGCGGCGTCGTAAGGCGACCACACGCTGAAGAACGCGCGGGTCTTGGGGTCGAGCGCGTCGGGGTTGGTTAAATAACGGTCGTACAGCTCCAAGATGTACCCTGCATTGGGGCCGACGAACTCTTTGGAAAAGGTCATGATCGTGACAATCCGATGATATTATTGTATCCTTCACGTCCCATGATGATAGCATTCTGCGTCATGGTTGGGTATGGGTTTTGAGTCTCTTAACCGAAAGTTAGCCGCCAATCAGCGCCTTTCTAAGGCGTTTTTCAGAAATCAACATGGGAAAACTCGCACAGTTAGCTAGCATCACCAGCGCCTCGCTGGATTACTTTGTGTTTGTGCCGCCTACCGCAGCGATGAAAGCCGCGCGGATTTTGGTGCTGGCCAACTTGGGCTACGCCCCCGCGGCCGCGCCTGCCCTCAACTGGGGGACGCTGGCCGCCGTGCTGCGCGGGCTGCGCCGCGCCAGCCCACTGGGGCGGATTTTGATCGTAGATCGCCTCTGCCCTGCCAGCAGCGCGGAGGCGATCTTCCAGCGTATCGGCCTCACGGATGCGCTCGACCCTGAGATGCGCGTGGCCCCTGTGGACGCGCTGCTGCGCCGCGAGTACCCCGTCCCGCTCAAGTCGCCCGCATCCGCCAGCAGCTTCTCGCTGCCGGAGTACCTTAGCGAGTTTGACTGTGTGGTCTTGGTGGGCACGGCAGAGGCGACCGCGACCACGTTCAAAGGAAGCGTAAGCCTGTTAGAGCATCTGTTGGCGTGCGATGCGACGCTGCCCGCGCCAGACGATCCGCAGCGCTACCGCGACCTCTACCACACGGTCGCCCCGCATATTGACGCGGCGGTGCTGGAAGTGCGCGTCAGCCGTGATGAGACGCGCATCCTGACCGGCCCGTACTTGCCAGCGCTGGATGAGGCTGCCTGCCGCCTGCTCCAGCAGCCCGTGGCGGCGTATCTCAAGGCGCTGCGTCCGTAGGGACAAGGCCTGCCTTGTCCGCGTGGGGTGTGACCTCGAAATCAAAATAGGTCGACCTCCCGCCGCAGGCCTGCCTTGTCCGCGTGGGGTGTGAAGGTAGTCGGAGAAAAAACATACGTTCCACAGGGAAAGCGTTCGCGTTACCCGCCACCCCATTCGGTAGAGAGTTGGCGCGCTAAGCCCCTATGCCCTACACCCCGCGCAATATCTTCATACAACACCTTGCACAAACGAACACCCAAAAATTGATACAACCTGCCTAACGATCAACCGCTTGCAGCGCACGCGCGCGGTCGCTATACTCTCAAGCGTTGTCAGGAGATACAACGATGTTCAACTTTGTCGTCAGCAAGAAGGCCAAGAAGCACAACCCAACGCACTAGTTCGGGTCGTTGCCGCTTGCAGACGCACACACAAGCCAACCA
The DNA here is from genome assembly GCA_046719465.1 of Anaerolinea sp. Taxonomy (GTDB): domain Bacteria; phylum Chloroflexota; class Anaerolineae; order Aggregatilineales; family Phototrophicaceae; genus JANWYT01. The sequence continues at coordinate 9,448 of JBDNCV010000046.1, forward strand.
CAACCGCCCGAACATCGGGCGGTTTTTTGTTAAGCAGGGAAGCAAGATGAACGTCATCGCCAGCATCAGCAAGAAGCAGAGCAAGAAGCGCCACGCCGCACGAGAGGTATCGTCTGGCTAGTCTGTGCTGCCTGAGTTTGGGAAGCTGACCGCCGCCGGAGGATACCGAGCGGCGGTTTTTTGTTGTTGTGAATGTGTTCACCCACCATCATCACTTTGAAGGAGACCAACGCTTATGATCACCGCCACCGCCACCTGTCCCGTCTGTGAAGCCGATGTGCGCCTGCCCGCCGACGTGATGGAGAACGAACTCGTCACGTGCCAAGACTGCGGCAGCGAGCTGGAAGTGCTGTCGCTTGATCCGGTACAGCTCGTTGAAGCGCCCGAGACCGAAGAAGACTGGGGAGAGTAAGCCGTATGCCGCGCGTCGCCGTCCTCGTCACCCACATTCGCCCTGAAGAAAAGCTGCTCATCGCCGAGCTGCAAGCGCTGGGCGTGCAGCCTGACATCATCCTTGACCGCGATTTCAACGTTGACCTGACCGGCACATCTGACCAACTCGCGCCGTCTGGCCTGCCGTGGAGCGCCTATGATGTGGTGTTGGAGCGCTGCGTCAGCACCAGCCGCGGCACGTATGCGCTGGCCATCCTCAACGCATGGGGCATCCGCACCGTCAACACCTTCCACACCGCGCGCCTGTGCGAGAACAAGCTGCTCACCACGCTGGCGCTGGCACAAGCGGGGATTCCACAGCCTGCGGCGCGCGTGGCCTTTACGCCGGAGGCTGCGCTCGACGCGCTCGACATGCTGACGTACCCCGCGGTGTTGAAGCCCGTCACCGGCAGCTGGGGGCGGCTGCTGGCGCGCGTGGCTGACCGTGACAGCGCCGAGGCGATCATCGAACACCGCCAGACGTTGGGCAGCTACGAGCAGCACATCTACTACGCGCAGGAGTATGTCCAGAAGCCGCAGCGCGACATCCGCGCGTTCGTCGTCGGCGAGCGCACGATCTGCGCGATTTACCGCACCTCCCCCCATTGGATCACCAACACGGCGCGCGGCGGTGTGGCCAGCAACTGCCCCGTGACCCCCGAGCTAGACGCGCTGTGCGTGCGCGCGGCGCAGGCCGTGGGCGGCGGCGTGCTGGCGCTGGATGTGTTCGAAGACCCCGAGCGCGGCCTGCTGGTGAACGAGATCAACCACACGATGGAGTTTCGCAACAGCAGCGCCCCCACCGGCGTGAACATCGCCGCTGAGGTGGCCCGCTACGTGCTGGAGCAGGTGGGGGTGACCGCATGACGATCACCGTTGGCATCGTTGGCGGCAGCGGCTACACGGGCGGCGAGCTGCTGCGGTTGTTGTACAACCATCCCCACGTGACGGTGACCCAAGTCACCAGCCGCGAGCACGCCGGTCATTACGTCTACAGCGTGCATCCCCACCTGCGGAGCGCGACCACGCTGCAATTCATCCACCCCGACGCGCTCCAGCCGTGCGACCTGCTGTTCTTGTGCCTGCCCCACGGCACAGCAGCCCGCAGCATCGAGCGCTACGCCGCCCTCGCCCCGCGCTTGATCGACCTCTCCGCCGATTTCCGCCTGAGCGACCCCGCCAGCTACGAACGCTGGTACGGTGAGCCGCACCCTGCGCCGGAGTGGCTCGGGCGTTTCGTCTATGGCCTGCCTGAGATCAACCGCGAGGCGCTGCGCGGGGCATGCTATGCCAGCGGGGTAGGCTGCAACGCGACGGCGGTCAACTTGGCGCTGCTGCCGCTGGCGCGCGCGGGCGTGCTGGCGCAGGCCGCCATTGAGATCAAAGTGGGCAGCAGCGAGGGCGGCAACCAAGCCAACGACGGCAGTCATCACCCGATTCGCAGCGGCGCGGTGCGCGTCTACAAACCCACCCAGCACCGCCACAGCGCTGAGGTGGCGCTGATCTTGGGCGAATCGGCGCGCGTGCACTTTGCCGTAACCGCGATTGAGATGGTGCGCGGCGTGCACCTCACCGGCCACGTCTACTTCAACGCGCCGCTGCAAGAGAAAGACTTGTGGCGCATCTATCGGCAGGCCTACAAAGCCGAGCCGTTCGTGCGGATCGTGGCCAACAAGACCGGCCTGCACCGCCTCCCAGAGCCGCGCATCGTCGCAGGGACGAACTACTGTGACGTGGGCTTTGAAGTGGACGCGGACGGCACACACGCTGTGATCGTGGCCGCGCTGGACAACTTGGGCAAAGGGGCGGCGGGCAGCGCCGTCCAGTGCATGAATGTGATGCTGGGCTTTGATGAGACGACCAACCTAACCTTCTGTGGAGTGTACCCATGACCAACGTAATCGCTGATGTTGTATCCATAAACCGCTTTGCAGACATGGCAGGCTATGCCCCTACAGAGGTGTTGGTGGTGAAGATCGGCGGCGGGGCGGGCGTTGACCTTGCGGGCTGCCTTGCCGACCTCGCGCAGATTGCCCGCCAGCGCCCCGTCGTGATCGTCCACGGGGTGAGCGACACGATGAACCGCTTATGCGCCGAGCGCGGCGTGCCCGTCCGCACGTTGACCTCGCCCAGCGGCCACGAAAGCCGCTACACCGACCCCGCCACGCGCGATCTGTTCGTGGAGGCAACGGGGATCGTCGGCGCGCAGATCGTGCGTGAGCTGGCAGCGCATGGCGTGCCCGCGGCTGTGGTGCGCGGGGCCGTCCACGGGGAGCGCAAGGCTGCCATCCGCGCGGTGGTCAACGGGCGCGTGGTCATCATCCGCGACGACTACAGCGGCACGATCACCCACATTGACGCTGCGCCAATCCGCGAGGCGCTCGCGCAGGGGCTGGTTCCTGTGATTGCGCCGCTGGCCACCTCACCTGATGGGTGGCTGAACGTGGACGGCGACCGCGCCAGCGCCAGCATCGCGGCGGCGCTGGGGGCAGCCGACCTGCTCATCTTGAGCAACGTGCGCGGCCTCTACCGCCGCTACCCTGACGAGAGCAGCTTGATCGCCCATGTGCCCGCCCAGCAGATCGAGACCGCGCTGGAGGCCGCGCAAGGCCGCATGAAACGCAAGGTGCTGGGGGCGCAGGAAGCGCTGCGCGGCGGCGTGCGGCGCGTCATCATCGCCGATGGCCGGGCGCGCCAGCCAGTTAGCGCTGCCCTCAATGGCGCTGGCACAACGTTTTGTTAGGGGTGGGGCGCACCATAGTTGGATGCTTTATCGCTTGTGGACACAGCAGGCCTACGGGGAGTGTCTAAGGTCGCAGTGATGCGCCATCTCGTCTTGTTCGGTTGGCGTTACAAGGCCTCATCCCCCAACCCCCTTCTCCCACTAAAGAAGGGGGCAAAAGTCCCCTCTCTGCGGGAGAGGGGATTTAGGGGTGAGGCCTCATCACCATCTGTTTAGGTTTAGACACTCTCGGCCTACGGACACAGCAGGCCTCGGACACAGCAGGCTGTGTCCCTACTTTGTAAAGGTTTGATTGAGTTAAGCTTATGCTTTCAACTATCACAGACATTCGCGTTGTTGAAGATCAGCATACCTCAGGGGCGTATGCCAAGCGCCCGCTGACAATTGTGCGCGGGGAGGGCTGCACGCTCTACGACGATACAGGCCGCGCCTATCTCGACCTCGGCAGCGGGATCGGCGTGGCGCTGCTGGGGCACGGTCATCCGGCTGTCGCGCAGGCCGTCGCGCAGCAGGCGCAGACCCTCATCACCTGCCCTGAGGCGTTCTACAACGACCGCCGCGCAGAGCTGTACGCCGTGCTGAGCGGCCTGCTGCCTGCGGAGATGGGGCGCTTCTTCCTCTGCAACAGCGGGACGGAGGCGGTCGAGGCGGCGCTCAAGATCGCGCGCTTGCTGACGGGGCGGCGTGGGATCGTCAGCCTCAAGCGCGGCTTCCACGGGCGCACGCTGGGGGCGCTCGCCACCACGTGGAACCCACAGTACCGCGAGCCGTTCGACGGTTGGGTTCCTGAGAGCCAATTTGCCAGCGCCAACGACCTTGAGAGCGCCGCCGCGCTCATCACCGAGGACACGGCGGCGGTGTTCGTCGAGGCGGTGCAGGGCGAGGGGGGGATCTACCCGCTGGACGCGGACTATCTGCGCGGCTTACGACAGCTCTGCACGGAGCGGGGCGCGCTGCTGATCGCCGATGAGATTCAAGCGGGCTTGGGGCGGACGGGGCGCTGGTTTGCCTTCGAACATGCTGAGATCGTCCCCGATATGGTGACGCTCGGCAAGGGCATGGCGGGCGGCCTGCCGATGGGCGCGGTGGCGTGGCGCACGTCCTTAGGCCAGATCGAGAGCGGCGTGCACGGCAGCACCTTCGGCGGCAACCCGCTGAGCTGCGCCGCTGCGATTGCTGCGCTCCACGCCCTGCGCGAACTCGACGCGCCCGCTCGCAGCGCGGAATTGGGCGCGTGGCTGCTGGGGGAACTGCGCGCGCGCCGTCTGCCCGCCGTGCGCGAGGTGCGCGGGCTGGGGCTGATGATCGGCCTTGAGCTGCGCGGGCGCGTGACGCCGGTGCTGCAAGCCTTACAAGCGCGCGGCATCATCGCCATCCCCGCGGGCAAGACGACGCTGCGCCTGCTGCCGCCGCTCATCATCACCCAAGAGCAGCTCGCGCAGGCGTTACAAGCGTTGGAAGAGGTGGTTGGTGCGCTTCATCCTTAGGGGCCTCATCCCCCAACCCCCTTCTCCCAGCAGAGAAAGGGGGGCAAAGTCCCCTCTCCGCCGAGAGAGAGGATTTAGGGGTGAGGCCGTCTTTGCCACTGTTGATTGGTCGCTTTTTTTAGTGAAAGAACCCACATGATGCAACCCCTGACCGACGACCAAGCGATTGCCCTGCTGCACGATCTGGTAGCGATCCCCAGCCCCTCGCACGCTGAGCGCGACGCTGTTGAATTCCTCGTAGGCTGGATGCGCGATCACGGCTATGATCAGGCCTTCCGCGATGAAGCGGGCAACGCCGTCGGCATACGCGGCGCAGGGCCGTTTACGCTGGCGCTGCTGGGGCACATCGACACGTTCGGGGGCTTCCCCCCTGTGCGCGTGGTCGATGGCAAGCTCTACGGACGCGGCGCGGTCGATGCGAAGGGGCCGCTGGCGGCCTTTGCAGTGGCGGGGGCACGGGCGACGCTCCCCGACGGCCTGCGCGTGATTGTGATTGGCGCGGTGGAGGAAGAAGCCCCCACCAGTGCAGGCGCGCGCCACGCCGTGCAGGCCTACCGTGCGGATGCTTGCATCATCGGCGAGCCGTCCCAGTGGGATCGGCTGACGCTGGGCTACAAGGGGCGCTTGGTGCTGCGTTGGGCGTGGCATGGGGCGCTGGCCCACAGCGCCGCTGACGTGGCGACGCCTGCCGAGCGCGCGGTCGCCTATTGGCAGCAGGTGCAAGCGTATGCGACGGGCTTCAACGCGGGGCGGCAGGGGCTGTTCAACCGCCTAGATGCTGCGCTCCAAGATCTCAACACAGCCCAAGATGGCGCGTTCGGCCAAGCGACGATGACGGTCGGCTTTCGGCTGCCGCCTGACCTCACGCCGGATGCGCTGCTGGCTGCCTTGCCCGCGGCAGACGGCGCGACCCTCACGCCCTACGGCCAAGAGACGGCCTTCGTCGCCCCCAAAGACAACGTGCTCACCCGCGCGCTGCGCGGCGCGATCCGCGCGCAGGGCGGCCAGCCCGCTTTCGTCCTCAAGACGGGCACGAGCGACATGAACATCGCAGGCCCGGCGTGGGGCTGCCCCATCGCGGCCTATGGCCCGGGCGACAGCGCCCTCGACCACACCCCGGACGAACACCTCGACCTACACGAGTATCTCAAGGCGGTGAGGGTGTTGGAGGGGGCAGTGTGCGCGCTGAAAGTTGAGAGTCAAAAAGTGGAGAGTGAAAAGTGACAGCCCCAAACGAGGAGAGACGATGGCTGGGGTCAATCGCTTTGAAGATGCGATGGTTCGGCAAAAGGCGCGGGCCTGTGCATGAGATATTGCGTTTTTTGTGTATTCCTTTGAACTTTTCTGCTTGCTGCGTTCAGCTTCTCCACCGAAAGGACTTCCTCTATGCCCTTCAATAACTTCTCAATCATTGAATCGACCCTGCGCGAGGGCGAGCAGTTCAGCACGGCAACCTTCACCACCGCGCAGAAGATCGAAATCGCTGGCAAGTTGGACGAGTTCGGCGTGGAGATGATCGAGATGACCTCGCCGCTGGCCAGCCCACAGAGCGAGGCCGACATCCGCGCCATCACACGGCTGGGGTTGAAGGCGCGCATCCTGACCCACATCCGCTGCAAGCGCGAGGACGCGGCGCGCGCGCTCGACACTGGCGTGCACGGGGTGGACGTGGTGATCGGCACGTCGCCGCAGTTGATGCAGCACAGCCACGGCAAAGACATCCGTCAAGTCATCGATGCGGCCTGTGACGTGTTGGCCTACATCCGCGAGCAAGCCCCCGATGTCATCCTGCGCTTCAGCACTGAGGACAGCTTCCGCAGCCGCGAGGCTGACCTGCTGCGCGTCTACCTTGCGGTGGCGGATACTGGCTTAGTGGATCGTTTGGGCGTGGCGGATACGGTCGGCGTGGCGCTGCCGTCGCAGGTGGCAGCGCTGGTGAGCCAATTGGTGCGCTTGACAGGGCTAGACGTTGAGTTCCACGGCCACAACGACAGCGGCTGCGCCATCGCCAACGCCTGCGCCGCGTTAGAGGCTGGCGCGACCCACATCGACACGACGATCTTAGGAATCGGCGAGCGCAACGGCATTACTCCGCTGGGGGGGCTGATCGCGCGGCTGTACACCCTCAACCGCGACTACGTGCGCAAGTATCAATTGAACCTGCTGCCTGCGCTGGACGCGATGATCGCCCGCATGTGCCACATTGAGATCCCGTTCAACAACTACATCACTGGCAGCAGCGCCTTCATCCACAAGGCGGGCATCCACGCCAAAGCGGTGCTGGCCGACCCCTCCACGTATGAGGCGCTCAACCCGGACGATTTTGGCGTCGTGCGCGAGATCGCCATCGGCCACCGGCTGACCGGCTGGAACGCCGTCCGCAGCCGTGCCCAAACGCTGGGCTTGGATCTGCCCGATGACGTGATCCGCCATGTGACGCAGCTCATCAAAGACCGCGCCGACACGCAGCCGATGTCGCTGGTGGAAGTGGATCATTTGCTCTACGCGCAGGCGGAACGGGTGCAGTAGCGCTGGCATGTGGTGTCTGACGTGGAACAGATTTGAACGCCGGGCGCTCAAGCATCCGGCTGCCCCTCACCCCCTGTCCCCTCTCCCACGCGCCGCTGCGCGGCTGGGGCGAGGGGTGGGCCGCCCTCACCCCTCAATCCTCTCTCCCGTGGCGAGGGGGCTTGCCCCTTCTCCGCCGGGAGAAGGGGTTGGGGATGAGGCCTTGTCATCCATCGATCACGACACGTTGTCCATGCCACGGCTCACGGTCGAAGCTGGTCAACATGACCGCAGGTCAGACAGGGTAAAGGGTAGATCGCGCATCGCCACCATTTTAGACACTCTCCATGCATGGCCACAACTTGCTAACTAGTGCCCTTGTTCGGTATAGTCTGCGGAATTTTAAGGTAAGTGAAGGTCACAGCCATCATGAGCGGACAACCGACTGTGTTGTTTTTGTCCAGCACCCACAAGGGCGATGTTATGCTTGAACAAGCGCGCCAGCTGGGGTATCGCGTCATGCTCATGACCGAGGAAAGCCAGCGCGCCGAGAGCTGGCCTTACCACATGATCGACGAGTTCTTCATCACCCCGGACTTTCGACGCTACCAAGACGTGATCAACACCGTGACGTATCTTGCGCGCGGGCGCAGGATCGACCTGCTGCTGCCGTTGGATGAGTTTGAGGTGGAGCTGGTGGCCATCCTGCGTGAGCATATGCGGCTGCCCGGGATGGGCGTGAGCGCCATCCGCCACTTCCGCGATAAGCTCACCATGCGCCAACTGGCAGCGGCGGCGGGCATCCCTGTGCCTGCCTTCACGCGCATCCTCAACTACGACGAACTGCGCGCCTACTTCGACGCCGTGCCACCGCCCTACATGCTCAAGCCGCGCATGGACGCGGGCAGCATGGGCATCCGCAAGGTCTACGACAGCGAGCAGGTGTGGCGCGCGTTGGACGAGTTGGGCGATCGACAATCTTACTATCTGTTGGAGCAGTTCTTGCCCGGCAGCGTCTACCATGTGGATTCGGTGGTCTACAAAGGGAAGATCGTCTACAGCAGCGTACAGGGCTACGCGCGCCCACCGATTGACGTGTATCAGGGGGGTGGGGTGTTTGCCACGCGCGTGCTGCCGCGCAGCCACGCCGATGTGAAGGCCTTAACCAAACTCAACGCTAAGATCATCAAAGCCCTAGATTTGCCCTACGGTGTGACCCATGCCGAGTTCATCAAAGCCGAGGCCGACGGCCAGTTTTACTTTCTGGAGGTGGCCGCGCGCGTGGGCGGGGCCTACATCAGCGACATGCTGGAACACGCGACGGGGGTGAACCTGTGGCGCGAATGGATGAACCTAGAGCATGCGCTCTTGACCGGAACGGAATATGCTCCGCCTGCCAGCCGCGCGGGGTATGGGGCGGTGCTGCTCACGCTGGCGCGGACGGAACACCCCGACTTGAGCGCCTACACCGACCCTGAAATTGCCTACCGCATCGACAAGCCGTATCACGCGGGCGTGGTGCTGGCCTCAAACGATGCTGCGCGCGTAGAGGCGCTGCTCAACGACTACATGCTGCGCTTCTCGCGCGATTTTATGACCAGCGTCGCCCCGATGGACGCTCAGCGTACAGGTCTAACCGGGTAAGTGAGTCATAAAAAGGCGAAAGTAGAAAGTGGAAAAGAGCGCATCTAACAACGGATTGTTTTGTCGGGTCGCTTTGATTCCCAGCGTAGGATTTGCCTTGCGCGAGTGTCTAGCGTGGAGCCGATTAAAACGCCGGGCGCTCAAGCATCCGGCGGTCACATGCCCTTTGAAGGGGGCTTCAGCCTCTGGCGAAGGGCAGCCATCTGCTGCGGCGCAGACACCGCCTGCCTTGCTGCTCGCTTGCCACTTTTGACCTTTTATTCTTTACCAGTCGCTTAGCGACGGAGGAGCCAGCTGTGACGTTTGCGCCGTTTCGTTCGAATTATCCGCAGTTTGTGCCGCATGAGGTGACCGTGCTGCCCACGCCGCAGCGCGTCGGCGCGCTGACGGACGTCAAGGGCGAGGGGGTGGTGATCGCCTATGTGGACAGCGGTTTCTCGCGCCATCCTGACATTGAAGGGCGGGTCATCGTCCACGCGGACGCCAGCACCCACCACGTGATTGAAACGCCGCACGTCGTCCAAACGTCGCTGCTGAGCTGGCATGGGCAGATGACGAGCGTCATCGGCAGCGGCGACGGGCGCAGCAGCGGCGGGCGTTTCACGAGCATCGCGCCGCGCTCCAAGTTGGTGCTGGTCAAAGTCAGCACGCCCGATGGCCGCATCAAAGAGCCGGACATCTTGCGCGGGCTGCGCTGGATCTACGACACGCGCCACCGCTACGGTGTGCGCATCGTGAACGTGTCGGTAGGGGGGGATTACGTCAGCGATGACCCCAACAACCCGCTGTACGCGATGGTGCGCCGCCTGCACGCTGCGGGGATCGTCGTGGTCGTCTCCGCGGGGAACGCCAACGCCGAGTATATGGTTCCGCCGGCCTCAGCCCCGCACGCCCTCACGGTCGGCGGCTATGACGATCAAAACACGACCGACGAGCGCCAATGGAAGCTGTTTCATCACAACTTCGCGCGCACGTATGAATGGAAGGAAAAGCCAGAGGTGTTGTCCTCAGCGGCGTGGATTGCGTCGCCGCTGCTGCCAGACAGCGACACAGCGCGCGAGGTGCAGCTGCTGGGGCAGCTCTTGAACGCGCGCAGCGCAGCGGACGTGCTGGAGGTGCTAAAGCATGGCTGGCACACGTTGGGGCTGACGCAGGAGGAATCGCACACCTTGACCGATGAGGTTATCACGCGGCTGCAAGCCCGCATCTACGAACACAAGGTCATCAACGAGCACTACCAGCACGTGGACGGCACGTCGGTCGCTGCGCCGATTGTGTCGTCAGTGATTGCGCAAATGCTGGAGGTGAACCCGTCGCTGCGCCCGGACGACGTAAAACATATTCTAATGGCCACCTCGCAGCCGCTGGCCGGTGTGCCCGCGCACAAGCAGGGCGCGGGCCGCATTCAACCTGCCGCCGCTGTGGCCATGGCGCGGCACTTTACCGCTTCTCTACCACATCAGGAGCACACGGCATGAATCGAGAATATCACCGCTGGTTTAGCCCCGCCCTCGGCCGCGACATGGAGCTGTTGATCTTTGGCCATGCGGGCGCGCGCGTGATCATCTTCCCCACGAGCAAGGGGCGCTTTTATGAGTGGCAAGATCGGGGCATGGTGCATTCGCTCAGCCACAGCATCAACAGCGGCCACTTGCAGCTTTACTGTGTCGACAGCGTGGACGCGGAAAGCTGGTACGCATGGCATCTGCACCCGGGGGCGCGCGCATGGCGGCATCACCAATACATGCGCTACATCTACGATGAGGTGCTGCCGCTCAGCACGTACAAGAACGGCAACCCGTTCCTGATGACGATGGGGGCGAGCTTCGGGGCGTTCCACGCCATGTCCTTCGGCTTGCACTTCCCTGAAAAGGTGGATCGCATCCTCGGCTTCAGCGGCCTCTACGACATTCGCACCTTTACCGATGGTTACAGCGACGACATGGTGTATCGCTACAACCCGATGCAGTTCATCCCGAATGAGCATGACCCCGGGCGCTTGGCGGCGCTGCGCCATATCGACATCATCATGGCGACAGGGCGCGATGATCGCTTGATCGAGAGCGCCCGCGCCATGAGCGGCACGCTGTGGGCCAAGGGCATCGGCAACGCGCTGCGCGAGTGGGACGGCTGGTCGCACGATTGGCCGTATTGGACGCGCATGATGCACGCCTACATTAGCGGGCATGATTAGACGAGCGAGCAGGGCAAGGCAGCAAACTTAGATCGAATTGGTTTTAGGAGGAAGCGACAATATGGCACAGGAACCTATTCGCATTGGTCTACTGGTGGGGCGTGAGTGGTCGTTTCCACCAGCGTTTATCGAAGAAGTCAACCGCCGCTCTGCTTCGACAGGTGTCATCGCTGAGTATGTCAAGCTCGGCGGCACGATGATGAACGAGCCGGTTCCGTATCGTGTGATTGTGGATCGCATCTCGCATGAAGTGCCCTATTATCGCTCTTATCTCAAAAATGCCGCTCTTCAGGGGGTGCGCGTCGTCAACGATCCGTTTATGTGGACGGCAGACGACAAATTCTTCGGCGCGTCCCTGCTGACGAAGCTCGGCATCCCTTCGCCCAAGACGGTGGTGCTGCCCAACAAGGACTACGTCCCCGGCATCAAGCACGATGAAAGCCTGCGCAACCTCATCTTCCCGCTGGATTGGTGGAAGCTGGTGGAGAGCGTCGGCGGCTTCCCGCTCATCCTGAAGGATGCTCACGGCGGCGGCTGGCGCGATGTCTACGTCGTTCACAGCATGGAGGAGCTGTGGCATCACTACAACCACAGCGGCCTGCTCACGATGATCATTCAAGAGTTCATCGCGTGGGATGAGGGCATGTACGCTCGCTGCATGTGCATCGGCCAAGAGGCCGTGCGCGTCATGCGGTATGACCCCAAGCAGCGCTACTATCACCCTGAGCACCACTTCGACCCGCAGCTTGCCCAAACCCTGCACGACTACACGCTGCGGATTTGCCAAGCCTTCGGCTACGACATGAACACCGCCGAGTTTGCCGTGCGCGGCGGCATCCCCTACGCGATTGACTTCATGAACCCTGCGCCCGATATGGACGTGAACAGCTTGGGGCGCGGCCACTTTGAGTGGATCGTGCAGACGATGGCCGACCAGATGATCGCGCTGGCGCTGGGGCAGACCAGCACCGCCGACAACTACAAATGGGGGGCGCTCATCCACCCTAAACCGAAAGCCAAAGCGGCTGGCCGCAAAAAAGGAGGCTGAGCCATGTTGAGCGATGCCATCCGCTACTATCACGATATTCTGCTTGAGGACGGGATCGCCGAGGAAGCCGACGCCACCCTGCGCCAGCGCCTGCGCGAGCGCGGCCTCTACTTTGGAGATCGCCCCCTGTGTGTGGTGCTGCGTCCTTACTTTTATGGCGAGAGCCACTGGCGCTTCATGAAGTCGGCGCTGGATGTGCTGCTGACGGCCTTCCACAAGGCGCATGAGGTCTGCTTGGTGGATGCGGAGGCGCGCGCGCAGCTGCGCCTCGACGACTACGAAGAACAGCTGATAGGCGTTGACCGGATCGACATCCCGCCGTGGACAAGCTCGCGTTTGGATACCTTCTACGTGGTCGAGGAAAACGTCCTCAAATGCGTGGAATACAACGCCGAGACGCCCGCGGGCATGGGCTATGCGGACGTGCTGACGGAGGTTTTTGCTGGCTTGGAGCCGATGAAGCGCTTCATGGAGCGCTACCCGCTGCGAACGCTGCCCTCGCTGCAAAAGCTGAGCGATGCGCTGGTCGGGGCGTATCACAAGGCAGGCGGGCAAGGGCTGCCCAACGTGGGCATCTTGGACTGGCGCGAAGTGCCGACGATCAGCGAACATGAAATCTCGCGCGAGTACTTCGAACGGCAGGGGATGCAGGCGCGCCTCGCTGATCCGCGTTCGTTGGAGTATGTGAACGGGCGACTGCTGACCGAGGACGGCTTCCACATTCAGCTGATCTACAAGCGCGTGCTGTTCAGCGAGCTTTACGGACGGATGGGGATCGATAACCCCGTGTTCCGCGCGTATCGGGATGGCAACGTCTTCATCACCAACAGCATCAGCGCCAAGATGCTGGCGAAGAAGGCCAGCCTCGCCTTTTTGAGCGATGAGCGCAACGCCCACCTGTTCAGCGCAGAGCAGCGCCGCGCAATCGCCGCCCATATCCCGTGGACGCGCGTCGTCGAGGAGCGCACGACCGAATACAACGGCCAAACCGTTGACCTGCTCCCATTCTTATCTCAGCATAAGGATCGCTTTGTGGTGAAGCCTAACGACGAATACGGCGGCAGCGGCGTCATGCTGGGGTGGGAGTGCACGCAGGAGGCGTGGGACGCGGCGCTCAAGGTCGCGCTGGAGCGGCCTTACGTGGCACAGGAGCGCGTGACGGTCGTTCAGCGCAACTTCCCCGCGTGGATCAATGGGCATTTAGAAATTGCCCCGCGCTATGTGGACGCGGATCCGTATGTCTTCAATGGGGCGGCGGTGGAGGGCTGCATGACGCGGCTGTCGTCCCTCTCGCTGCTGAACGTGACCGCGGGCGGTGGCTCCATTGTGCCGACGCTGCTCGTGCAGGGCATGTAGCGCCGCGCATGCATATCGGGGTTATCACAGGCGAATATCCGCCAATGCCCGGCGGGGTGGGAGCTTACACCGCCTGTTTGGTGGGAGAGTGGGCGGCTGCGGGGCATCGCGTGTCGATCTTGGCGCGGCCTGCGGCGCAGGAGGTGCGCGCAGGGATCACCCTCCACAATGTCGCCCCCGGGTGGGGGCTGCCCGCGCTGGCGCTCATCCGCCATTGGGCGCAGCAGCAGCGCCTCGACGTGATCAACTTGCAGTATCAGACGGCGATCTATGACATGAGCGGTTGGATGCACTTCCTGCCGCGCACGTCGCCCGTCCCCGTTGTGACGACCTTTCATGATCTGCTGGTGCCATATCTGTTCCCGAAGGCAGGCCGCCTGCGCGAGTGGATCGTCCACACGCTGGCCAAGACGTCTGCGGCGGCCGTCACGACCAACGAGGGCGACTATGCGCGGCTGGCGGGCCTGCCGCAGCGCCACCTCATCCCCATCGGGAGCAACATCGCCGTGATGCCTATCAGCGCTGAGGAACGCGCGGCGCTGCGCGCGTCGGCAGCGGCGGCGGATGAGCTGCTGCTGCTGCACTTTGGGTTCTTGTATCCGAATCGCGGCGTAGAGGATTTGTTCCACGCGCTGCACGCGCTGCTGCAAGCGGGCGAGCGGGTGCGGCTCGTGATGGTGGGCGGGCGCGAAGGCGGCCCAACCGACGCGGCGTATGTCGCGCATGTAGACAAGCTGAGCGCCGAGTTAGGCCTGAACGACTACATCACGTGGACGGGCTATGCCGACGACGCGCAGGTGAGCGCGTGGCTGCAAACAGCGGATTGGGTGGTGCTGCCGTTTCGTGATGGCGCGTCCCACCGGCGTGGCAGCTTGATCGCTGCGATCATGCACGGCTGCGCCATCCTCACCACGCAGCCTGCCGCGCCTATGCCCGGGCTGGCTGATGGCGAGCAGATGGTGTGTGTGCCGCCTGCGGATGCGGCCGCGCTGGCAGCGACCCTTCAGCAGGTGGGGCGGGATGCGGCGCTGCGGGCGCGCCTGCGGCAGGGCGTGGGCGCGGCGCGGGACATGTTCGCGTGGCCGCGCATCGCCCAGCAGTTCATCGACGTGTTCGCGGGGGTGATCCGTGCTTAGCGTGCTGCTCACGTCCTACCGCGAGCCGCGCACGGTGGGGCGGGCGATTGCCGCTCTGCTGCCGCAGCTTCCCGCCGATGGGGAACTGCTGGCGATTGCACCCGATGAGCCGACGATTGCCGTCATCCGCGAGTGGATGACGCGCGACCCGCGGGTGCGCCACCTGCAAGACACACAGCAGGGCAAGCCCGCGGCGCTCAACATAGGGCTGGCAGCCGCCCAGCATGCGATTGTTGTGCTGACCGATGGCGATGTCGAAGCACAGCCCGACGCGCTCGCGGCGCTGCTGGCCCCGTTCAACGATCCGCAGGTGGGGGCGGTCAGCGGGCGGGTGGTGAGCGTCAGCCCGCGCGATACGCTGTTGGGCTACTGGTCGCACCTGCTGGTGGATGCGGCGCATGAGACGCGCCAACGCCGCGCTGCGCGCGGAGCCTTCCTGCTCTGCACGGGCTATCTGTTCGCCTATCGCCGCGCGCTCATGCCGCACATCCCGCCGGATGCGCTGGCCGAGGACGCGGTGATCTCGCACCGCATCGCGGAGCAGGGCTACCGCATCGCCTATGCGCCGGAGGCTGTCGTCCACGTCAAATATCCCAGCACCTACCGCGATTGGCTGCTGCAAAAGGTGCGTTCCGCGGGCGGGTATGCGCAGCCTTACATCACGCAGTCGCCGGTCAAGATGCGCTCGGCGTGGTTAGAAATCCGCGATGGCACGTGGTTCGCGCTGACGTATGGCCGCAGCCTGCGCGAACAGCTCTGGACGCTGCTGCTGTTCGCAGCGCGGCTTCACCTGTGGCTTCTGGTTTACTGGCGGGTGCGGGTGCGCCGCCTGCCGCTGACGACGCTCTGGCAGCGTGTCAGTAGTACTAAATAACTAGTTATCTGTTAGATATTAGTATTTGGCCTATAAGTTAAAGCAAAACATTGATAAAGTTAAAAGAGCGCTTCGTTAGAGCTTGAACGCATGGACAGGCGAGAACCAAAGGCAATCAACGTGAGCTTTTTTGAACGCCTGCTGAGCATCAGCCAGCAAATGGCGCGCACGCGCGACCTCGCCCCCCTGCTAGAGTATGCAATTCGCTCGGCGTTGGAGCTGCTGAACGCCGAACGCGGCTATTTGATGCTGCTGGATGCCGAAGGCAACCGCGAGTTCCGGGTGAAGCTCAACGCGGATGGCAGCATCCCGCAGGAAGAAATCAGCACGACCATCCTCAACCATGTGTGGCAAACCACCGAACCCATGATCATCTATGACGCAGTGAACGACCCGCGTCTGGCGGCTTCGGCCAGCGTCCACGCGCTGGGGCTGCGCTCGGTGATGTGCGCGCCGCTGCTGTCACAAGGGCGGCTGCTGGGGGCGATCTACTTGGAAAACCGCAGCACGAGCAGCGTCTTTCAGCAGCAAGAGTTGGAGCCGCTGATGATGTTCGCCAATCAGGTGGCCGTCTCGCTTGAGCATGTGCTGATTGCTAACTCGCTTGAGGAGCGCGTGCAGCAGCGGACGGAGGAGCTGGAGCAGGCCGTCCAGCAGCTCGAGCGGGCATGGCTCGACGCGGTGGAGGCCAACCGCATCCGCACGATGATCCTTGCCAACATCGCCCACGACATTCGCTCGCCGATTGGTTTGTCGATCAGCGCCTTGCAGACAATCCGCGAGGGGTCGTTCGGCGCGCTGACAGATCGTCAAATCACATGGCTTGACCGTGTCTTGGAATCGCTCGACCACGCCATCAGCTTA
>JBDNCV010000047.1:0-25414 GCA_046719465.1 Anaerolinea sp.
ACGGCCATCACAGGGGATTACTTCGGGTATCAGCGCCGTCCCTCAGAAGCGCACGACAGCTACTTCTTCACGCACTACCCGCACGTGTGGGGCTGGGCAACGTGGAAGCGCGCATGGTTGCGTTACGACGTGACGATGGCCGCATGGCGCGATCCCGTCAAACGCCAGCGCATCTTGTCGCGGTCTCCGTGGTGGATGCGTCCTTACTGGACGCGCATCTACGACGCGGTGGACAACAACATCATCCGCACTTGGGATTATCAGTGGCTGCTGGCCTGCATGCTGCACGACGGCTTAACAGCCACTCCCTTTGTCAACCTTGTGTCGCACATCGGCATAGGGGAGGGCGCAACCCACTTCAACACAAGCAGCGCCAGCGATGGCATGTCCTTTCGTCCGTTGAAGCCGATTGCGTTCCCGCTGTGCCACCCAGAGGTCAGGCTCAACCCTGCGGCTGAGGCCTACATCAACCGCCTCACATGGCTGACGTCAGGCCAGTTCTTCCCCTTGCGGGTCTATCGTAAAATGAGGCAGATCTTACACGGAGTCAATCGCGCGTGAACATCATCGTTCGTAAACTCAAAACACTTCGAAAGTTGGTAACCCAGAGAGGCCTTCACGGAACATACCGCTATCTCGCATTTGAAACAGATAATCTTTATGTTGGTGCTGTTGCCGTTTTGAGGGGCAATCGCGTCCAGATTGATGGTTGCTTGATCGATATTGACAATCCTCTCATCCCACTTGTTAGAAAGAGTCAGTTCATTCAAGGACGTTTTGAACAACCTGAACGGAGCGCCATCAAGCGATTCTTGAATCCTGACAAGCCCGTAGTGGAATTGGGAGGCAGCGTGGGTGTTATCGCTTGTATAACCAACCGCCTTCTGAAAAATCCTGAGAACCATGTCGTTGTGGAAGCGCATCCACTGTTTGTTGACACGTTGAGAAAAAACAAAGCCCTCAACAAATGCCAGTTCACCATACTACAAGGTGCAATTGCGTATCACGCACCAAAGGTTTTGTTTGGCGCAAAAGATTTTGGAAGCAGTTTTTACTTGCATTCTGAATCGGCTGTAGAAGTAGAAACCTTGTCCTTATCTGAAGCCGCCTTTCATCTGGGAGAGGCTAGTTTTCAATTGATTTGTGACATTGAAGGCGCAGAAGTTGACCTTGTTAGTCATGAATTAGAGTTAATAAGGAAGCGAGTTAGCTTAATGATTGTTGAAATGCATCCACGGGTTGTGGGTGACGCTCAAATCACAGCACTGGTTGACCGCTTAAAGGCTGCTGGTTTTGAGATCGTCCATCATGAGGCGGAGGTTTACGTTTGGGAAAATCAAGCGCTGCTGGCCTGAAACTCATCATTGTCACGCCACTCTATCGCCCTCTGTTTGACCGTGACGAACAACAAGCGCTAATCCATTTGCTGCATTACCTGCCCGACGTGCCCAAAGCGCTCATCTGCCCCCATCGACTTGAATTTAACAGCAAATGGTTTGATCGGGAACCGTTTCCTGATAACTACTTTGCAAACGTGACGGGCTACAATCGCTTGATGCTGTCAGCCGAATTTTACGACCGATTCGCCGCGTATGACTATGTGCTGATCGTGCAGCTTGACGCGCTCGTGCTGTCAAGCAACATCGAGTCTTTTCTACAGCTGAATGTAGATTATATGGGCGCCCCATGGTTCAAAGATCAATCTCAACCAGAGAAGGGTTTTTTGGGAGCAGGCAACGGAGGGCTTTCGCTGCGGCGAGTCGCCGCTTGTCGACAAGCGCTCAACTCAGCTAAGTTGAGCGTTAAACGGGCAATTCAGCTTTTGGGCGATTGGCAGGATGAATGGATGCTTGATCTGCAACGTGATCTGCCACCCATGCGCTTGCTGAAAAAGATCAACTTCATCCGCAAGACATGGACACGAGGAAACCACTTTATTGATCAATTTGAATGGAACGAGGATTACTTCTGGGCGCTTCGAGTGCCTTTTTTAGTGGACAATTTCCGCGTCGCCAGCGTCGAACAAAGCTTACGCTTTGCGTTTGAGATGTTCCCCACCTACTGCCTACATCACAACAACCAACAACTGCCGTTCGGCTGCCACGCATGGGCCAAGTACGATCGCGCATTTTGGGAGCCGCACTTGCTCCCTATAGATGCAATTTCTGTTACACTGGATAAGATTGTTCAATTCACCTAACTGTGCGGGATAGTTCCATGCCCCCCCTCGTCACCGTTGTAACGCCGTGCTACAACAGCGCCCGCTTCATCGAGGAGACGATCCAATCTGTCCTCGCGCAGACCTACCCGCACCTCGAGTATATCATCATGGACGGGGGTTCCACAGACGGCACGGTCGAGATTGCCCAGCGCTACGCCGACCGGCTGACGCTCATCAGCGAGAAAGACCGCGGCCAAACACACGCCATCAACAAGGGTTGGGCGCGCGCGCAGGGGCAAATCCTCGCATGGCTCAACGCTGACGACCTCTACTACCCCGACACCGTGGCCACCGCCGTCGCCGCGCTGGAGGCGCACCCAGAGGTGGGTTGGGTGTATGGCAACGGCACAATGCTCGACGCAGAGGGGCAGCCCATGCCCTTCCGCCACCCTGTCCAGCCGTGGAACTACGAGGGGCTGCTGCGCGATCACTGCTACATCATTCAGCCCACTGTGTTCTTGCGCCGCGCCGTCTTTGAAGCCGCTGGTGAACTAGACGAAACGCTGCACTACTCGATGGACTACGAGTATTGGCTGCGCATTGGGCGCGATCATCCCGCGGTGTATGAGCCGCGCGTGCGTGCTGCTGTGAAGATCTTCCGCCAGACCAAGACGCGCAGCGGGGGCTATCCGCGCATGGTCGAGATTGAGGCCATGCTGCGCAAGTATGGAGCAGTTGACCTGCCGCGCGGGATGCGCCATGAGTGGGTGATGGCTAGCGTCGATCAACTCGTGCGAGAGGTGCGACAAGGGCATTGGCGCGCTGTGCCCGCAGCGATGAAAGCGCTGCTGCGCTATCCGTCGGCGCTGCCGCGTGGGGCCGCCAAAGCGCTGTTCGACGCGCTTATCCCCCCTGCGCTGGAGACGCGGATTCGGCAGCGCTTCGTGCGGGCGTAGGCAGGCATGATGCGCATCTGGCAGCTTGACCCGGCCAACCTCACTCCTTATTACAACCTTGCGATTTGTGAGGCATTGGCACAAGCAGGTGCCCACGTGACTTATTTCACGTCACCTTTTCTCTACGATGCACTGCCTCTTTCGACATCGTTCACGACAGAGTATCTGTATTTTCGTGGTGTGTCACAGCCGTGGTTGAAACAAACGCCACGCCTACGGCAAGCACTACGTGGGCTGACATACCCGCTAGGACATTGGGAACTCATCCGACGGGCGCAGCAGCAGCCGCCTGACGTGCTGCACATCCAATGGAGCCGCCTACCGCGCCTCGATCACTGGATGATACAGTCTATGAAGAAGCTGAAAATTCCTATCGTCCACACTGTGCACGATGTTGTGCCACTTTTCGATGCTTCGCTGCGGCAAACGTTGGAGCGCGTCTATCAGTCGGTGGATGCCTTGATTGTCCACGGTGAAACCAACCGGCGAGACTTGCTCACAACCTATCCATCCTTGCGCGAACACGTAACTATCTTAACCCTGCCACACATTGAGCTTACCGAATTTCAGTCACCAGCAAACGCCACACCTGAGCAGGCGCGTCGTAAACTCGACTTGCCGAATGATGCGTTCGTAATCGGCTTCTTTGGGGTCATCAAGACTTACAAAGGCCTCGATGTACTAACCACAGCATGGCCACACGTGCAAGCCGCGTTGCCCAAGGCACACCTGCTCATCGCAGGTAAACCGGATGGCCCTGCCGAGGCAGCCTTGTTGCATGAACTAAAAAAGCTACCAAAGACGCATGTTGCGGATTTTTTCATCCCTCTATCGGACGTGTGGGCCTACCACATCGCATCTGATATCATGGTCTTTCCCTATCACAGCATAACCCAGAGTGGCGCACTCATCAGCGCAATGAGCTATGGTGTACCGATCATTGTGACGGATGTCGGCGGCTTGCCGGAACTAGTAGATGGCAACGGTTGGGTCATTCCCAAAAACGATCCTGAAGCGCTCGCACAGACAATCATCAATGCACTATCCAACGCCGACACGCTGAGACTAATGGGCGCGCGCTCCCGCGAGATCATCCAAGAACAGCATAGCCGGGCAGCTGTTGCTCAGCAACTGTTGGCGCTGTATCAATCGATTATTCGGTCGTTAAACACTGGCTGAGTTGTTTCACCAAATGTGACAGGCTATCCTGCAGCGGCTCCCTCCCCCCGTCGCCCGCGCGGCGGCGATAGTCGGCCTCGGTGGCGGGATGGGTGGCGACGAGCGCGCGCAATCGCTCCGCCAGCGCGGCGTGGCCGTGGGCGGCGCACCACGCCGCCCCTGCAAACAGCGCCACCAGCAGCAGCGGCTCGGATTGGGTCGCTTGGGCCTCGGTCAGGGCTTGGGCCAGCGAGGCGCGGGCGGTTGAGTCGCGCAGGGCAGTTTGGGCCAGCGCCAGCGTCGCCAGCGCATAGGTCGCCGCGCGGCGATCATGAATGCGCTGCGCGAGCGCCAGCGCCTGCCGCGCCAGCTCCGCCGCGCGCTGCGGGTTGCCGAGCTGCAAGTGCACGTCCGCGCGGTTGTAGAGCGTCATGGTCTGTCCAGAGATAAAGCCCGCCTGCTCTGCGAGCTGCTGCGCTTCCAGCAGATGCGGGAGCGCCCCTGTCAGATCGCCGCGCAGGGCGCAGATCGTCCCCAAGCCGTTCTTGATGTGGTAGTGCGCCATGCGGTCGTTGATCTGCTGCGCGAGCACATCGGCCTCTTGGAGCGCCGCTTGGGCGCGGTCAAGGTCGCCGGTGCGCGTGTAGACCGAGCCGAGGTTCACCAGCGGCTTGATGCGCTCCACGCGCCCCAGATCGCGGTAGAGGGCAGCGCAGCGCTCCAACGTGCCTAGCGCTTCGTGGGTCTGCCCGGTGTAAAGCAGGGCGATCCCCAGCGCGTTGAGGGCAAAGGCCAGATGCTCCGCGGGGGCGGAGGCTGATTCCAGCGCGCGCACAGCGACCTCCGCACTGGTCAACGCCTCCGAGACGCGCCCCAAACGCAGCAGCACGCCCGCCTCATGCGCCCGCAGCCGCCCCAGCAGCGTCCCTTCCTGCGGTGCATCGAGCGAGAGCGCCAGCTGATCCGCCGCCATGTGGAAGAAGGCTTGCCCCTCCGCGTAAAGGGCGCTGGCCTCGTAGTAGCGGTGCATCGTGTGGGTCATACGCTCGATCAACGCAAGGTCGCGCGCCGCCACCGCCTGCCCCCATAAGTGGCGCAGGTGGTCGATCTCGGCGCTCATCAACGCCAGCGCTGCCGGAATGTCGCGGGCGGTGAAGGCCTGCTCGGCCTCGGCCAGCCGTTCGACATAATAGGCCGCATACTGCTGCATAAGTGCCGCTGCATCGCCCAGCTGTTCGCGGGCGTAACGCTGGATCACGGCGTGCAGGCTGAAGCGCTCGCCGTGATCGCGCAGCAGAGAGCGCGTCATCAGGCTGCGCAGCATCCCCGCGTCCACCTCGCAGATGGCGGCTGCGGCCGACGCCGTGAACGGCGCGGCGAAGATCGACAAACGCGCCAACGCCTGCTGCCGCGCAGCGTTCAGCGCCGCCCACGAGGTGTCAAACACCGCGCGCAGGCTGATGTGGCGCGGCTCGGGGTTGAGCCAGCCGCTGCGCAGCGCGTCGAGGCTTTCCGTAAGTTGATCGGCCAGTTGAGCCGCTGGCACTTGGCTGAGCAGCGAGGCCGCCAGCTCCAAGCCGAGCGGCAGGCCCTCCAGCAGCGCGCTGATGCGACGCACAGCGGGGTCGTCCGTCGGCAGGCTGTAGCCCTGCTGGGCGGCGGTTTGCGTCAGCAAGCGCAGGGCAGGCGCGTCGGGCGCGTCCACGGGCAGGCCATCGAGCGGCAGCACCCACTCCTCGCGCAGCCCCAGCGCCTGCCGCGACGTGACCAGCACGCAGCAGTCCGGGGCTGCCGCAAGGATCTGCGCGACCAAATCAGCCACGCCCGCGAGATGCTCGGCGTTGTCGAGCAGCAGCAGCAGTTCCCGCTGGGCGAGGTGCTCGAGGACGGCTTGCAGCGGGTTGGGTTGGTTTTGCAGCGATACCCCCAGCGCCCCCGCCATCGCCGACACAAGATACATCTCGGACGTGAGCGGCGCGAGCGGCACATAGCGCACGCCGTTGATGAAACTGCGGGCGTTCTGGGCGGCGGCCTCGCGCGCAAGGCGTGACTTGCCGCAGCCGCCGATGCCCGTCAGCGTGATGAGGCGCGCCTCTGGCTGATGCAGCCACGCCCCGATCTGGCGCAGTTCGTCCTCGCGCCCCACGAAAGCGGTGGAGACTGACGGCAGGTTGTGCAGGGCATCGGCTTGGGCCAAGCGCAGGCGACGTTCCAGCGTTTCCGTCTCAGCGCTGGGGGGCACGCCCAATTCACGGTCAAGGGTCTGGCGCAGGGTTTGGGCGCTGCTGAGGGCATTGCTGATGTCGCCGCGCCGCGCGAGTGTGCGCCACAACATGCGATAGGGGCGCTCATCCAACGCGTCATGAGCGATGGCGCGCGTCACGAGCTGCTCCAGCGTCGGCCAGTCGCGGCGGCCATAGGCGGCTTGGATGTGCTGTTCGAGGCGATGGGTGTAGGCTACGCGGTAACCCTCGCGCCGCGTGAGGATCCACTGCTCCAGCGCGTCGGCGTCGCTGAACGACAGCCCTTCAAAAAAATCCCCCTGATGCAGGCTGATTACCTCGGCATCGCTGAGCGGGGCGGCGGACTCCAGCGCGGCCACGTCCACCCGCAGCGGGTAATCCGCGTTCCACTGGACGCTCAATCGATTGACAAGCAGCGCATTCGGCAGCAGCTTCTGCGCGTTGTGCAGCGCCTGCCGCAGGTTGCTCAATGCGCGCTCCGGTGGCAGTTCCCCCCACAGCAGCGTGGCCAGCGCCTCACGAGAGTGTGGGCGCGGCTCCACAGCCAGATACGCCACCAGCGCCAGCGCCTTTTGTGAGATGAAGTCGACGACGGGGATGCCGTTGAAGGCAGCGGAGGGATAGCCAAGTAGGGTCAGCGTCAGCATGACAATAAACGATAGATAAACGCTTTGGCGTTATTGTACCAGAAGCTGAAAAAAGCAATGCGCAGGCAAAGTGTCTATTTCATGCTACTCTCTATGAGAGGCGTTATGAACGCCTTTGATTGTTTTCCATAAAAGCTTAGGAGTAATCACCGTGAAGCGATGGTCAATAGTGGGGTTCATTGGGGCGTTGGTGGTGGCTGTTAGCGCCCAAGAGTTGAGCGGCAGCGCTGAAAACGTCAGCGTGAACCTGCGCGTCCGTTACTCTGAAAACTGGTCAGCCGAGGCCATCCCCGACTTCGGCTTTGTGCTGCAAGACTTCGAGGGCTGGACGCTCTCCATCGGCATCGGTGAGGCGATCACCAGCAGCTTCGCAGACGTGCCCGACGCCGCGCCCACTATGCCCGCGGTCGCCGCCATCCTTGAGATCGCCAAGCTGCTCGACCCCGATTCGTACAACCTCGACGAGGTGAACGTGATCACGCTGCCACAGGGTGACGCCCTGCGGCTGAGCGGCACCGTGACCGAGGAAGGCGTCACCGTGCCGATCGTGCTGCTCACGTTCAACCTGCCGTCGCCTGATGGCCGCTTGGTGGTGGCGACGCTGTTCAACGAGCAGACGCTCGACATCGTCAACCCCAGCGTCTACACCGACTATGAGGCAATCGTCGGCACGATTGAGGCCTTCAGCGTGGCCGTCCCGCCAATTGCCGCGATGCCCACGACGGGCGGCCCCGTCGCCATTGCCGACATGCCGCCCAACACGCTGATCTTCGACAGCGGCATCAGCGTCACCTTCCCGGACGGCTGGGTGATCTTCGACGAGGATCCGGTCGTGCGCAGCTCCGCCAGCCTCTTCAAAGGCTCGAGCTACTTTCGCGCGTCGGCCTTGCTCGTCATCTCCGTGAACAGCTTGGCCGACCTGCCGTTAGAGTTTGTAGAATCGTTCATGCTGCCGATGCTCGCGCCGGTTTACGTAGGGCGCGATGACTTCGACGCGGAGCGCGACATCGTGAGCGAGACGCTCGAGGACGGGCGCTTCTTCCGCTACTTGAACACCAACCCTGAAACGTCGTTGGGCAACATCTACATCGTACAGGTAGACGACAATTACTACCTGATGGTGATCGCCACGATCATCGATCAATCAGCGGCCACGCTGGCGGAAGCGGAGGCCATCGCCCGCAGCGCGACCGCCGCGCCCGTCGTGCTTGGGCAGGGCGGCCCCAGCGAGCCAGAAAGTGCCGAGCCGCCCGCGGTCGTCGTGCCTGACCTGCCCGTGACGCAGATCGAATGCCGCACCAGCGCCTTCGACCTGACGTTCGACGCGGCCACTCAGCAAGCGCTCGTCCAGTGCCCTGCTAACTGCTCCGGCAGCGTCTGGGGCACAGATATCTACACGGCGGATAGCTCGGTCTGTACGGCTGCGGCGCACGCTGGGGTGATCTCGCGGGCGGGAGGCGGGCGCGTGCTAGTGGCCAGCCTGCCCGGCCAAGACAGCTACGCAGGCACAACGCGCAACGAAATCACCACCTCCAGCTGGGGCAGCTACCGCGCCAGCTTCAGCGTGGCCTCTGCGGGCGATGCGCCCAGCAGCGCCCCCTCGTCGGGCTTTACCGCCCCCAGCGTCAACGTGCGTCAGTTGGGCTTGCAGCCGCAGCAGGCCACCTGCGACCTGCGCGTTTCGACGGACGTGATCAACGAATCGAGCGTCTACGCGCTGTTTGAATGTCCGGCGGGCTGCGATCAGGAGTACTACGCCATCTGGGGCACGGACGTCTACACCGGCGACAGCTACTTGTGCGCGGCGGCCATCCACGCGGGGGCGATCAGCCGCGCGGGTGGGCTGGTGCTGGTGACGTGGCGGCCCGGCCAAGAGTCATATGCCGACAGCGAGCGCAACGGCCTCGTCAGCGCCAGTTGGGGCGGCTGGGGCGAGAGCTTCATCACTCAAGGCGTTGACCCCGCCACCGGCCAAACGCGCTAGGATTTCGAATGTGGGGCGACGCATGCGTCGCCCCTACCCACCCGTTTGGTTTTGTTTCATCGGGCGCGTTCTCGCCGTTGGTGCGAGCGTAGAGCAGCCCATGCGGCGTTCGCCCTCACCCCACAAAAAACGCCAACAATGAAGTGTTTCTTTTCTAGGAGGAACTGATGACGCAAGTGACATCGGCTTTGCTGGCGGCTTGGCTGCTGGCGACCACCAATCACGAGAAGGTGACCGCATGAGACGCTGGATCTTGGCGCTGGCCGCCGTGTGGATGAGCGTTGCGGGGGCGCTGGCCCAATCCGTGGAGGGTCTCATCGCAGAGGGGGCGGAGCATCTGGCGGAGGCGCGCTTTGCCGAGGCCGCAGCCGCCTATGAGCAGGCGCTCGCCCTTGCGCCCGACAGCTACGAGGCAGCGCTCGGCTTGTTCGACACGTTCATGTTGAAGCGCCCGATGACCTTAGGCGACCGCCTCGACGCAACCGAGCGCGTCCTGAACCAACTGCTGGCGCTGCGTCCCACCGCGGAGGAGACGCTCATTGCCCAAGCCCGCTGGCTCAACACGCTTGGCGACGCTGACGCGGCCATTCCTTTGATGGAAGGCGCGCTGGCTGCCAACCCGAACAGCCTGCCTGTGCTGCTTCAACTGGCGCGCCTCAAGCTGCCCAGCGATCCGGCGCAGGCGCGCCCCCTGATGGATCGGGCGCAGGCGCTCGACCCTGAGAACAGCGATCTGTGGGTCTTGGAGGGGCTGTACCACCTCTGGGCCAACGATGACCGCTACACGCAGATCGACGCGCTCGACCGCGCCATCGCGCTCAACCCGCGCAACTGGAGCGCCTACAGCAATCGCATCACCGCCTTCTGGTTCACTGGGCAGTGGGATCTCATGCTGCGCGATGCCCGCGTGTTGGAGCCGCGCTGGGGCGATCCGCTCATCTACGGCAACCTCGCGCTGGCCATGCTGAACGTGGGCATGTTCGCCGATGGCGCCGCCGCCGCCCAACGCGCCATCGACGTCACGCTCAGCATTGGGGCTACCCCCAACGCCGTGCGCATCAACGACCTTGCGGAAAACCTCATCGGGCTGGGGGACTATGCAGGGGCCGCCGCCGCATGGGACAGCTTCTACGCCGTGGAGAGCAACCTGAGCAGCCCGTTCAACATGGACAACGCCGCGATGGTCTACTACCGCGCCGGGCAGTATCAGCGTGCGCTAGAACTGTTCGAGCGTAAGGTGGCCAGTGAGGGAGAGTGGGCGATCTTCCGTGACGACCACATAGCAGCGTTTGAGGCGCTTCAGACCTGCGCCGCTGTGGGGAACTGCCCGCCCGCCCTGCCTGATCGCGGCCTGCTGACGCGCGGCCAAGTTGCGGAAGGGGCCGTCGGCTTCCGGCATTCGGTCTGGTCATTTGAGGCCGCCGCTGGGGAGACGATCTCGCTGGCAGTCACCGTCACAGAGCCGGTCACCGTGGAGCTGGCCGGGGTCGCCTCGGATGGCACACCCTACCCCATCTGGACGGGCCAAGCCCACCCAGATCGCCCGTTCGTGCTGCGGCAGATCACGCTGCCCGCGGATGCCACCTACCGCGTCCGCGTCGGTGGCTTCGGCCTTGAACGCTACAAGATTCTCGTCGTCAACGCATAACGTGAGGAGATCCGATGATGATGACATACCTTCGACTGATGGGGCTGAGCGTGGGCGGGCTGCTGCTGGCCAGCGCTGCCGCCGCGCAGGACGCGCCGCGGGTCAACGTCTATACCTGTGATGTAGAGTGCGGCCACACCGTCACCTCGCAAGAGTTCACCGCGAGCGAGTGGGAACTCGTCCTCGGTGAGCCGCCGCCCAGCCCCACGGCTCACATTGTCTGTCTTGAGGCGGGTGGCTGCGGTTGGTCAGATCTGCCCATTGAGGAGATCGAGGTCGTGACCGGCGGTGATGGCATCGTCGAGCCGATTGAGTTCATCCCACCGCTGCCGCCGCCCTCGGATGCGGCCCCCAGCGCCCCCGCCGACCCGGCAGCAGTGATCGACGATCCAACGCTGGATAACCGCGAGTTCCGCGTGCTGAACTGTCGCGGCGAGCGCTGCACGGTCGGGCGGCGCAAGGTGAGCACGCGCGAGGCAGCGATCATCATAGGAGAGCTGCCGCCACCCGGCCCGCACCACATCCGCTGCGACGCCGCTGGCTGCCGCTGGGTGCGCGGCGATGGCACGATCCAACCGCGCGATGGCCGTTGGGAGGGCGAAGGCGGCGTGCTGCTGGCCAACAACTGCGTCAACGATGCCGCATTGGAGGCGATCCAGAACGTCGCGGGCAGCGTTGTCAAGACGTGGTCGAGGCCACCGCGCATCACCAACTTCTGGGAGGGGGCATTTACAGGGTGGGATCGCGTGACCACTTCGACCCCCGCCCCCAACACCTACCGCCTGACGCTCCAGCAGGGCTTTGACCAGTTCCGCGCCGTTGTGACCTACGAGTGGGAAATCCTCAGCGAGACATTCATCGGCGCGAGCGCCGAGCTTGACCTGCCGTCGATCCCGAGCGGTCGCTGCCGGGTCTATATCAGCGTCTCTATGCGGCATCAGGGGTAGGCTACATCGCGGCCGCAGGCAGTTAGCCCCCTTCTCCGCCCGGAGAAGGGGGTTGGGGATGAGGCCTCTAGTCCATCCGTAGGAATAGGACCTGCCCTGCCGTCGGAGAACCCCACGGCTAGACAACGCCGCCAAGTGGTGATACGATTAAAGGCAGCGCGGGGTGTAGCACAGTTGGCAGCGCGCCTGCTTTGGGAGCAGGAGGTCATCGGTTCAAGTCCGGTCACCCCGACACGTGCGGGTATGGTGTAGTGGTAGCACACGACCCTTCCAAGGTCTTGGCACGAGTTCGAATCTCGTTACCCGCTTGCGGCCGGGTGCATAGCTCAGCGGTTAGAGCCGCCGACTCATAATCGGTTGGTCCTAGGTTCGAATCCTAGTGCACCCATTTCAGCGCCTTGCATGGGCGCTTTTTTGCTGCCCGTGCGGTGTGCAGCTCATACAGCAACAGCCCCCTTTCACCTGTTTGAAAGGGGGCTGCGTGTTGAGGTCAACTGCCTACAGGGCGCGAGGCCATGTATTCGTAGAGGGCGCGCTGGGCGAGGACATCGCGCTGGGCTTGCTCGAACAGCGCGGCGGCCTCCTCGGGATGGCTTTGCTCCAACATGCGGAAGCGGTTCTCCATGCGCAGGTACTCGGTCAGCGGCAGCTTGGGCGGGCGCGAGTCGAGCGTGAGGGGCTGTTCCGGCTTGTCGGGGTTGTAGCGGTAGAGCAGCCATTGGCCGCTGTCGACGGCGGCTTTTTGGTTGTGGAGCGCCTTGCCCATGTCGATGCCGTGCGCGATGCAGTGGCTGTAGGCGATGATGAGCGACGGCCCATCGTAGGCCTGCGCCTCAAGGAAGGCCCGCAGCGTCTGCTCGTCCTTCGCGCCCATCGCCACCCGCGCCACGTAAACATGCCCATAGCCCATCGCAATCAGGCCGAGGTCTTTCTTGCCCAGCGGCTTGCCACCAGCGGCGAAGCGCGCCACAGCCCCGCGCGGCGTTGCCTTCGACATCTGCCCGCCTGTGTTGGAGTACACCTCGGTGTCCATCACCAAGATGTTGACGTTGCGCCCGCTGGCCAACACGTGATCCAACCCGCCGAAGCCGATGTCATACGCCCAGCCGTCGCCGCCCACGATCCAAACATCTTTGCGGACGAGGTAATCGGCCACGTCGAGCAGGCGGTGCAGCTCTGATGGGGTGCTGCCGTTGCGCGCGGCGGCGATGTAGCGCAGGTGCTCTTTGAGCGCGGCGACCCGCTGGCGCTGCGCGTAGATGCCGGCCTCATCGCGTTGATCGGCGTTCAGCAGCGCCTCAACCAGCTCTGTGCCGATCTCCGGCTCAAGGCGGCGCAGCAGCTCGCGGGCATATTCGGCCTGCTTGTCGAGCGCCACGCGCATCCCCAAGCCGAACTCGGCGTTGTCCTCGAACAGGCTGTTGGCCCATGCTGGGCCACGCCCGTCGGCGTTGCAAGCCCACGGCGTGGTGGGGAGGTTGCCGCCGAAGATCGACGAGCAGCCCGTGGCGTTGGCGATCAACGCGCGGTCGCCGAACAACTGCGAGATGAGCTTGAGGTAGGGCGTTTCGCCGCAGCCCGCGCAAGCCCCGCTGAACTCAAACAGGGGCTGCTGGGCTTGCTGCTGGCGAATGCTGCTCACCTTGATCTGGCGGCGGTCAAGCTCCGGCAGGCTGCTGAAGAACCGCCAATTGTCGCGCTCGGCTTCGCGCAGGGGCGGCTGCGGCGCCATCATGAGCGCCTTGTGGTCGGGGTCGGCTTTGCTGCGCGCGGGGCACACGTCAAAGCAGATTGAGCAGCCGGTGCAGTCCTCCGGCGCAACTTGGATCGTGTACTTCAGGCCGCGCCATTCCGTGTCGCGCGCGTCGACCGCTTTGAACGTCGCGGGCGCATCGGCGAGCAGTTCCGGCTCATAGGCCTTGATGCGAATGGCCGCGTGCGGGCAGACGAAGGCGCACTTGCCGCACTGGATGCATAGGTCAGCGTCCCACACCGGGATCTCGGCGGCAAGGTTGCGCTTCTCGTACTGCGACGTGCCCACCGGGAAGACGCCGTCCACGGGCATCGCGCTCACAGGGATTTGATCGCCGCGCAGGGCCAGCATCTCCCCTAACACGTTGCGGACGAAGGGCGGCGCGTCCTCGCTCACCGGCGGCAGCAGCTCAACGGTCGAGGTCACGCTGTCGGGCACAGGCAGTTCGTAGAGGTGTGCTAGCGTTTGATCGACGGCTTGTAAGTTCTGCTGGACGACCTTCTCGCCCTTCTTGCGGTAGGTCTTGACGATCGACTTCTTGATCTCGTCGATGGCCTGCTCGCGCGGCAGCACGCCCGACAGCGCGAAGAAGCACACCTGCATCACCGTGTTGATGCGCCCACCCATGCCAGCCTCGCGCGCGACCTTCACCGCGTCGATCACGTAGACCTTGAGCCGTTTCTCGAGGATGTGCTGCTGGGCGACGCGCGGCAGCCGCTCCCACACCTTGTCCAGCGCGTAGGGCGTGTTCAGCAAGAAGGTCGCCCCATCGGCGGCGTCCTTCAACAGGTCGTAGCGCTCGATGAAGATCGGCTGATGACACGCGATGAAGTTGGCTTTGTGGATAAGATAGCTGGAGCGGATCGGCTGTGGGCCGAAGCGCAAGTGGGAGACCGTCATCGAGCCGGACTTCTTCGAATCGTAGACGAAGTAGCCCTGCGCGTAGTTGGGCGTGTTCTCACCGATGATCTTGATCGAGTTCTTGTTCGCGCCGACCGTGCCATCCGCCCCCAGCCCATAGAACAACGCCCGCACGACGCTTTCCGGCTCGATTGAGAAGTCAGGGTCAAACGGCAGGCTGGTGTGCGTCACGTCGTCGGTGATGCCCACCGTGAAGTGATTCAGCGGGCGTGACGCGGCCAAGTTGTCGAACACCGCCTTGACCATCGCAGGGGTGAAGTCCTTCGATGAGAGGCCATAACGCCCGCCGACGACGCGCGGCAGCGCCCCTTGCCAGCCCTCCATGAGGGCCGTTACCACGTCGAGGTAGAGCGGCTCGCCCGCGCTGCCCGGCTCTTTACAGCGATCCAGCACGGCGATCTGGCGCACCGTCGGCGGCAGCGCGGCGATCAAGCGATCCGCTGCAAACGGGCGATAGAGGCGCACCTTGAGCACGCCCACACGCTCACCCTGCGCGCTGAGGAAGTCGACCGTTTCCATCGCCACCTCGGCGGCCGACCCCATCACGACGATCACACGCTCTGCGTCTGGCGCGCCGTGATACTCGTACAGCTCATAGCTGCGCCCGGTGAGCTGGGCGAAACGATCCATCGTCTCTTGCAAAATTTGCGGCGTGGCCGCGTAGAACGGGTTGACGGTCTCGCGGCCTTGGAAGTACACGTCGGGGTTTTGCGCCGTGCCACGGATCGTCGGGCGGTCGGGCGTGAGGGCGCGGTCACGATGGGCCGTCACCAACCGGTCGTCGATCATCGCGCGCACGACGGCCTCATCGACCAGCGCGATCTTGTTGATCTCGTGCGAGGTGCGGAAGCCGTCGAAGAAGTGCAAGAAGGGCACGCGCGCTGCCAGCGTGGCCGCGTGGCTGATGAGCGCCATGTCCTGCGCTTCCTGCACGCTGGCGGAGGCCAACAGCGCCCATCCGGTCGAACGGGCGGCCATCACGTCGCTGTGATCGCCAAAGATCGACAAGCCCTGCGCTGCCAGCGCCCGCGCCGCAATGTGAAAGACCGCCGGCGTAAGTTCCCCCGCGATCTTGAACATATCCGGCAGCATCAGCAGCAGCCCCTGCGACGCGGTGAAGGTCGTCGCCAACGCGCCCGCTTGTAACGCCCCGTGGATTGCGCCAGCCGCCCCCGCTTCGCTCTGCATCTCGACCACCTGCGGAACTGTGCCCCACAGGTTCGGTTGATGATTCGCCGCCCATTCGTCCGCCCATTCGCCCATCGGCGAGGCAGGCGTGATCGGATAGATGGCGATCACTTCACTGCACCAATACGCGATCCGCGCCACGGCTTCGTTCGCGTCAAGCGTTTGATAGATGGTCTTTGTCATCGCCTTGCCCCCAAAAAACCTTTTTCAGACACACTCTCGTTACCCCTGATCGTACCGATGAAGCGCTGTCTCACAGCAGTGATGGATGTCACCGCTTGGGGGTACGTTTGTCGTCGTGAGCTTAAGATTGCTCTTGCGCTGCGCTTATCACCCTCTATAGCGGCGCTCATATGATGAGAGAATCAACAGACCATTGAGCGTTCAAGGAGGCAACACGCCTGATGAAGAAGGCACTGCTAAGCATCATCCTGCTGGGGCTGCTGGGGTTGAGCACCCCGGCAGCGCAAGACACCGTGAGCATCGGTCGCGCCGAGGCGATCATCTTACAGATGTTTCCGGAGGCCACTGTCATCGCAATTCAGCGCATCCAGCAAGGCGAGGCGCTGGTGTGGGAGGCGCGGCTCGAGGATGACACGCTGATTTACATCGACCTGCGCAGCGGCGACATCACCGACATTGTCAAAGCGACGCCCACAATCGAGCCAGCGCCAGCCGCGGCTACGTCCGATGCGCGCCCCTCGCTCCCCGGCCCGGTGCCGGTGCGCGGGCTGCCTGCCATCAGCTTCGACCGCGCCCTTGAGATTGCCTTCGCTCAGTTCCCCGGGACTGAACTGGTCGCAGCAGGGCTGGAGCGCGGCCAATGGGACATCAGCCTAAGCAACGGCATCGCCGTCTACGTCAACGCGCGCACAGGCCGCATCGTCCAGCTTGAGCCGTGGGAGGGTGACCGAGCGCCCATCGATGTGCCTGCCATTCGCTTTGAGGAGGCGCTGAGCATCGCGCAGGCCTTCTACCCGCGGCGGAACTTCGTCACGGTGGAGTTAGAACAAGCAGGCCGCCGCGAGGGCTTCGCGCTGGTGTGGAAGATCGAGTTTGGCCGCGGGCAAGAGGTCTACGTCGACGCGATGACCGGCGAGGTGCTGCGGCGCTAGATAGCAGCATGGGGGCGATTCACCCATCGCCCCTGCTCGTCTGAAACCTGCTTCACAGCGTGGCGCTCGTTTGCTACACTAAGAGGCGTGGCCTCCGTAGCTCAGGGGACAGAGCGACTCCGTCCTAAGGAGTGCGTCGGCGGTTCGAATCCGTCCGGGGGCGCAGCATTACACTGGCAGCACTGACCGAATCCGCTTTTCGACCTCGTGGCGCACCTCGCGCAGGCCGCCGCGCGCCACCGCGTTGAGCGCCACCGGCGCAGCAAACAGCCCGATCATGTCCGGCGGGATCTGGCGCGTCAGCATCAGCCCGAACAAGCGGCTCATCCCGCCGTCCTCGGCGATCCACTGCCCCATCTTGCCCACCGCCCACTCAGGGATCGGCAGGGCGGCGCTGCTGTAGAAGCTGTTCTGAACGCGGCCTTGCAGCGTCCGGTACATCGGGTAGGTGTGCGTCCGCACGACCTGCTCATAGGCCGCCAGCGCCTCCTCCCATGTGAGCTTGCCCTGCCACCAGCGGCGCATCGCCAGCGCCAGCGCCTTGCCCATGAACAGCGCGTCGTAGATGCCCTGCCCGTCGAGCGGGTCTTTCTGGTGGAAGGCATCGCCCACCAGCGCCCACCCCGGGCCGCCGGGCTGGCGGTAGAGGTTGCCGATGTTGCGCATCCCCCGAATGCTGGTGACGCGCTCAGCTTCGGTCAAGCGCGCCCACAGCTTGTCGTTGGCTTGCAGCTTGCCGAGGTAGAACTGCTCGACGTCGCCGCCTGCGGGGTCGATCACGTCGCTGCGCCCCTCAATGCAGACCACCGTCTGGCCGTCGGCGCTGTCCATCATCAGATAGCCAAATGTGCCATCCGCTTCATAGGCGGCGGCGCTGGGGCCATCTGCATCCAGCGGGGCGACCCCGCGCCAGTAGGCGTAGTAGATGCTGGTGGGGTTGTCGTCGTGGCGGTCGAACTCTTGGGCGTTGGCCTTGCGCGCCACGAGGCTGTAGCGCCCGTCCGCGCCAATGACAGCCTTCGCGCGGATCGAGCGCGGCTCGCCGTCCTTGGGCTTGACGACCACCCCGCAGACCGTCTCACCCTCCCACAGCAGATCCGTCACGCTGGCGTTCATCACGGCCGTCACGTTGGGCTGACGCTCTGCCGCCAGCCACACGCCATAATCGAAACGCGCGCGGTCGATGGCGTAGGCGTAATCGCGCCCGGCGTACATCGGGATGCGCAGCTTGCCGCTGAAGGCGCGGTTGACCGTGGCCATGTGGAACAGGCGCGGGGTGTTGGCGGCGTATTCCGACTCGCGCGCGCCGATCTCGTCCAGCATTTTCATGGCAGAAGCGTAGATGATGGGCGAGGACACCGCTGGCAGCGAGGGCAGCTCAGCCCGCTCCAGCAGCAGCACACGCATCCCTTCCATGCCGAGCCGCGCTGCGAGGTGCGCCCCAGCCACGCGACCGCCCACCACAATCACATCGTAGTTGTCATGCATACCAATACACCTCGTCGTTATATCTCGTGAATTTTATCACACAAGGGCTAAATGCTGGATGAGACTTAGGGGCGAGGCGGCGCATCGGGGCAAGCCCTGCCCTGCCCGCTGCACATGCCATAACAACACAAAAGCCCCACACTATGTGGGGCTGTGTGCCGCAGGCGAGGATCGAACTCGCGACCCTGCGATTTTCAGTCGCATGCTCTACCAGCTGAGCTACCGCGGCGCTTGTATGTGTTGAGAATACTAGCGGCAGGCGCGGGTCTTGTCAAGCGCGGAACAGCGCCTGCCTGCCTGCTGTGGGGACAAGGCCTGCCCCTCGCTGTAGGTGGGAAAAGCAGATTCTAACCTCAAGGCTTCAGCCCCCTTCAGGGGGCGCGCCCCAGCCGGATGCTCTGGCGTCTGGCGACGGTCGGGGAATGAATCCATCCCTACAAACAGCGCCCCCACACAGCCACTTTTAAGGCCAA
Organism: Anaerolinea sp.; assembly: GCA_046719465.1. Taxonomy (GTDB): domain Bacteria; phylum Chloroflexota; class Anaerolineae; order Aggregatilineales; family Phototrophicaceae; genus JANWYT01. The sequence goes on from JBDNCV010000047.1 coordinate 18,683, forward strand.
CGCGCGCCGCTGTGCTGTACAATCAGGGGCAGTGACTGCGTCCGTAAATGACATTGGAATGCACAACAGGAATGAGAACAGCATGTCCCAGCCTTTGCAACCGATCCCCCCGCTGACCGCGCCGATGTCGATCTTGGTGGCGGTGGCGCACCATGACGACATTGAGTTCGGCGTGAGCGGCAGCGTCGCTCGCTGGGTCGATGAAGGCGCCAGCGTGACCTACGTCATCATCACCGACGGCGGCGCGGGCAGCAACGACCCCAACGTAACCCGCGCCGAGCTGGTCGAGCGGCGGCGGCATGAACAGATCGCCGCAGCGGCCGCTGTTGGGGTGCAGGATGTGCGCTTTCTGGGCTATCCTGACGGCGTCCTCACCCCCAGCCTTGAGCTGCGCCGCGACCTGACACGGCTCATCCGCGAGATCAAGCCCTATCGTGTCGTGCTGCAAGACCCGACCACGGTCTACGTCGAGAGCGGCTACATCAACCACCCTGACCATCGCGCCGCAGGCGAAGCGATGACCTATGCCGTGTTCCCCAGCGCAGAGACGCGCCCCATCTTCCCCGAGCTGCTGGCGGAGGGCTATGAGCCGCACCACGTTAGCGAGGTGTTCCTCACCCTCTCGCTGCACAACACGCACTACATAGACATCACCGCCACCATCGACCGCAAGCTAGACGCGCTGCGGGCGCACATCTCCCAGATTGGCGAGGGCGAGGCCGCCGAGAAAGGCGCGCTGGGCTGGATTCGTGAGCGCAACGCTGAGGCTGGGGCGCGCGTCGGCGTGGGCTACGCTGAGCTGTACCGCGTGATGGACTTCAGCCGTCCGCGCGATGAAGATGAAGCGCGCCGCCAGCGAGAGGAGCGAGCAAGTGCGGCTGTGAGCGCTGACTAGCTATGACTACTTATGAGGACTACACTGAAGAACGCTGTGAAGATGTGGAGCGCGAGGCCGAGGCTTACTTTGAAGCCCAGCGCGGTTGGACGCGCCGCCGCGTCATCCTGCTCATCATCGTGGTGTTGTTGATTGTGTCGCTGTTGGTGTATGGGCTGCTGCCCGCGCTGGAGTTCTGGCTTATGCCCGCCCCCAGCCTGCCGCTTCAGCCCGCGTTGACCATCTGACGAGGAGGAACCGCCTATGAGCCAGCGCCTGTTTATCTCGCATTCGACCCGCGACAAACGCTACGCTGACCCGCTGCACGCTTTTCTGATGCGCTTAGGCTATCGCGTCTGGACGGATCCCGCGCCGCGCCCGGGCCTTGACTGGCGTTTCGAGATCGACGATGCCATCCGCAGCAGCGACGCCGTGCTGGTCGTGCTCACCCCCAACAGCGCAGAGAGCATCTACGTCACATATGAGTGGACACTCGCGCTGGCGCTGAACATCCGCGTCATCCCGATTACCTACGTGCCGGCGCGCTTCCACCCGCGCCTCGAGCACCTTGAGCGCTTCGACGTGACCAGCTTCCGCGATCAAAGCCACTTCTGGGATTACTTCGCGCGCGAGATGCGCCGCATGTTCCCCTATCAGCCGTCTGCGCCCGCTGGGATGCCGCCCGCTGGCGGCTTCGGCCCAGCGCCCGCCCCCGCGCCCGCCCCGCCTATCGACCGCAGCCTGATGCCGCCCAGCAGCGGCTTTTGGTTGGTGATGCGGCGCGGCCCCAAGCCCGGCATGATGTGGCGCTTCGATGGCCAGCTCGTCACGCTCGGGCGCGACAAAACCAATGACATCTCGATTGAGGACAACGGCGTGAGCCGCTTCCACTGCCGCTTTACGCAGTTCCCAGAGGGCTACGCCGTCGAGGACAACAACAGCACCAACGGCGTGATCGTCAACGGGGCGCGGGTGCAAGGCATCGTGCCGCTCTACGCGGGCATGACGATCCAGCTAGGGGATAACGTCGTGCTGACTTATGAGGTTGTGCCGTAACGCCTCATCCCCCAGCCCCTTCTCTGGGCGGAGAAGGGGGCCAGCTGCCTGCGGCCATGACGTGGCCTGCCTGCGGCCATGACGTGAACAGATTGCTCAGGCGGTTTCGCGCACTTGCAGCAGCGGCTCCACCTCGTCCAGCCACGCGCGGATGTCATCCCACTTGCGGAAGTCGCCAACGGGGGCCTTCATCGCCTTGACCAGCATCCGCAGCGGCAGCGACAACCGCTTATGATCCATCACCCCCGCGAAGAAGCCCTCTGCCTGTGCAGGCAAAATGGCACGCACCGGCTTGAGATAATCGCTCACGATGGCGCGGTTGGCGGGCGTGTCCTGCTCCAACGTCAAGCACACCGTCCAATAGAGCAGCCGCTTCTGCGCCAGCACATCGCGGAAGGTCGTTAAGTAGGTGACGGCCTCCGGCAGCCACTGCCCCGCGCGAATCGCACTGCCCAGCAGCACCGCGTCGTAGGGCGCAGGGTCAGGCTGCTGGTTGACCGATAAAATATCCACAGCATAACCACGGTCGCGCAAGGTCGCGCCGATGAAGCGCGCAATCTCCTCGGTGCTGCCCGCTTTGGTCGCATAAGCTACCAAGATTTTCCTCGCCATCTCCGCCTCCTCTCCTCTTGTGACCCCAGCTAAACACAAAGTGCCGCCGTCCACCAGTGAGGAAGCTCACCTTCGATCCAGTCGATTGACATGGGAGCGTCCCCTCACCCCCTGCCCCCTCTCCCACACGCCGCCGCTGCGCGGCTGGGGCGAGGGGGTAGACCGCGCATCACCACCATGTTAGGCACTCGCGTTGACATTGATGCATGGCAGAGTCTGACGTTTCTTCAAGGGATGGCTGGAGGCATCTAGGCGATGACCCCCTCCGCGCGCAGGCGGGCTTGTGTCGCGCGGTCGATGCTGAGCGCGTCCAGCACCTCGGCGGTGTGTTCCCCGAGGCGCGGCGGATGCCGATAGTAGGCCAGCGGCGTCTCTGAGAGGTGGATGGGCGTGGCGATGGACTTCAGCAGCCCCAGCGCGGGGTGTTCGATTTGGACGATCATGCCACGCTCGAGCAGGTGCGGGTCGCTGAGGGCTTCGGCGGTGGTGCGAATGCGTCCACAGGGCACGCCCGCGCGACGCAGGTCATCCAACCAGTCGTCCACTGCGCGCGTGCGGATGATCTCGCGCATGATCGGCAGCAGTGTCTCGTAGTGCGCCACGCGCTGGGCGTTGGTCTTGAAGCGCTCGTCCTGCGCCAGCGCTCCTCGCCCCACCAGCCGACAAAACGACTCGAAGATGTGATCCGAGCCGATGGCGAGGATAAACCAGTCGCCATCCGCCCCTTGAAACGCCTCATAGGGCACAACCTGCGGGTGACGGTTGCCGCGCCGCGCGGGGTCTTCGCCCGTAGCAAAGTACTCGGCGGCGTAGTTTTGCAGCCACGTGATCTGGCTGTCTTGGAGCGACATATCGAGGAACTGCCCCACGCCGCTGCGCTCGCGCGCGTGCAGCGCGGCCAGAATGCCAATGACTGCGAACAGACCGCAGGTGGCATCGGCAATCGCCGTCGGGAAGCGCATCGGCGGGCCGTCGATCTCACCGGTGAGCGCCATGGTGCCGCCCTCGGCCTGCGCCACAAGGTCATAGCCGGGCTGGTCGGCGCGCGGCCCACGCCGCCCATAGCCGCTGATGGAGGCATAGATCAAGCGCGGGTTGATGGCGCGCAGCGTCGCATCGTCGACGCCGCAGCGTCGCAGCGCCGCGTTGCTCATGAGGTTCGTCAGAAACACGTCCGCCTCTCGCACAAGCTCATGGATGATCGCCTGCCCCTCAGGGCGGCTGATGTCGAGCGCAATGCCGCGCTTGTTACGGTTGAGCGAGAGGTAATAGGCGCTCTCCCCCTTCAAGAAGGGCGGCCCCCATTGGCGCGAGTTATCGCCCACGCCGGGGCGCTCCACTTTGATCACGTCTGCGCCCAGATCGCCCAGCAGCATGGCCGCGTAGGGGCCTGCCAGCGCCTGCGTCTGATCGATCACTTTGAGGCCGTGTAGGGGGGCATTCATCGCCGCTGCTCCTGCGTGGGTGGTCATCACAGGGCAGGTATACCGCACGGCACGCTCGGCGGCCAGTGCCATCCGTCACAGCATCATCCTGATCAAGTGGGCAGGGGTGGGGCCTCACCCCTAAATCCCCTCTCCCGTGGAGAGGGGACTTGAAGCCCCCTTCTCCACCGGTGGCCGCAGGCAGGCCGCTTCGAGAAGGGGGCTGGGGGATAAGGCATCCGCCTACTCGCCTGCGGCGCGGCGCTCAAACCGCAGCCCCACCGCCGAACGATTCGGGAAGCCCAGCCAATAGGTGTGATCGGCGTTGAAGCTGCCATCCTGCGCCACTGAGAAGCGCCCCTCCGCTGCGACTTCGATCAAGTCGAGATAGGCGGCGGTATCTGCGCCTTTGAGGTAGAGGTCAAAGAAGGCAGTGGCGAAGTGCTGGTTGATGTTGTTCATGCGGTTGGAATCCCACACGTTGTCACCATAGCGCATGAACTGGCCGTATTCGGTGGCAGCGGCAGGCGGCGGGTTCGGCGCGACGTTGTGGCGCGCGCCCTCAAACACCAGCAGGTAGCGCTCGCTGTTCTGCGCCAGCTCGAACAGGCGGCGCGGCCCATTGGCATACCCCGACACGTCGTCTTGATCGCCTGCGACGAAGAACACTGGCACATCGAGCGTCGAGAGGCCATCCGCATCCCATAGGCCGAAATTCATCCCCCACGGCGCGAAGGCCATCACCGCCTTCACGCGCTCATCCGCCTCAAAGTCGGCGTTGGCCACGCTGTTCACTGCCAGCAGATTCACGCCCGGGATGCCGAAGTTGCGCAGCACCGGCACATACGTTGCGCCGTAGCGCCCACCGGCCACGTTCAAAACGCCATAGCCGCCCATCGAGTAGCCGATTAAACCGGTGTTGTCCGCGTCGAGCAGGCCGTTGAAGGGGCTGTTGGGGTCGGCTGCGAGGTCGGCCATCGCGTCAATGGTGAAGCGCACGTCCAGCGGGCGGTTCAGCAGCGTGCTGGCAAAGCCGCTCACATCGCTAAAGGTCGATTCGGTGTGGTCAATCGCCACGACGACGTAGCCCTTGGAGGCCAAATTCTCGGTGAGGTAAGTCATCATGAAGCGCGACCCGGGGAAGCCGTGCGAGACGACGATGAGGGGATAGGGCGCGCCGCTGAAGTCAGGGGCAGCGTCGCGGGCAGCGCGCCCCCCGAAGGTGAAAGGAACCAGCGGCTGATTCGGATCATCGGCGCGGCCCAGCGTGTCCTCGTAGAGGATCACCGGCGTGTCACCCTCCAGCGCCGCCGGATACCACACCTCGACCGTCAGGGTGCGGTCATAGCGCGGCTCTGGGTTAGCCTCACTGACGTTGAGGATGTCCACTTGATCAGGGTTGGTGAGCGTCAGCGTGCGCACGCCGACGCCGAAGCTGCCACGTGCCGCCAGCTCCGGCGCATCTGGGCGCGCATCGCCGAAGATCGCCACCTCCTGCGCAAGGCTCACCCCAGCAAGCATCAGCGCCACACCTGTCAACACCAATCGCTTTAATACCATCATAACAATCTCCTTCTTTAAGTTGCGACGCCGCAAGACTAGCGTGCTTTACCGCAAGAAGCGAGTCGCCGATGGTATTACATGGTAGCTGACCTCACGTGGTTGAACGAAGGTGGGGGCAAGGCGCGCCTCACCCCTAGAGGATATAGGAGTTCTCGTGCGCAACATCAGAAGGCGAGCTAGCCTAAGGTACGAATGACCGAGAGCACCTTCCCGCGGATCTCGCAGCTGGCGGCGCTGACGTAAATCGGCTCCATTGCGGGGTGGGCTGGCTGCAAGCGGACGCGGTCGCCTTCGGGGTGATAGTACTTGAGGGTGGTCTCGCTGCGCTCGGGCAGCCACACCGCGACCATATCGCCGGGCTGTGCGACGAGTTGATGCCGCATGATGACGATGTCGCCCTCGCGGATCATCGCGTCGATCATGCTGTCGCCCTTAACCTCCAGCGCGAACACCTCGTCGGGATCCGCGCCCATCAGCAGCGCAGGCGGCACATCAATCAAGTCTTCCTCGTCGTAGTAGTGTCCAGCGTCGTCTGGCATCTGCACTGGCTTGCTGGCGACAATGTGGCCAATCCGTGGGACGCGCGCCACCAGATCCTCCGCCTTGACGCGCTTGCGGCGCGTCCCCGGCAGGTGGCCAACCAACCGCAGCCCGCGCGAGATATGCTCAGAGCGCTCCAAGTAGCCCGCCTCAACCAGCTTGTTCAAGTTATAGTTAACAACCGAGGTCGACGAGATGTTGGTGGCCTCGCCGATGTTGCGAATAGTGGGCGGGTAGCCATAACGCTCAATGTAACGTTGCATGAACCGCAGGATCGCCTTCTGCCGTTCGGAGAGCTTGTTGAAATCTTTCTGAGGCATCGCCTTTCCCTTTCCCACTGTGACACTTGTTCGAGGAATAAATGTTCTAACTTCATCATAGCGAACACTCGTTCTTATGTCAAATAAGTGGTGGCGGTGGGGGTGTCTGCGCCAGAGGGCTGCGATACGTCAGAGGCTGAAGCCCCTTTCAAACAGCATGACTTCGCCGGATGCTTGAGCGTCCAGCGTTCCCATCGGTTCTGCCCTAGACACTCCCGCGGCAAGCAGCGCGTTGTTCACGTCCGCGCGCAGCGGCGCATCATCCGGCTTGCTCGACGGTGCTGCCGTCTTGGGCCTGCTCGCACGGCAGCAGCACGCTGAAGGTGCTGCCGCGGCCCAGCGC
>JBDNCV010000048.1:0-25396 GCA_046719465.1 Anaerolinea sp.
CTGCAACACGCCCTCTGAAGGGGGCTTTGGCCCCCGCGCGCCAGCCAGAGGCTTGAGCCTCTGGTGCACGGCCACCTTCTGCTGCGGCTTAGACACTCCCTTTCGAGAGGGGAGCGTCTATCGTGGTGGCGATGCGTGATCTTCCCGCTCACCCTGTCTGGCCTGCGGCCAGCCTGTTCCTCTCCCACAAGGGCGAGGGACGCTGCGAGCCAGCGGCTTGTACCTCCTCGCCCCGCGAAGCAGTGGGAAAGGGGGCAGGGGGTGAGGTAAAAACTCCCCTGACACACGCCGCGTCCCTACTCAGCCCCCCGCAGTGGCGAAACAAGTGAATCAGGCTATAGTCATAACTATGAGCGAGCAACCCACCTTTTCCTTCATCGGGCGCGAGGCGCTGCTGGCCGAGCTGCACCAGTTCCTCAACGCGCCTGCCACCTATGCTGTGTCCATCCAAAGCATGGAGGGCATGGGGCGTTCCTCGCTGCTGCGGCGCATCAGCACGCTGGACCCGCGTTTTGTGTGCGTCCTTATGCCGCTCGCGCCGTACCATTTCACCAGCCTTGACACATGGCTTGAGGCGCTGGCTGACGCGACGCGGCAAGCGCTCCAGCGCGAAGACCTCGCCACTGCGCGCCTGCCCTCGCCCGACACATCCGACCTGCCGCGCTGGCTCGGTGATACGTTCCTGCCTGCGGTGGGCCAGCATGTGCGTCAGCAGGCCCGCGTGATTTGGCTGTTAGACGACATCGAGCTGATGGGCAAGGCCATCGCCGAGGGGCAGATCCCCGCTGCGCACCCGGCCTTCCTGCTGGAGCTGGCGCTGGCGTTCCCGTTCTTGAGCATCATCACCGCCGCCGATGAGGACAGCCCCTACCTGAGCCAGCTCTTCCCGCTGATTCAGCCCAACCACGTGCTGCGGCTCAACCCGTTGGGGCGGCTCGAGGTGGAGCTGCTGCTGGGCACACTGTTGGACTACGTGCCGCCCGCGCTGGCTGAACGCGCCTTCCTCGAAACAGGCGGGATGCCGCGCCAAGTAAACGACTTCGCAGAGGCCATCCAACGCGGGGAAACGCCCGACGACGCGCTAGAATACGTCTACACGCGCAGCCAAGCCGAGCTGCGCCGCCGCTGGAACCGCCTCACCCGCGATGAGCGCATCGTGCTGACGGCCATTACCAACCTGCTGCACGATCACCCCGAGCGCGACATCACCCCGCAGGCCGTCGAAATCTGGCTGGCACAGAGCGACAACCCGATGGACACGACCGCCGTCGCCGCCCAACTGCGCGGCCTTGAGTTTCGCCACATCCTGCGCCCGCAGCGCCAACCGCTGCGCCTGCAATCGGGCTTGATGACGCGCTGGTTGCTCGAGAACGCCCGCCAAGAGACCCCAACCCTTCAGCCCAGCAGCCGCACCGCCCTGCTGGCGTTGATCGGCTTAGTCGTGGCTGCCCTGCTGGTGGCGCTGGTGGTGGCCAGCGTGCCCCCGGCAGGCGTTGTGACCGATGTTCCCCTGCCCACGCTGCCCCTCGGCGGCACAAATTGAAACAAGTTTTCCAGCAAATGCGTTATACTTTATGCTGAAGTCAACTGCTTATTTCAGGAGCATACGTCGTTGTCGCTATCGCCCGAGATGCCAGAGAATGAAATCCGCGAGAAGTGTCGCGAGATTCTTTCGCGCGCTGCTGTGGAAGCGCGCCGCCTGCGCCACAACTACATTGGCGTTGAGCACATCTTCATGGCGCTGACGCGTAATGATGAAGGGGATACCTTCCAGCTGCTGCGCCGTGCTGGCCTCAACCCGCGTCGTGTCCGCCGTGAGATTCGGCATGAGGTCGGCATGGCCGACGATCAACCCGGCGAGGTGCTGCCGCTCACGCCGCGCTGCGCCATGGTGCTCTCGATTGCTATCTTCCTTGCCGACCAAAACACCAGCGAAGTCCGCGAGCGGAACGTCCTGATGGCCATCTTGCAGGAGGGCGAAAGCCTGCCCGTGCGCAAGCTGCTTGAGCTGGGGATGGACGTCAACCTGTGGCTCCAGCGCATGCTCAACGAGGACTTGGGAGACAGCGCGTCGCCTGAGGACGAGGATGCCGAGTTTGACCTTGATGATGACCCGTTCGCGTTCGACGATTTCGACCTCGACAGTGACTTGTTCGAACTCCCCAACAGCCCGCGCTTGACCCCGCTGAACAGCAACCAAGAACGGCAATCGGACACCGCCACCCCGCTGCTGGATCGCTATGGGCGTGACCTGACGGCGCAAGCCCGCAGCGCCAAGCTCTCCCCGGCCATTGCCCGTGACGCCGAGATCCGCGCGCTGGCGCGCACCCTCGCCCGCAGCAAGAAAAACAACCCGCTGCTGCTGGGCGATGCCGGCGTGGGCAAGACGGCCATTGTCGAGGGGTTGGCCTACGCCATCGCCGCGCAGACCGCCCCACGCCCCCTGCGCGACCGGCGCATCGTGCAGATCGAGATCGGCACGCTGGTCGCCGGGACGAGCCTGCGCGGGCAGTTTGAGGAGCGGCTCATCGGCATCGTGGAGGAGGTCAAGCGCAGCGGGCGCATCATCCTGTTCATCGACGAGATTCACACCATCGTCGGCGCAGGCGACACCATCGACAGCAACCTCGACGCGGCCAACATCCTGAAGCCTGCGCTGGCCCGCGGCGAGATCAACTGCATCGGCGCGACTACCCACGAGGAGTACCGCCGCGCCATCGCCCAAGACCCCGCCCTCGCGCGCCGCTTCCGCACGATTGACGTCAACGAGCCGTCGCCCGCCGACGCTATCCTGATCCTCAGCGACCAGCGCCAGCGGCTTGAATCTCACCACGGCGTCAAAATCGCCCAGCAGACCATCGAGCAAGCGGTGGAACTCTCCGTGCGCTACCTGCCGGATCGCCGCCTGCCCGATAAAGCGCTTGACTTGCTGGACGAAGCCTGCGCCCGCGTCATTATCCGCTCGATCTCGCCTGATGACCCCGCCGACGAGCCGTTGGAGGTCACGCCGCGCGACGTGGTCGAGGTGCTGGCCGAATGGACAGGCATCCCGACCAACGAGCTGTCCATCGATGAGAAGCGCCGCTTGATCGGGCTGGAGGCCGCGCTGGAGCGGCGCGTCATCGGCCAGACAGAGGCCGTGCGCACTGTGGCGGAATCGGTGCGGATGGCGCGCGCTGGCCTCAACGACCCCAATCGCCCGCTGGGGGTGTTCCTGTTCGTGGGGCCATCCGGCGTAGGCAAGACACAGCTCGCGCAGGCGCTGGCTGAGTTCCTGTTCGGCAAAGAGGACGCCATGCTGCGCCTCGACATGAGCGAATTCCATGACAGCCACACTGTCGCCCGTTTGATCGGCTCGCCGCCCGGCTACAAGGAGAGCAACCGCGGCGGTCAGCTCACGGATGGGCTGCGCCGTAACCCTTACTGCGTGGTGCTGCTGGACGAAGTGGAGAAGGCCGCGCCCGAGGTGTTCGACCTGTTCTTGCAAATCTTCGACGAAGGCCGCCTGAGCGATGCCCATGGCCGCCCGGTGGACGCCCGCCACGCTGTTTTCATCATGACCAGCAACATCGGCACGCGCGAGAACGTCAAGTCGCTTGGCTTCGGCCCACACGGTGACGACGCCCCCGCGCCTGACTTCACGCCCTACCTCAAGCAGCACTTCCGGCCAGAGTTCCTCAACCGCGTGGACGAGGTGGTGACCTTCCGACCGCTGACGCGCCCGGTGCTGGCGCAAATCCTCGAGCTTCAGCTCAGCGAGCTGCGGCAGCGCTTGGCGGCGCAAAAGCTGACGCTGACGCTGGACGACAGCGCCCTTGACCTGCTGCTGCGGGCGGGCTATGACCCCGTAAATGGCGCGCGCCCGCTGCGCCGCGCCCTTGAGCGCATGTTGGCGCGCCCCCTCAGCAATTGGATCCTTCAAGATGCTTTCCCGCCGGGCAGCAATATCATCGCCAGCGCCGAAGGCGACGCCCTGACGTTCAACCAGCTCGCAGCGCACCCATGAAACCGCCACGCAGCCGTCGTCTCCTCCCTACGCTGAGCGAGGCCGAGCGCCGCGCCCTGCTGCGCAAGCGCCACCCCGCCGACGCGCTCGACCCTTTCGCCAGCGACCCCGACCCCGATATCCGGCTCATCGGGCAGTTGGCGCTGCGCCAGCCCGACCAAGTGGACTATGCCTTCGTGCTGGGCGATTTTTGCGCCGACCGCTCATGGATGAACGGCCAGCGCCTGCTCATCCTCTATGTCGGCAAGGCCTTGATCGCGTATCGACGGGCAGAGCAGAAGGCCACCAACGACTTCGACCGCCTGCAAGCGCAGCGCACCGCGGAGGCCTACGCCCGCTGGGTGATCGAGGCCGCCCAAGCCTACCCCACCCAGCGCAACCTCGCCGTGGCGCTGTGGGTAGCCGCCGCTGACAGCGACGACATGCTGCCGACTCTGAACCTCTCGCCCGAGCTGACCAAACCGCTGCTGGCGCTCTATGCCGCGCGCGGCCATGAGGCCTCCACCACCACCGGCGGCGAGACGCAGTTCGACGATGCCACCGCCTTCAGCGACGACATGGCAGTCTACGATACCAGCTTCGACGCGCCGCCCAGTCCCCCACGGGCGGCTGCACAGCCGCCCGCGCCCCTGCTCAACGACACCACCAGCGCAGGCCACGCTGAAGCGCCCCCCGCCAGCGAAGACGACGCGCTCGACTACACCCACAACGAGCTGCCGCTGGCCTCGATGGAGCCGAGCGCCGAGGACGGCGTGAGCGAAACCCCCTCCAGCGAACATCGCATCGTCCGCCACAGCGTCTCCGAGACGGATTTCCACGTCGGCGACCGCATCGACGGGCGCTACGAGGTCTACGAGATCAAACTGGGCGGGATGGGCGTGGTCTATTTGTGCTATGACCACGAACAGCGCATGCCGATTGCCATCAAGAGCTTTCAGAAACGCTTCATGGACAACGAGCGCGCTGTGGCGCGCTTCGAGCAAGAGGCGCTGACGTGGGTGCGCTTAGAGAAACACCTGCACATCGTCCGCGCGCTGCTCGTCCAGAAGATCCTCGGTCGCCCGCACATCCTGCTCGAACACATCAGCGGGATGGAGGGCTTGGGCGTTGACCTGCGCAGCTGGATCGAACATCACCGCCTGACGCTCGACAACACGCTGCTGTTCGCCATCCATGTAGCGCTCGGCATGCAGCACGCCACCCAGAAGATCCCCGGGCTGGTGCACCGCGACCTGAAGCCGGGCAACATCCTCGTGACGCACGACGGCATCGCCAAAGTGACAGATTTCGGCCTCGTGCGCTCGCTGGAGCCGGCTTCCGAGTACGGCATCGGCGGCGGGGACGCCAGCGGCGAATTTGACGACCGCCTCACCCGCGCTCATGCCTTCGTCGGCACGCCGCCTTATATGTCCCCTGAGCAGTTTACCTCGCGCACCGTTGACCTGCGGGCCGATATCTACTCTTTCGGCTGCATGCTGTACGAGATGCTGACCGGTCAGCCGCCTTTCAAAGGCCGCAATATGGCCGAGTGGCAGCATCAGCACACCACTGTCACGCCAGATTACAGCCTGCCGCCGCTGAAGCAGGCCCCCAGCGACCTTGTGGCGCTGCTGGCAGAGTGTTTGCAAAAATCGCCCGATCACCGCCCGGCGGGCTGGTCGGCGTTGGTGGAGCGGCTGTCGCAGTTGTACGAGGCGCACATCGGCGCGCTGCCCGTGCTGGCGACTGACGGCGAGGCGCTCGAAGCCCGCGAATTGATCGACAAGGGCTACAGCCTGACCGAGTTGGGGCGCTACTATGAAGCGCTAGAGGCCTACGATCAAGCCATCGCCATCAACAGCTACAACGCGCGCTATTGGGGCCGTCGCGGGCGCGCGCTGCGCCTGCTGGAACGCTACGACGACGCGCTCGACTCGTACCGCCGCGCCCTCGACCTTCAGCCAGATGACGGTTGGCTGTGGAACGGCTTGGGCATCATCTACGACCGCATGCGCCAGAGCAGCCGCGCGCTGGAGTCCTTCGAGCGCAGCGTTCGCCTTGACCCCAAAGACACGTGGAGCTGGTACAACCTCGGTGACTTGCAGTTCCGCATCGGGCAAGTCGACCAAGCCATCCGAAGCCTGCAAACCTCGCTAGAGGTCGACCCGCACAATCATCAAGCGTGGGGCAAGCTCGGCAAGATCTACCGCGCGGCGCAGAACTTGCCTGCTGCGGTGCAGGCCTACGAGCAGGCCATCGCGCTGGAGCCGACCTACGCATGGGCCTACAACGGCCTCGGCCTAACCCTTAAGGCCATGCGCAAGCTGGAAGAAGCCGTGACGGCCTTCAAGCGCGCCGCCCACTATGAGCCGCAGGTCGTCTGGCATTGGTACAACCTCGCGGAGACGCTGGTTGAGATGCAGCGCTACGTCGACGCGCTGCACCCCGCGCAGGAGGCCACGCGCATCGCGCCTGATCAAGCTGCGCCGTGGGGCAAGCTCGGCCAAGTGCTGCGCTACCTGCGCCGCCACGAGGAGGCGATCTACGCCTATGATCGCGCCATCGCGCTTGACCCACAGTTCGACTGGGCGATCAACGGGCGCGGCCTCGTCCTCGAAAACATGGAGCGCTACGAAGAAGCACTGAGCTGCTATCAACAGGCCACCGCCATCAACCCCGAGCGCGAATGGCATTGGTACAACCAAGGCCATATGCTCTACCAGCTCAACCGTCCCGAAGAAGCGCTGGCCATATTGGAAGAGGCGCTGCGCCGCCGCCGCCACTTCCCGCGGGCGTGGTCGCTCATCGGCAGCATCCGCCGCCAGTTGGGGCATTATCACGCCGCGCTCGAGGCGCTGCAAACCTCGCTCGATCAAGACGCGCAGCAAGCGTGGACGTGGAGCGAACTGGCCAGCACCTACGAGGCGCTGAAGCAGTACGATCTGGCTGAGGAAGCCTACGGCCGCGCCTTTGCGATTGATCGGCATCAAGTGTCACACCTCTACAAGCAGGCTGAGATGCTGGTGCAGCTCAACCGCAACGAGCAGGCGCTCAAGCTCTTGCAGTACGCCCTGCGGCTGAACGAGCGCAGCGCCAACCTCTGGGCCAAGCTGGGGCAGGTGCAGCGCAAACTCAACCAGTTGGACGAATCGCTGACGAGCTTTGACCGTGCGCTTGCCCTCGACCCCCAATATACGTGGGCGTGGTATGGCAAGGGGCTGACTTTGAGCGCCATGAAACGCCACGAGAAGGCGCTGGAGTGCTTCCAACAAGCGGTGTTGATCGACCCGCGCGACATCTGGTCATGGTACAGCTATGGGGATGAGCTGCTGCTGCTCAACCGCAGCGGTGAGAGCATCAACGCGCTGAAGGAAGCGCTCGCCATTGACCCTAACCACGTCGAAAGCTGGGTGAAGCTGGGTCAGGCTTACCGCAACATGGGCTGCTATGACGAAGCGGTGGAGGCCTACCGCCGCGCGGTGGAGCTGCGGCCGACCAACAGTTGGGGTTGGAACGGCATGGGGTTGACGCTGCGCGCGCTGGGCCGCCACGAGGAAGCCCGCGCCTGCTACGAAAAGGCCATCGAACACGACCCCAACGTGACGTGGTACTACATCAACTTGATGACGCTGCTGCTCGATACCGGCCAAACCGCCGACGCGCTGGCGGTGATTGAACAGGCGCTCAGCTTCGACAGCGAGAACCCGAACGTCTGGGCGCGGCATGGGCACGCGCTGCGCCGCCTTAATCGCTTCGAGGAAGCGCTCGTCAGCTATAATCACGCGCTGACGCTGGACGAAACCTACGCTTGGGCGTGGAACGGCAAAGGGCTGTGCTTGATGAAGCTCAAGCGCTTCGAAGAGGCGCGGGAAGCCTATGAACGCGCGGTCGAGTATGACGCATCGTCCGTGTGGTTCTGGTACAATTACGGCGACAGTCTCGCAGCCTGCGGCCAGCTTGAGGCCGCAGTGGGCGCGCTCAAGATAGCGCTCCGGATTGACCCCAACCATGTCCTCTCGCGAGAGCGGCTGGCTGCTATTGAGCGCGAGCTGGGAAATGATGACACACAATGACCAAACGCAAATCACGTCCCGACATCAGAATCACCTTCATGAGTGGGCCGCTCGACGGTAAGTCTTTGGCATTTCCTCAGCCCGAGATTGGAGAGGAAAAAACGCTGGTGATTGGGCGGCGCGAGGGCTGCGACATCTACCTGCCGTTTGACCATCAGGTGTCGCGCGTGCACGCCCGCTTGATCTGCTCGTCGCGCCCCGTGATCGGTGTCGAAGACATCACCGATCCTAGCATCCTCATGTTTTGGCTTGAGGATGTCGACAGTCGCAACGGAACGTTCATCGAGAGGGAAGATTCGCCGGTTATAGGGCGCGTCAGCCTGCGTCCGGGGACGCTGTTCCGCATTGGCCGCACGTGGCTGCGGCTGGATCCGCCCCTGTCGTTTTTTTAAGAGGCAAGCCCATGTACACAAGCGCAGAACTCACCACCCGTGACGGCCTCACGCTGCACTACCACACGTGGACGCCCAGCGAGCCGCCGCGCGCGCTCGTGTTCATCGTGCATGGCATCGGCGAGCACGGCTTCCGCTATGACCACGTGGGGCGGGCGATGGCGCAGGCGGGCTATCTGGTGATTGCGCCCGACCATCGCGGGCATGGGCGCAGCGGCGGCGAGCGCACTTACTTCGCCAGCTTCAACCAGCCTGTGTCTGACCTGCGCCAGCTGTACGAGCTGTTCATCCGCCAGCATCGCGGCCTGCCGGTGTTCCTCTACGGCCACAGCATGGGCAGCGGGATCGCGCTCAAATATACGCTCGCCTATCAACGCGAGATGCGCGGCCTGATTGTGACCGGCACGGTGATCACGCTGGGCGAGGGGCAGTCGCCGTGGGCGCTGGCGGCGGTGCGCCTCGTCGGGTCGCGCCTGCCGATGCTGCGGCTCGTGCCCTCCCTGCCGACCGACACGCTCAGCACCGACCCCGCCACCGTCCGCGCGTATGAGGCCGACCCGCTGGTGGATCATCAACGGCTGCGGGTCGGCATGGTGCACCAGTTGATCGCGCTGGGGCAAGACATCCGCAGCAAGGCGCACCGCCTCATCATCCCGCTGCTGATCATGCACGGCGAGGACGACCAGCTCACGCCGATTAGCGGTGCGCACTTCCTCCACCGCGAGGCCAGCGCCAGCGATAAGACCCTGCGCACCTACCCGGGCCTGCGCCATGAGCTGGTCAATGAGCGCGGGCGCGAGGCCATCATCCAAGAGATGATCGACTGGTTAAACAAACATTAAATAATGTCAGTTGCAGTTAGGGCGCATTGCTGGTATTGTTGAAAGAATAACGGTTGAACAAATTAGCGCTTTTGTTCTTTTTTGAGGATTTCTTTGAATGGCAATCAAGCTACGTATCGATAACGTCTCGCTCAGCTTTGGGGGCATCAAAGCGCTGAAGAACGTCTCCTTCGACATCGAAGAAGGAACGATCCACGCGGTGATCGGCCCCAACGGCGCGGGCAAAACCAGCCTCACCAACAGCATCAACGGGTTCTACACCCCGCAGGAAGGCGACATCCTCTTCGAGGGCAAGTCGCTCAAGGGCATTCCGCCGCACAAGCGCGCCAAGCTGGGCATCAGCCGCACGTTTCAGAACATCGCGCTCTATACCAACGCCACCGTGCTGGATAACCTCATGGCCGCGCGCCACATCCACATGAAGGCCAACCTGCTGACGGGCGCGCTGTTCTATGGCCCCGCCCAACGTGAAGAGATCGAGCACCGCCGCCGTGTCGAGGAGATTATTGAGTTCCTCGAGATGGAGTCGATCCGCAAGGCGCGCGTAGGGACGCTCAGCTATGGGCTGCGCAAGCGGGTGGAGCTGGGGCGCGCCCTCGCGCTGGAGCCGACGCTGCTGCTGCTCGACGAGCCGATGGCTGGCATGAACGTCGAAGAAAAAGAGGACATGGCGCGCTTCATCCTCGACATCCACGAACGGCAGGGAACCACCATCATGATCATCGAACACGACATCGGCCTTGTGATGGACATCTCGCATCGGATCGTCGTGCTAGACTTCGGCGAGAAGATCGGCGAAGGCACACCCGAAGAGATTCGCAACGACGAGCGTGTCATCAAAGCCTATCTGGGGCAGGAGGTATCGGCATGACCCTAGCACAACCTAGCGAGCAGATCGCCTATCGCCCTACCAAGCCCGGCAAGGTTTACACCAGTCGGCTCAACATACCCTTTGAGCCGCCCGGCCCTCATGAGAACACCCTCAGCAAGCACTTCTTGATGCGCGTGCGCGAGTTGGGCGATCGCGTGGCCATGCGCAAGAAAGAGTATGGCATCTGGACGGAATACACGTGGAACGAGGTCTATCAACACGTGAGCGACTTCGCGATGGGGTTGGTGAGCCTCGGCCTGCAGCCCGATGAAACCGTCGCCATCATTGGTGAGAACGACCCTCAAATCTACTGGACGCAGATCGGCGTGCACGCCTGCCACGGCCAGACGGTGTGCGTGTTCAGCGACGCGCTGGCCAACCCTGACCTGCTGTACGTCGTCAACTCCACCAGCGCCACCTTCATCGTGGCGCAGGATCAAGAACAGGTCGATAAAGCCCTCGAAATCCGCGACAAGATCCCGGGCGTGCGCCGCGTCATCTACTGGGACGATCAAGGCCTGTGGAACTACAAAGACCCGTGGCTGGCCAGCTTCGAGGAGATCGAGGCCATCGGGCGCGAGTACAAAAAGACCCATCCCAACCGCTTTGAGGAGCTGGCGCAGTCAACCGACCCGCAAGACACGATCATCCTCTCGATGACGAGCGGCACGACCAGCCTGCCCAAGTTCGCCATGATCACCCACTGGCAGTTGGTCTACGGCAACTACATGAACCGCGGCTATGTGCAGGTGACAAACAAGGACAACTGGCTGTCGTTCAGCCCGATGGCGTGGCTGACGGAGCAAGCCTTCGGCTTCACGCCGCACCTCATCAGCGGGATGATGGTGAACTTCCCTGAGAGCAGCGCCACCGTTCCGAATGACATGCGCGAGATTGCGCCGGTCGGCCTGCTGTTCCCGACGCGCGTCTGGGAGAACTTGGCCGCCAACGTGCGCTTCCGCATCAACGATTCGACGTGGATCAACCGCAAGCTCTACGAGTGGTTCATGCCGGTGGCGTATAAGATCATCGACCTTGAGGACGCCGGTCAGCCCATCCCGCTGCACTTGAAGGCGCTGCGCCTGTTGGGCGAGGCGGCGGTGTTCCAGCCGCTGCGCGACAAGCTCGGTCTCACGCGCGCCAAGAACGTCCTGACCGCTGGCGCGATGCTCTCCCCAGATGTGATCCGCTTCTTCCGTGCGTTGGGCGTGCAGCTCCGCCAGCTTTACGCCAGCACCGAGACGATGGGCACGATCCACCTGCAAGATGATGTGAAGCTGGAAACGGTCGGCGTGCTCGTCCCGGGGGTCGAGATCAAGATCGCCGAGGATCAAGAAATCCTCATCCGCACGCAGGCGCGCTTTGCGGGCTATTACCGCGCCCCCGATAAGACCGCCGAGGCTATCGACGAAGAGGGCTGGTATCACACCGGCGACGCGGGCTACATGCGCGAGGACGGCCACTTGATCTACCTTGAGCGCGTGAAGGACTTGATCGAGCTGTCCAACGGCCAGAGCTTCAGCCCGCAGTATATCGAGACGCGCCTCAAGTTCAGCCCGTACATCCAAGATGTGATGACCATCGGCGGCTTCGACATGGACTATGTGAGCGCCATCATCATCATCCACTTCGACAACGTGGCTCGCTGGGCCGAGAAGCGCGCCATCAGCTTCACGACGATGGTTGACCTCTCCCAGAGGCCTGAAGTGGCAGAACTCATCAAGCAGGACATCGTGCGCGTTAACCAGTCGCTGCCAGAGTGGAGCCGCGTCCGCAAGTTTGTGATCCTGCACAAGGCCTTCGACGCGGACGAGGGCGAGCTGACGCGCACCCGTAAGCTGGTGCGGCGCACGCTCATCCAGAAGTACGGCGACATCCTCGACGCGATCTACGGGGACAAGCCCAGCGTGCGCGTCCGCGCTGAGGTCAAGTATCGTGATGGGCGCACCGGCGTTGTCGAGACGGATCTCAACGTCGTCACGGTCTAGGTTGTAGCAGCAACCCCGCCAGCGCGCTGGCGGGCTATGAGCAAATAGTAAGTTTTTCAAAGGGTTTTAATTGTGGAAGCGCTAACGACGTTTTACCAGCAAAATCGCCGCCTCGTCCTGACCATCTTCTGGGTAGCCGTCGCGGTGCTGTTCATCGCCGCCATTCAAGAGCGCCTCGCGGAGCTGCGCCCGTCGCGCTACGTGCAGACAACCATCACCGGCCTGCTCGTCGGCGGGATTTACGCCCTCATCGCGCTCGGCATCGTGGTCGTCAACAAGGCCTCTGGCGTGTTCAACTTCGCCCACGGCTTCATGATGATCCTCGGCGGCATGATCTTCTTCTCGTTCTTCAGTGTGCCAGATGTATCCCCCGTCGCGGCCGCCCTGCTGGCATCGGGCACGGTCGTTATGGTGCTGACGCTGGGGGGCTGGCAAACGCTGCGCGACCCGCGTTCGCTGGCGCTGGGCGGGGCGGCGGTCGTGGGGCTGACCGTGCTGATGACGCTGCCCAACGTTGAAGTCGGCAACCAACTGCCGATGTTCATCCGCGCCATCGCAGGGACGCTCACCGGCGCGGTGTTCATCGGCCTGTTGATCGAGCGCTTCACCATCCGCCCGCTCATCGGCCAGCCGCTGTTCGCCAGCGTGCTGATGACGCTGGCCGTGGCGGAGGTGCTGCGCGGCGTGACTAACCTGCTCTACGGCACGGTCGCCATCCCGCTGCCAATCTTCAGCGGGCTAGATCGCATCGGCATCCCCTCGCCCATCCGCATTGAAGCGCCCGACCTCGGCGGCAACATCATCGTGCAGACGCCGCTGCTGATCGCGTTCGTGCTGGCGCTGGTGGCCTTCACGATCTTCGTGCTGTTCTTCCGCTATACCAACGTCGGCTTGGCCATGCGTGCCAGCGCGGAAAACCAAACGCTTGCTCAGAGCATCGGCCTGCGCGTGCGCATCATCCTTGCCGTGGCGTGGGGCATCGCGGCCATCCTCGCAGGGACGGCCGGCGTGCTGCAAGGCGGCGCCACCAGCCTTGACGTCGGCAACATGCCGCTGTTGGCGCTGCGCGCCTTCCCTGCGGTGCTGCTGGGCGGCCTTGAGTCGATCTCGGGGGCGCTGGTCGGCGGGCTGGTGATCGGGCTGGTGCAGGAGTGGGCCAACCTGCTGTTCCGTGGGACGAACGCGGGCACAGAGCTGGCTCCCTACGTCGTGTTGATGATCGTGCTGATTATCCGCCCCGAAGGCCTCTTCGGCGAGAAGCGCATTGAAAGGATCTAACCGATGAGCGCCAACATCCGCCCTGCCGGGACGTTCGACACCAACTACAAACAAGACATCGCCATCAACCGCACGCCGATGAGCCGCCTGCTGGTGAACGGCCTGTTCGTCGCGCTGTTGATCCTGCCGCTGCTGAGCCGTGAGGGGCCGTTTGGCCTCAACATCGTGCCGATTGCCTTCATCGGGACGATCATCAACATCGCCATCTTTGCGATTGCGGTGCAGGGGTTGAACATCTTGATGGGCTACACCGGGCAAATCTCGCTCGGCCATGCCGCCTTCATGGCGGTAGGGGCCTACACCGCCGCCATCGGCAGCCGCGAGGCAGGCATCCCCTTCTGGTTAGGGATTCCGCTGGCGGGCCTCGTCACCGGGGTGATCGGCCTGCTGTTCGGGCTGCCGTCGCTGCGCGTCAAGGGTTTCTATTTGGCGATGGCAACGCTCGCCGCGCAGTTCATCATCCCGTGGATCATCCGTCATCCGATGGCCCCCATCACCAACGGTGACAAGCCCATTGAAGTCCCTACGCCGATGCTGGGGCCGCTCAACTTCACTTCAGACGCGGCCTACTTTTACGTGGTCGTGCCGCTGGCGGTGCTGATGTTCTTCCTCGCCCGCAACATCATGCGGACGCGCGTCGGGCGCGCCTTCGTCAGCATCCGCGACAACGACCTCGCGGCGGAGCTGCTGGGCATCAACATCTTCCGCTACAAGCTGCTGGCGTTTTTCATCAGCAGCGTTTATGCCGGTGTAGCGGGCGCGCTGGCAGCCTATGACACGCAGTCCGTCAACATTCACTCGTATGAGCTGCTCTACTCGATTCAGATGCTGGCGATGCTGGTGCTGGGTGGGGCTGGGTTCCCGCTGGGGCCGCTGTTCGGCGCGGGCTTCATCATCCTGCTGACGCAGAACGTCATCCCCGCCGCTGCCAACGTGCTGAAGGACGTGCTGCCATCGCTGCTGCCGTTTATCAGCGTGGTCAACATCGAGTCATCGCTGCGCCCGTTCTTGTTCGGGTTCGCGTTGATTGCGTTTCTCATTATTGAGCCGCGCGGCCTAGCGTATCGCTGGGAGATTTTCAAGATCGCGTGGAAGATACGCCCCTTCTCTAATTGAGGGGGTCGGGCACAAGGGAGTAAAGGAGTGAGTATCGCCGCCAACATTGAACAATCACTTATCCGTAACGTTGTCTATCGAAGGTTTGTTAAAGAAAGGTTTTTGACATATGCGTAAGTTACTTTTGGGTGTCGCTTTGCTCAGCAGCGTACTGGCGCTGCCGATGGCCGCGCAGGAAAGCCTGCCGGACTGGATTGAACATACCCCCTGCGAAGTTGACTTGACCGGCAAAGAAATCCCGATCATCCACTTCGGCGACATCAGCGGCCCATACGCCTTCATCACGCAGCCGCTGCTGGCAGGCCTCGCAGACGCCATTGCCTACTACAACGCGCGCGGTGGCATCTGCGGCGCGACGATCACGACGGAAAACCGCGACACCGGCGGTGACCTCACCCAAACACAGGCAGCCTACAACGCGTTCCGTGGGCGCGATCCAAAGCCGCAGGTCATGGTGCTCTATGCCAGCGGTGATGCCGAGCTGCTGCGTTCGCAGGTGGAAGCGGATGAAATTCCGATCATCATCAGCGCGGGCAGCGTAGAAGGCCTCTACGCTGAAGACGGCACGCCCGGCTGGATTTACGCCACCAACCCGCTGTACGCTGACCAACTCGGCGCATTCTGCGACTTTGCGGCCACCAGCGGCATGTATGGCGACAACCCGACCATCGGCTACATTAGCTGGCCCGGCGCGTTCGGTCAGGCTGCGTTCAAAGCCGAGACCATCGAATACTGCGCCGCCGCCGGTGTGACGCTGCTCGAAACGCCAGAAATCTTCCTGCCGACCGACACGGACATCACGACGCAGGTTCAGAACTTGGTGGATGCAGGCGCGAACATCCTCTACACCAACACGCTGGCCAGCGGCCCCGCCCTCGTCGCCAAGACGATCACCGACCTCGGCCTGAACGATGAAGTCAAACTGGCGGGTGTCAACTGGGCGCTCGATACCAGCGTGGCGCTGCTCAGCCGCACCAGCATCGCCCCCAACGGTCTGCCCTCAGCGGCGGGCTTGGTCGGCAACTTGCCTTTCATCTGGTGGACGGAACGCGCTGAACCCGGCGCGGCGCTCATAAACGAGCTGGCCGCCGCCAACGAGCGCCCGCTGCCGACCCAGAACATCGCCTACATCCTCGGCGTGACGCTGGTCGACTTCTACGTCGAACTCTACGCCCAGACGGTCAACCGCGTGGGCAGCCTTGAGGCCATCACCGGCCGCGACATCAAGGAAACGCTCGACACCATCAGCTACTCGCCGCTCAACATGTACAAGGTCGACTTTACCAACGGCCTGCGCTCATCCAACCAGACGCGCATCGCCATGCTGGCCTACCTGAACGCCACCAGAGACGGCATTGCCACCAGCGGCGACGACGCGCTGAAGATCCCGCAGCCCGACGGCACCAACATCTTCGTGCCGGTGCTCGTCCCGCTGACCCCGTTCATCGAAGCGCCTGACCTGCGCCCGGCAGGGATGCGCTAAACCGCATCTGAAGGAGCGGCGCTCAGCACAGCCTTGAGCGCCCACCCTGCCTATGTAGTGCCCCTCTCTCACGGGAGAGGGGCGACGGTGCAAAGCGCCGTCGGGGTGAGGCCGATCCAGCGCTGAGCGCTCGCTCCCTTCGATATAAGGACTCAACGCCTATGCAAGCCACACACGAAGCCACGCAGGACAAGCCCAAGATCGCAGGCCGCGCCGCCTTGCACGTCAACAACATCGAAGTGATCTACAACAGCGTGATCCTTGTGCTGCGCGGCGTGTCGTTCACCGTCGAACCCGGCCAGATCGTCTCCCTGTTGGGGCCGAACGGCGCGGGTAAATCCACCACGCTGAAGGCCATTAGCGGCCTACTGCGCTCCGAAGTGGGCGAAGTCACGCGCGGCAGCATCATGCTGGGCACGGAGCGCATCGATCATCTGAGCGCTGAAGACATCGTGCGCCGTGGGATCGTCCAAGTGATCGAAGGCCGCCCGATGTTCCGCCATCTGACTGTTGAGGAGAACCTGCGCCTCGGCAGCTTGACCTACAAAGGCGGCAGCGCCTACAAACAAGACATTGAGCGCGTGTTCCACTACTTCCCGCGCTTGAAGGAGCTGGCCAACCGCACCAGCGGCTACCTCTCCGGCGGTGAGGGGCAGATGATGGTCATTGGACGTGCGCTGATGTCCCACCCGCAGATCATGATGCTGGATGAGCCGTCGCTCGGCCTTGCCCCGATGCTCGTCGAGGAGATCTTCAACATCATCAAGGAGATCAACGCCAGCGAAGGCGTGAGCGTGCTGCTGGTGGAGCAAAACGCACGGGCGGCGCTGGCCGTGGCCGATTACGGCTATGTGATGGAGAATGGCCGCATCGTGCTGGACGGCCCGGGTGACCAGCTCCGCGAGAATGAGGACATCAAAGAGTTCTACCTCGGCCTCAACCAGCTTGGCGAGCGCAAGAGCTACAAAGAAGTCAAGCACTACAAGCGCCGCAAGCGCTGGCTGGGGTAAGCGAGAGACGATACCATTGGGCGCAGCAGCGCCCTTCTTGTTGCCTATCACAAGTGAAAAGGACAGCCCATGATAGACTTTGACGCCAAAATCCGAGAAGTGGTTGCCCACGCTTATGCGCATGCCCCGTCGATCAAAGCGCAACTCGACAAAGCCGGTGTGACCCCCGACGACATCCAAACCGCCGCTGACCTATCGAAGATCCCTGTCCTCAGCAAGGATGCGCTGGTTGAAATTCACGCGCAGAACCCGCCCTTCGGCGGCTTCCTGACGATTGACCCCGCCGACCTGCCGCGCATCTACATCTCGCCCGGGCCGATCTACGACCCGCAACCGCCCGCCGAAGACCCCACGCTCGCGCTGGAGCCGTTCAAGGCGGTTGGCTTTGGGCGCGGCGACCGCGTGCTGAACACCTTCATGTATCACCTGACACCGGCAGGTCTGCTGCTGGATGAGGGGCTGCGCGCGGTGGGCGCAACGGTCATCCCGACCGGCCCGGGCAACACCGACCTGCAAATCATGATGACGATGGCGCTGAAGGTGAACGGCTTCGTCGGCCAGCCCAGCTACCTCATGCAAATCCTCGACAAGATGGAGAGCATGGGCATCACCCCCGAGGCCAACCCGCTCAAGAAAGCCCTGTTCAGCGCCGAGCCTTACTTGCCCTCACAGCAGGCGCGCTTCGAGGGGCAGTATGGGATGAAGACGACTTCGGCCTATGGCACGGCTGACCTCGGCTTCATCGGCTACAGCATCAGCGGCACGCCGGGCTTCCGCATCATGCCGCTCATGTACCTTCAGATCGTGGATCCGCAGACGGGCCAAGATGTGGAACCCGGGAACACCGGCGAGATCGTCGCCACGACCTTCAACAAGGCCTACCCGCTCATCCGCTTTGGCACGGGTGACCTCGGCGCGCTTGCGCCGGATCTAGTCAACGGGCAGCAGCACCTGCTTGGCCTGTTCGGGCGCAGCGGCGAAGCGATCAAGGTGCGCGGGATGTTCCTGCACCCCAATCAGCTGCGCGCGGCGACGATGGCCTTCCCTGCCATCAGCGCCATTCAAGCGGTCATCACCCGCTCCAGCGATCACAAGGATGTCGTCACCGTGCGCGTCGAACTCAGCGATGAGTCGCAGGCGGCGGAAGTTGCCGAGAAGCTCAAGGCGCTGGCGCAGCAGGCCATCCGCCTGCGCATCGATGAAGTGGTCGTTGTCCCCAAAGGCACTATCGGCAGCGAGCGCACCGTCAAAGACGAGCGCAGCTTGGCCTAGCAAAACGCTTTGGCCTAATCCCTCGTTTGCAACAACCACCCCAGAACAACAGATGAGCACAGAACAAAAATCCCCTCTCGCATGGAGAGGGGATTTAGGGGTGAGGTCGATTACTCAATCGGCTCAATCGTGAGCGTGAACGTGCCGCTGAAGGCGTCCTCCGCCGTGAGGATCTCCAACACGAGGTCGAAATCAGGCGGCAGTTCGAGTTCTTCCCAGCCCGGGTCGGCCGGGCTAGTGCCATCTGCTAACACGTCGCCCTCGGGCGAGAGGATGTTGACAAACGCGCCAATCTCCGAGGTGATCACGATGTTGACCACGCCGCCTGCGCCCGTGTTGAAGTCGACATAGACGCGCTCGCCGGCGTTGATGCTCAGCTCGACCGTCTCACCGATGCTGATGCTGCCGCCGTCGACGGCTTCAAACACCGGCTGCTGGCTGGCGATCAGCTCGTCGAGATAAGCAATCGCCGCCTCAAGCACGATGTCGTCGGTGGTGGCCATGTTCTCCTCCGTCACAGGGACGACCACCGTCGGCTGGATGCCCGTCCCCTCCACGTAGATGTCGCCGTCGGGGTCAATTGGGCGCGTCCCGGGGATGCGGAAGGTGATCCCAGCGGGCATCGGGATTTCCTCCACGCCGCCGCCGATGCTGTTCGTGCCATATTGGCCGACGACGGCAGCGCGTTCGTTGCGCGTCAGGGCATAGGCGAAGAACTCACAGGCGCTGGCGCAGCCCGGCCCCACCAGCACCACCACCGGCCCACGGTAGCGCCGCGCTTCGTTAAACTCTGGCTGGATGCGCTCAGGGAAGCGCGGGTCGAAGTAGAACTCGCCCAAGAATTCGTTGTAGCTGGCGTTATAGCCCAGCACGATCTCCTCGTCATAGAGGTACGAGGCGATGCGGTTGCCGATGAACGAGAACCCGCCGCCGTTGGTGCGCAGGTCGATGATGATGCCCGGCGTCCCTTGGAAGTTCACCGCGTCGAGGAAGTACTCCCAGACTTTGATCATCAACATCTCGTTGCCGTAGAAATCGTTGACCGACACGTAGCCGTAGCCGCTGGGCAAGAACTGGAACTCCAGCGGGCTTTTGACCGTGGCCACCGCCTGCCCATAGACGAACTGCCGCGAGAAGCTCAGGCTGGCGCGCTCGTTAACGGTCGTCATCGTCACGGTTCGTTCCGCTTCGCCCGGGTTGACAAACGTCACCTCCACGTCCACCCCCAGCGGGAAGCGCGTCACAAAGCGCACTTGGTCGAGGCGCTCAATGGCCGGGTTGCTGTAGGGGGCGTTCACGCTGTCCACGGCGGCGATAGCTTCCTCGATAGGTTGGCCGTTGATCGCGGTCACCTCCGCGCCAAACACGATCCCAGCGTTATCAGCCGGGCTGCCGGGCTGCACAAAGTTCACCAAGATGCGCCCGTCGGTCAGCTCACGCACGGCAAAGCCCAGCCCGCCCGCGATGCGCTGCTGCTCCAGCGCATTGGAGGTGGCTGACACCGCCGAGACGTGCCCATCAGGGATCGCCTTAGCCAGCTCATCAATCGCAATCTCATAGGCCTGCACATCGCCGTTGTTGTCAGCTTCCACAAAGCGCGGGCGGAACCGCTCGCTCAGCGCGTCCCAGTCCGTCCCGTTGAACTCGGTGAAGGCGTAGCGCTGCCGTCCCCACTCAATCAGCGCGTCGAACGCCTCGGTGAAGCTCAGCGCGCTGAAATCCGGCGGGATGGCTTCCTTTGGCTCGATCAAGTCCACAATGACGCTGCTAGAACGATCCAGCGTGAACGGCTGTGAATCGAGGTTGAGGATGCTCCAACCGGCGGGGATGCGCATCTGCGGGTCATCCGCGGTGAAGAGCAGGCCATCCTCGCCGAAGCCGCTGGCAATCGTCTGTTGGTCGTCCGGCGCGAAGATGACCAGCTTGCCGCCGGTGATCTCACCGAGCTTGCGCGGATCTTCCTCCACGGTGACAGAGCTGTACGCGCCCGACCAGCCGTAAGCGTCGCGGATGTCGAGGATAGCATCCCCGTAGCGGTTGTCCCAGTGCGCCACTTGATAGACCTGCACGCCCAGATCCTCGCGGTCATCAAAGTTGAGGTCGAGCAGCGTGCCCTGCGGCGCAATCGGCAGCAGCAGCTCATACTCCACATCGCCCTCGGCGTAGAAGTCGTTGAGCAAGCGCGCGAACACCTGCGACGCGGCGGGCAGTTCCGCCAAAATCTCGCGGCTCACAAAGTTGACCTGATCTTCAAGGATGATGACAGGATCCACCGTGTAGATTTTGATGTTTGGGTTGCGCAGCGGCAAAATGCCCGTGATGCGCTGCACGCCGCCCTCGTCGTTGACAATCACCGCCATCGGGATGTCGCGGTCTTCATCGACTGCCCACACGGTCGGCAGCAGCACCAGCAGCAGCGCCGCCAGCAGCACCCAACGTTTATGTGTCATAAAGCCCCCAAGTGTTAGTTAAGCTTGTCTTTAGTGTACTGCGAATTGCAAGGGCGGCAACCTTCGCACTGCCGCTCAACGCACTGTCCACGCTCGCAGCAGCAGGCTGTCCTGCCCATCTGGCAGCAGCAGGCGCTCGCCTGTCTGCCAGTTGTACAGCCCCACGCGCAGCTCATACTGCCCCGCAGGCAGCGGCGGCAGATAAACAACGCGCGTCTCGGCGGCGGCCATGCCTGCTTGCCACTGCGCCAGCGGCGTCTCCACGGGCAGGCCGTCATGCTGGCCCCACAGCGGGCTGCCCGCCTCAGGGTTCCACGGCCCGAGGACGTGCACGAACACGTTGATCGGCGCGTCGAGCGGCGCAGCCGCCCCCCACAGCAGGCGCAAACGCAGCGCACGCCACGGCTGATAGAGGTCGTCCACGGCGGCGCTGTGCAGGCGCAGCACGCCAAAATCAGCCAGCGGCACGCCCAGCGAATGCGGCGGCTGAGCGTGCGTCACCCGCAGCGGATAGCGCTGCTGCCCCACCCTCAGCCAGTAGTCACCGTTGGGATAAATAGGATAAATCGGGAACGAGACGACCTCCCAGCGCGCAGGGGTGGCCTGCTGAAGCGTCAGATCGCCCACATGGAGCGAGGCCGTCACCCCAGCAGGCACGCCGACCCGCACCGCCTCGTGCGGGCGCAGCGCCTTCACAGCGGGCGGCAGCGCCTCCGCAAGGTCGGGGTACGAGAGCGGATCGCGGCGTGTGAGCAGGGCATAGCCGTTGTGCTCCACCGCCACTTCAGCCTCAACGCGGTAAGCGCGCCGCAGGAAGGCCTCACGCGCGCCGTCACGGTCGCCCAGCGAGCGCTCCACGAACACCACCCACGCGCGGTCAACGTCTGCCGTCAGGCGCTCCATGATCGGCTCCCAGTCGTCGCCCGCGGGCACGCCATGCAGCCGATAGGGCGTAGGCGTGGGGTAGTACCGCTTGCGCAGCGGGTACAGCACCAGCGGGTAGCGCTCGCCGCTGATAAAGAAGATCGTGTCGCCCGCTTCGGCCAAGCGATCCACCGCCGCGATCAGCGTGGCATAGTCGTCTTGCAGGCGGCGGCTGTCCCAATCGCGCCAGACAGCCAACAACCCGAACACGCCCAACGCCGCCCCCGCCACCATCAGCAGCGCCCGTGCCCGATGCACATGCACCAGTGCATACCCACACACCACCACCCCCACCAAACCACTCGGGGCCATGAGCGCGTAGTAGCGATCCGTCAGCGGCAGCACGAGCGCCCAGTTCACTCCCCAGTAGAACAGCGGCGGCACGATCACCAACAGCAGCGCCAACAGCGCGCCCCGCCGCCGCTGCCACAGCCCCACCGTCCCGCCAACCACCACCAGCGCCGCCAGCAGCAGCGCGGGCAGCTCGTACTGCTCGATGTGGGCCGACGTGCCGTTCACCAGCGCCGCCCACCAAAGCTGCAGCGGATAGAGGAGGTCAGCATCGGTCGCGCGCGGGGTGCGCGTTGCCAGCGTCAGGGCATAGATCAGCCATGCGCCCACCGGCAGCGCTGCCGCGCTCATCGCCAGCAGCCACGCCCGCCAGAAGCGCCACGCCCGCTGCGTCAGCAGGGCGTGCAGCCCCACCGCCACCACCGCGAACCCCGCCAGATACTGCGTGAGTGGCGCGCAGGCTGCTGCCACGGCCAGCGCCACCCCCCAGCGCCGCGTAGGCCGCTCCAGCAGACGCACGTAGGCGTAGACCACCGCCACTGCCCACATCGCGCCGAGGGCGTACATGCGCGCCTCTTGCGACCAGTCAATGCCGATCAGCGAGAGCGCCGTCACCATGCCTGCGGCCAGCGCCGTGTGGCGGCTGCGCGTCAGGCGGCGTGCCAGCGCCACACACAACGCCACCGTTGCCACCCCCGCCAGCACCGAGAGATAGCGCGCCGCCAGCTCGCTGATGCCCACCAGCCGGATCCACCCGTGCATCAGCCATTGATACAGCGGCGGGTGCGCGTCAAACGCAATCGTCCGTGTGATGTCTGGCAGGCTCTGCTCTGCCAGCAGGATCGACCACGCCTCATCCCACCAAATGGCTTGCGCCGCCAGTTTGCTGAGGCGCAGCGCAAAAGCCAACGCGAGGATCGCCAGCAGCGGCCCCCACCAGCGCCACAGGCGGCGCGTCGATATGGTCATGTGGGCAGCACTTTCTCAAAACCAAAATGCGCACCCCCAAAGGATGCGCACTCATCTTAGCAGGTGACGCTGCACACAAGAACCGTATTTTTCAGAGACCTGTCTCGCCCGCTGCGCTAACTGCCCCAGTCAGTTTGCCGTTTGTGCCACGCTCAACGCCCCGTGGCGATAAAGTCAAGCGCGCGCTGGAGTACCACATCCTCGGTGCTGGCGAAGTTGCTCTCCGTCACTGGAACGCGGATATCGGGCTGAATGCCCACGCCCTCCACCACGATGTTGCCGTTCGCGTCGAACTTGCGATTCGTCGGCAGCGCAAAACGAATGCCATCCGGCATAAAGGTCGGCGACCAGCCGCCGCCGATGGCATACGTGCCGTACTGGCCGATCACCGTCGAACGGCCTTCGCGCGTCAGCGCATAGGCGAAGAACTCGCAGGCGCTGGCGCAGCCCGGCCCCACAAGCACCGCCACACGCCCGCGATAGGTCGGCGCGTCCTCATCTCTCTTCAGCCGATCCACCCCCAGCGGGCTGATGTAGAACTCGCCGATGGCACGGTTGAAGCTCTCCGTCGTGTAGAGTTCAATTTCGCGGTCATAAAGCGTGGCCGCGAGCCGGTTGGCGATGAACGAAAAGCCGCCGAGGTTGCTGCGCAGGTCGATCACGATGCCGGGTGAGCCGATCTGATTGGCCGTCTCAAGGAAGAAGTGCCAGCTTGAGACGATCAGCGCTTCGTTGCCGTCGAAGGTGTTGACCCGCACCACGCCAATACGGTTCCGATCAAACGAGAACTCCACGGGTGCGGCAAACTGCGAGGCGTTCAGCGTGCCGTTTTGCAGCGCCTGCCCATACGCCAGCGAGAAGTTATCCTCAATCACGCTCATGCGGGCGGTCTGTTCTGGCATTCCCGGGTTGCGATAGGTCACAATGGCCGTGGTGTTCAACGGGAAGCGCGCCGCATAGGCCACCTGCGCCAGCCGCCGCATCTCATCGTTGCTGAAGGGGCCAGTCGCAGGCCGCACGGTGGGCAGATATTCCTGAATCGGCACGTTGTTGATGGCGATGATCTCCGCGCCCACGCGAATCCCTGCGCGCTGCGCTGGGCCGTTCTCCAGCACGAAGTTGACGAGGATGCGCCCATCGGTCAGCTCGCGCAGGTTCATGCCGACGCTGCCCGCCACAGGCTGGCGTCGCGCCTCCGACACCAGCGGTGAGCCATACGCGGCCACATGCCCATCAGGGATGAGAAGCGCCAACTGATCAAGCGCGCGGAAGTACGCGAGGCGATCACGGCGCTGCTCTGCATCCACAAACAGCGGGCGCACCTGCGCAGCAATCGCATCCCAATCGATGCCTTTGTACTCAGTAAACGAATAGCCGACCCGCGCCTTGTCGATCAGCGCATCGAACGCTTCGAGATAATTCATCATCGAAAAATCGTCCAGCACAAGCGAGGCGGGTTCAATCAGGTCAATCACCTGCTCACGGGCGCGGTTGAAGGTGAAGGGGGTCGTATCAAGGTCGACCACCGAATAGCCCACCGGCAGCGTGACAATCGGGTCATCGGCGGTGAAGAGCAGCCCGTCGTCGCCAAAGCCAGAGGGGAACCCCTGCCCGGGTTCTGCTGCGAACACAATCAGCTTGCCGCCGATCAGCTCCCCCATGCGGCGCGGGTCTTCGTCGGCGCGGGCGCTGCTGTAGGCCGTTGACCACGCATAGATCTCTTTTTCGTTCAGGTAGATCTGGCCGAAGCGATCATCCCAATAGCCAATCTGGAAGATCTGGACGCCGGGGTCTGGGCGGCCGTTTTGATCAACATCAAGGAATGTGCCGCGCGGCATGGCTGGCAAAGCCAGCTCGTAGCTCACAGGCGCGCTAGCGAAGAAATTACTCGTAAACAAGGCCAGTACTTGGCTCTCTTTGGAGATCTTGCCCTCAAAATCGCGCGCGACGAAGTTCACTTGGTCTTCGAGGATAATCACGGGGCGCATCGAAGCACGTTTGACGTTGATGTTCGTGATCGGCAGCACGCCGCGGATCAGCACGGGGCCGCCCTCGTCGTTGATCACCGTCGCCGTGAAATCTGCCACAGGGGCTGGGGTCGGGGTCACTTGAATCGGGGGTGGGGTCGGGGTGGGGGTAGGCGTGCCCGGTGGGTCTTCGGCGATGGCCCACACCGACATCACAAGCAAACCAGCAAGCAATAAAGCCGCAATCAAACGATAACGCACAGCGAACTCTCCAAAACTAGCAGCACTTTGGTTAGTTCACACTATAACGTGAAATATGAAATTTTCATGTCTAAAAGCATTGAGGTTCTATGAGGGTAGTCCCAAAAGCGTTGAGACCTCAACCAAAACCAAACGCGGCAGGGGAATGAGGAGGTGAGATAAGGTTGGCAGCGGCCTACTCTCCCACCTCGTGTCCAAGGCAGTACCATCGGCGCTTGTGGGCT